>DATMKU010000233.1:0-17941 GCA_035570935.1 Allostellaceae bacterium
GGCGCGGCGACGGGTAGTAGACCGCCGGCGGCGCGGTCACAAAGGGGTACCCGCCGTAGACCCCGTACGAGGCATAGATCGCAGGCGCGCCCCACCACCAGCCATACCCGTTCCAGCCCCATGCCGGGCCACCGCCCCACCAGCCAGCGCCGCCGACCGGGGGCCACCAACCACGGCCGCGCCAGCCATAGCCGCGCCAGCCATAGACCGGGCGGTAAGGCCCGCGCCAACCCGACCCGCGCCAACCGTGCCCGGACCAACCGACACGGCCGCCGCTGTGCCAGCCGGGGCCGCCATGCCAACCACGGCCGCCATGCCCGCCCCAATGATCGGGGCCCGCCGCGGCGGATGCGGCTGATGCGACAGCCAGTGCTGCTGCAAGAAACATTCTCGATGCGAGGTTTCCGATGTGCATGAGCGAGACCGTAGCGGCGCTCGTCCGTCGGGTCATGAATCGAAAAAGCGGCAATGCTCCCACGCCGCACCGGCAATCGGCGAGCAGCCGTGGGTAATCGCGCTATGATTACGCCCGCAGCAATGGAGGAAGCGCCGATGACCGCCACGACACCGTTTTTGAAGCACGCGGAAGCACTGGGGCCGTTGGCCTCGCGCTATGTCGAGGTCGAGGGCCTGCCGTGGAAACCGACGCCGTGCCCGGGTATCGACATGAAGGTGTTGCTCGATGACCCGGAGACCGGGCTGATGACCGCACTCTTCCGTTGGCAGCCCGGCGCCGAGCTGGCATTGCACGAGCATGTCGAGATCGAGCAGACTTTTGTCATCGAAGGCAGCCTTATCGACGACGAGGGCGAGGTCCGCGCCGGCAATTACGTGTGGCGGCCGAAGGGCAACCGGCATCTGGCACGCTCGCCTCATGGCGCGTTGGTGCTGTCGTTCTTTCTGAAGCCGAACCTCTTCCTCGCAGGCGACGCCGCCGGCCGCGACCTGCGCTGACCCGCTCAATGCTTGCTGCGGCTGGCGCGCGAGAAACAGGATCAGGATCAAGTAATTGAGACCGCTTGAGTCCGGACCTGAGAAACAGATGATAACAGGACGGCGTGCCGCGGCGCTCGAGAGAATGGTCAAAGCCGGCGATCCCGCTCAGCCGGCGGCTGCACGGGTTGGCCCGATGCCATGCCAGGATCGGTTTGTCCAGCGCCGCGATCTGCTCCCGCGGCGCCGTCAGGGGGCCTTCCACCCCATCAAGCCCGCGCAAGACGACCTCGAATTGTCTCATCCGAGGTATGCGCGCAATTGTGTCTTCGGGATCAATTTCCCCGAGGCAGCCCGCGGCGATTAGTCGATCGGGAAGCGGGTCGTCACGACGCAGTTTTCGAGAATGCCGCGGCCGCGATCGGGCGGGCGGTGCTGCAGCACGAAGCGGGCATGCACGTCGGTGATGGCTTCGGCGTCAATGCCGGGCTCGGTCGGGACGTACTGCACGAGGTTGTCGCGAAAGCCGCGCCGGGTGACGTAGATCGGTGCTAGACCGCGCGCCTGAGCAGCCGCGCCGAGCGCGTCGGCCATCGGCCGGACCCCGGGGTTGACCGAAAAATCGGCCCAATTGATGGCGAGAACGCCGCCTGGAGCCAGTGCGTCGAGACAGCGCGTCCAGAACAGGCCGTTGCTTTCGGATGGTCCCGCCGAATTGTAGAGATCGACGAGGATAACATCGAAGCGCGCATTCGTCACGGCGACGAATTCCTGCGCCGGCTCGACGGTGACGGGCTGGGTCAGGTAGAACCAGCGGCGCGCGATCGAGACGATCGCCTCGTCGGCGTCGACCAGGGTCGGCGCGCAATCGGGCAGGTAGGCGCGCATAAACCGCCACATCGCCGCACCACCGACGCCAAGCAATAATGCCGTGACCGCCTGCCGGCCCATCGCAAAGGAGAGCGACATCAGCCGCTCGTAATGAAAGACGAGCCGCGCCGGGTAGAGCAGGTCCATGCTCGACTGCTCGGTGACCTGGATGCTGCTGCCGAACGAACCTAAGGTGCGGAAATGGCGGACCCCGCGGTCGAAATCGACGACAAACACCGGAGAGCCGAAGGTCGGGGTGCGCCGCAACAACCGCAGCTGGGAGCCGCCCCCAAAATAATCGAGGACTAGGCGGCGCTGACGCTCTTCGCCAAACTCGGTGATCATCGGCGCCGGACAGGCCGCATTAGAGAGCGATTCCCGACGACGCGCAAAAACCGCCGTGCGCGCCACATCGTCGCGACTGGCACGAGCGCGCTACCCATGCCGGCGACCCGGCAATTCCGGCATGTCGTCATCAATCATCGGCATCAGTAACCGCGATCCCGCGGATGAATTCAAGCGCATCCGCCCGCGTCATTGGCGACCCGCGGAGCACGGCTTTGACGCTGCGGAGTGCGCTCCTTAAACTCTCGCCGACGAGAAGCCGTCGGCCGTCGTCGAGCGGGTTCGATTTGGCGAGGAGCGTCGATCAGCATGGATACCGGCACCATACGCACGACCGAAGACGAGGCCCTGTCGTTTCATTCCAGCGGCCGCCCCGGCAAGCTCGCGATCGCCCCGACCAAGCCGTTGACGACGCAACGCGATCTGTCGCTCGCCTATTCGCCCGGCGTCGCGTTTCCGTGCCTGCACATCAAGCGGGACCCGAGTACTGCCTACGACTACACGTCAAAAGGCAATTTCGTCGCGGTGATCTCCAACGGCACCGCGGTGCTCGGCCTCGGCGATCTCGGCGCGCTCGCCGCCAAGCCGGTCATGGAGGGTAAAGCCGCGCTGTTCAAACGCTTCGCCGACATCGACTCGATCGATCTCGAAATCGACACCCGCGACGTCGACGAATTCGTCAACTGCGTGCGCTACCTGCACCCGGCCTTTGGTGGCATCAATCTTGAAGACATCAAGGCGCCGGAATGCTTTATCATCGAGGAACGGCTGCGCGAGCTGCTCGATATCCCGGTATTCCATGACGACCAGCACGGCACCGCGATCATCGCCGCTGCCGGGCTGATCAACGCGTTGCAACTGACCGGCCGCTCGCTCGATCAGACCAAGATGGTTATCAACGGGGCCGGCGCCGCCTCGATCGCCTGCGTCGAACTGCTGAAGACGATGGGGCTGCCGGCGTCCAACGTCGTGTTGTGCGACACCCGCGGCGTCATCTATCGCGGGCGCACCGACGGCATGAACCAGTGGAAATCGGCGCATGCGGTCGAGACCAAGGCGCGCACGCTGGCCGAGGCGATGGAGGGCACCGACGTGTTCTTTGGGCTATCGGTCAAGGACGCCGTCGATCAGGCGATGGTCCGCTCGATGGCGGACAAGCCGATTGTCTTTGCCATGGCCAATCCCGACCCCGAAATCACCCCCGAGGATGTGCGCGCCGTCCGTTCCGACGCGATCATCGCCACCGGACGGTCGGACTACCCGAACCAGGTCAACAACGTCCTCGGCTTTCCCTACATCTTCCGCGGGGCGCTCGACGTGCGCGCCTCGACGATCAACGACGCGATGAAGATCGCGGCGGCCGAGGCGCTGGCCGAACTGGCGCGCGAGGATGTGCCGGACGAGGTCGCCGCCGCCTATTCCGGCGAGCGCCTGACCTATGGCCCCGACTACATCATACCGGCGCCGTTCGACCCGCGGCTGATCTCGGCGGTGCCGGCGGCGGTCGCCAAGGCGGCGATGGAGTGCGGGGTGGCGCGCAAGCCGATCACCGACATGGCCGCCTATCAGCGCAGCCTGCGCGGCCGCCTCGATCCGACCGCGGCCGGCCTCGAGATGATCTTCGCCAAGGTCCGTGCCAACCCGCGGCGTGTCGTCTTTGCCGAAGGCGAGGAGGAAAAAACCATCCGCGCCGCCCTGCAATTTGCCGGCAGCGGCTATGGCACCCCGGTGCTGATCGGCCGCGAGGAGCGGATCAAGGCGACGATGGCGACGATGGGCCTGGCCTCCGCCGATCGTCTCGAAATCCACAACGCCCGCCTGTCGCACGACAACAAACGCTACACCGATTTTCTCTACGCGCGGCGGCAGCGCCACGGCATGCTCTATCGCGACTGCCAGCGTCAGGTGAACCAGGACCGCAATGTATTCGCCGCCTGCATGGTCGCCTGCGGCGATGCCGATGCGATGGTCAGCGGAGTTACCCGCAACTCGTTCGACGTACTCGACGAGATCTCGCGGGTCATCGAGGTCAAGGCCGGCAGCGTGGTGTTCGGGCTGACGATCCTGCTCGGGCGCGAACGCCCGCTATTGCTCGCCGACACGCTGGTGCATGAGACGCCGAGCCCGGCACAGCTTGCCGACATCGTCAGCGAGGCGGCGGCGAAAGCCCGCGAATTTGGTCTTGTCCCGCGCGTCGCACTGCTCTCCTACGCCAATTTCGGCAACCCGACGGGACCCGATTGCGAGCGTGTGCGCCAGGCGGTCAAGTTGCTCGACCAGCGCCGTCCCGATTTCGAGTACGATGGCGAGATGAGCCCCGACGTGGCGCTCGACGCTCGGCTGATGCGCCAGCTTTACCCGTTTTGCCGGCTTGGCGAGGCCGCCAACATTCTGGTCATGCCGGGGCTCAACAGCGCCAACATCACCGCCAAGCTGTTGCCGCATCTCGGCGGTGGAACCGTCGTCGGGCCGCTGCTGATGGGCCTCGACCGTCCGGTGCAGATCGTCAATATCGGCGCCACGGTCTCCGATCTCGTCAACCTCGCGGCGCTGTCGGCACACGACGCGATTCACTGAATTCGGGCGCGCCTGCGCTCGCCTCGCAGCGCGGTATGCTCCGCCGCCCCACGACCTTGCTGGTGCGGACGGTGGCACTGGCGATGCCCGCCGCGGCCCCGGGTCTCGTGATCCTCGCTGGCCTTGTTCTGGCCGGCATCCTCCACCCGGTCCCAGCAGTTGTCCTGGCCGCCGCCGTCGTCGTCGCAAGCACACTCGCCGCCGCTCGGCTGGCTCTCTCCATCGGTGCGCTTGGCGACACGGTTGAGGAACTCGCCGCCGAGGCGTCGCCGCAGACGATCGCGCTCGGCGCGCGGCGCGCGGTCAATGAGATTCGGCTCGCCGTCCAACGCCGGGCGCGAAGCGGGCGCGAGCGGGCGGAAGCTGCCGAGGCTCGCCTCGCCGCCGCCGAGGCGGTCATCGCGGCGGTGCCCGATCCGCTGATCCTGCTCGACGAGCGCCGCCGGATCGTCCGCGCCAACACCGCTGCCGCCGCGCTGGTCGGCGGGCTGTCGCCGCCCTGCGACCTGGCTACGGTGTTGCGCAACCCCGCGGTGCTGACGGCGGCCGATGCGGTGCTGCGCGGCGACCCGGCGCGGATCGTCGAATTCACTCTGACGGTTCCGGTCGAGCGGCAGTTGCGCGCCCGCTTTGCTCGCGTCGACCGGCTCGCGCTCGACGGCGCCGTCGCGGTCGTGACGTTGCACGACGTCACCGAGTTGAAACGCGCCGAACAGATGCGCGCCGACTTCATTGCCAATGCGAGCCACGAGTTGCGCACGCCGCTCGCGACCTTGACCGGCTTTATCGAAACCCTGCGCGGGCCGGCGCGCGACGATGCCGAGGCGCACGAACGGTTTCTCGCGATCATGGGCGGGCAGGCGACGCGCATGACGCGGCTCGTCGAGGATCTGCTGTCGCTGTCGCGCATCGAGCTGAATGAACACGTATTGCCGCAGGGGCGGGTGGCGGTCGCGCCGCTGTTGCAGCAGCTCGCCGAAACGCTCGAACTGCGCGCCGGCGAGCGCGACATGCGCATCGTCATGACCCTGCCGCCCGACCTTCCCGATGTGCAAGGAGATCGCGACGAACTGGCCCAATTGTTTCAAAACCTGCTCGACAACGCGATCAAATACGGCCGACCCGGGACCGAGATCAGCGTCGGTGCAGAGACCTCGCGGCGTCCCGCTGCGATCGGCGAGCGTGGTCTCCCCGCTTTGGTTGCGATTACCGTTCGCGACCGCGGCGAAGGCATCGCGCGGGAGCATCTGCCGAGGCTGACCGAGCGCTTTTACCGGGTCGACACTGCGCGCTCGCGCGAAATGGGCGGGACCGGGCTGGGTCTCGCGATCGTAAAGCACATCGTCAACCGCCACCGAGGGTTTCTCGAAATCGACAGCGCTCCGGGCGAAGGCTCGACCTTTGCCGTGCTCCTGCGCCCGCATGCCGGGGCGCCATCGAACGCCACCGCCGCCAACTGAGGCCGCGCCGAAGGGGTCGCCGCGAAGCAGCCATGCGGCATCGTGTCGCTCGCTTGAGAACGGTGCAAACGACGCCGGCATCGTCTGACCGCCCGATGTCTCTCACAAGGCCTGTCGGGGCGTCTTATGAGGACGCGTGAGTTGCGAGGGCAGGGTGTCATCGAACTGCAACAAAGATGACATAAAACCTTGTTGCTGCCCGGTTAACAGAGGGCTCCCACCCGTCCGGACGCAGGAGCAAAATCGTGAAGTCCTATCGCACCATTCTCCTCGGCGTCATCGCTGCCGCGGGGTTCGGTTGGACCGCGCAGGCCGCCGAGATCTCCGGCGCCGGGGCCACCTTTCCTTATCCGATCTACGCCAAATGGGCAGCCGCCTATGCCGACAAAACAGGCATCCAAATGAACTATCAGTCGATCGGCTCGGGCGGCGGCATCGCGCAGATCAACGCCCGGACCGTCGATTTCGGCGCCTCCGATATGCCCTTGAAGCCGGATGTGCTCGAGAAGGACGGGCTGACCCAATTCCCGCCGGTCTTCGGCGGCGAAGTCATGGTGGTGAACCTGCCCGGCATCAAGCCCGGTCAGATGACGCTCGACGGCCCCACGATCGCCGACATTTATCTCGGCAAGATCACCAAATGGGATGACCCCGCGATAGCCAAGCTCAATCCCGGTTTGAAGCTGCCATCGACTGCGATCGCCGTCGTTTATCGTTCGGACGGCTCGGGCACGACCTTTATATTCACCGACTATCTGTCGAAGGTCAGTCCGGAATGGAAGGACAAGGTCAGCGAGGGCACCTCCGTCCAATGGCCGGTCGGGATCGGCGGCAAAGGCAACGAGGGCGTTTCGGCGATAACCTCGCGCACGGTGGGCGGGATCGGCTATGTCGAATACGCCTACGCGCTGCAGAACAAGCTTACCCACACCAAGCTGATCAATCGCGAAGGCGTGGCGCTGGAGCCGAGCATCGCCGTGTTTCAGGCCGCTGCGGCCCATGCGGATTGGCAGACGGCACCCGGCTTTTACCTGATCCTGACCAATCAGCCGGGCAAAGACACCTGGCCGATCACCGGAGCGACGTTCATTCTGATGCATAAAAAGCAGGACAACCCCGAGCGCGCGAAGGAAGTGCTGAAGTTCTTTGACTGGGCCTACAAGAACGGCGCCGACATGACGAAATCGCTGAGCTATGTCCCGATGCCGCCAAGCGCCGTCGCGATCTTCGAAGCCAGCTGGAAGCAGATTCTCGGGCCCGACGGCAAGCCGGTGTGGGACGGGGATGCATTCTGACGAGATCGGCGGACCAGAGCGCAAATGACGCGCGACCGGGTTGCCTTGCGCAGACGCGCCGGAGGCGCCTCGTGACCGCTGAGACCGCGGGCGTCGCTCGAATAAGCCTGGCAAAAGGGCGGGCAGGCGCCATCGGCGATGTGGTGTTCCGTGCGCTGACCTTTCTGTTCGCGCTGCTCGTTCTTCTCATTCTCGGCGGCGTCATTGTCTCGCTGGTCGCTGGGGCCTGGCCGGCCTTGCGGACCTTCGGTTTCTTTTCCTTTGTCACGTCCTCGGTGTGGAACCCGGTCACGGAACAGTTCGGGGCGCTGGCTCCGATCTATGGGACCTTGGTTACCTCGGCCATCGCCATGCTGGTTGGCATCCCGGTCGCGTTCGGGGTAGCGGTGTTCATCACCGAGATCTGCCCGATCTGGCTAAAGCGGCCATTGGCGACGATGATCGAATTGCTGGCGGCGATCCCCAGCATCATCTACGGCATCTGGGGCCTCTTTGTCTTCGCCCCGTTTGTCCAACAATACATCCAGCCGGCGATTATCGGCACATTTGGACAGATACCCGGCATTGGCATGCTGTTCGCCGGCCCGCCGCTCGGTATCGGCATTCTGACCGCCGGCTTTATCCTGGCGATTATGGTGCTGCCGTTCATTTCGTCGATCATGCGCGACGTGTTCGAGACGGTGCCGCCGATGTTGAAGGAGAGCGCCTACGGCCTCGGCGCCACGC
The DNA here is from genome assembly GCA_035570935.1 of Allostellaceae bacterium. Taxonomy (GTDB): domain Bacteria; phylum Pseudomonadota; class Alphaproteobacteria; order ATCC43930; family CGMCC-115725; genus AP-15. The sequence goes on from DATMKU010000233.1 coordinate 8,207, forward strand.
GCAGCGAAGTCGTCTGGCGCGTTGTTCTACCCTTTACCCGCATCGGGGTCCTTGGCGGCGTCATGCTCGGCCTTGGCCGCGCTCTCGGCGAGACCATGGCGGTCACCTTTGTCATCGGCAATGCGCATCGCATCAGCGCTTCGATCCTGCAGCCGGGCACGACGATTTCAGCCTCGCTGGCGAACGAGTTCACCGAGGCCTTTGGCGACCTCTACCGGTCATCGCTGATCGCGTTGGGTTTCATCCTGTTCATCATCACCTTTATTGTGTTGGCGATCGCCAAGATGATGTTGTTGCGGCTGCAAAAGCAGGCGGGGAACTGAGCCGATGACGCCTTACGCTCGGCGTCGCCTCGTCAATGCGGTGGTGATGGCGCTGTCGGTCGCCGCGACCGGCTTCGGCCTCTTGTGGCTCGCGCTGGTCTTGTGGACCCTGGTGGTCGAAGGCATCTCGGCGATAACCCCGGCGCTGTTCAGCCAGATGACGCCGCCGCCCGGCAACAGCGGCGGCCTGATGAACGCGATTTTCGGCAGCATCGCAATGACCTTGATCGCGACCTTGATCGGTACGCCGACCGGGATCCTCGCCGGCACCTTTCTCGCCGAATACAGCCGTGGCGGCCGCTTTGGCGAGGCCGTGCGCTTTATCAACGACATTCTATTGAGCGCGCCGTCGATCATTGTCGGATTGTTCGTCTACGAGATCATGGTCGTGCCAATGGGCCATTTTTCGGCCTGGGCGGGTGCAGTCGCGTTGGCGATCATCGTCATTCCGGTCGTGGTGCGGACGACCGAGGACATGCTGAACCTGGTGCCGAACGCGCTGCGCGAGGCGGCGTCGGCGCTCGGTGCGCCGAAATGGAAGGTGATCGTCACGGTCTCCTACCGGGCGGCGATCCAGGGGATGCTGACCGGGGTCATGCTCGCGGTTGCGCGCATCGCCGGCGAAACCGCGCCGCTGTTGTTTACCGCACTCAACAATCAGTTTTGGAGCAGCAATTTGAATGCCCCGATGGCCAACCTGCCGGTCGTCATTTTTCAGTTTGCGATGAGCCCGTACGCCGATTGGCAGCTGCTGGCCTGGGGCGGGGCATTGCTGATCACGGTCACCGTCCTTTTCCTCAACATCGGCGCGCGGCTGCTCGCCTCGTGGAGTACGTTCAAGCCATGAGCCCCGCTGCGATGGTCGCGACGCAATCGATGCCGCCCATACCGAATCGCTCGACCAGCGCGGCCGGTTTGCGCCAAAAGGTGCAGATGCACGACGTCAACTTTTATTACGGTGCCGCCCATGCGCTGAAATACATCAACCTGACGCTGCACGACAAGAGCGTCACCGCGTTTATCGGCCCGTCGGGTTGCGGCAAGTCGACCTTGCTGCGGGTCCTGAACCGCATCTACGAACTCTATCCCGGCCAGCGGGCGACCGGGGAGGTGCTGGTCGACGGCGAGAACATTCTGTCGCCAGGCCTCGACCTCAATTTGCTGCGCGCCAAGATCGGCATGGTGTTTCAAAAGCCGACGCCGTTTCCGATGTCGATCCGCGACAATATCGCTTTCGGCATACGTCTTTACGAAAGGCTGCCGCAATCCGAACTCGACGACCGCATCGAATCGGCTTTGCATCGAGCCGCGCTGTGGGACGAGGTCAAGGACAAGCTGAAGCAAAGCGGTCTCAGCCTGTCGGGTGGCCAACAGCAGCGGCTGTGCATCGCCCGGGCGATCGCGGTCAAACCGGAAATCCTGCTGCTCGACGAACCCGCCTCGGCGCTCGACCCGATCTCGACCCAGCGCATCGAGGAACTGATCGACGAGTTGAAACCCGACTACTGCATCGCCATCGTCACCCACAACATGCAGCAGGCGGCGCGCTGCTCCAACTTCACCGCATTCATGTATCTCGGCGAACTGATCGAGTTCGACGAAACCGAAACCATCTTTACCCACCCAAAAGAACGGCGGACCGAAGATTACATCACCGGGCGCTTTGGCTGACCCGGGGAGGGTTTGGGCAATGTCATCAGAGCATCTGGTCAAGGGTTACGACGAGGAGCTGCGCCGGCTCAACAATATCATCACCGAAATGGGCGGGCTCGCCGAAAGCCAGCTCGCCGCTGCGATCGAGGCGGTGGTCGAGCGCGACAGCGATCTTGCCGGCAGCGTCGTCGAAGGCGACGCCAAGGTCGACCAGCTACAGCGCGATCTCGACAATCTGGCATTGCGGCTGCTGGCGTTGCGCCAGCCAGTCGCGCGCGATCTGCGCGAGATCTTTGCGGCGATCAAGATCGCCAGCGATCTCGAACGCATGTGCGACTACGCCGCCAATGTCGCCAAGCGTTCGATCGTGCTCGATCAGTGGCCGCCGGTACAGCCGATCCATGCCCTGCCGCGCATGGCGCGCCTGGCGGAGGTGCTGGTCAAGGAGGTGATCGATGCCTATGTCGCCCGCGACGCCGACAAGGCCTATACGGTGTGGATGCGCGACGAAGAGCTCGATGAAATGTATGCGAGCCTGTTCCGCGAGCTGTTGACCTACATGATGGAGGATCCGCGCAACATTGGCCCTTCGACCCATCTCCTGTTCATGGCCAAGAACATCGAGCGGATCGGCGACCACGCTACCAACATCGCCGAGGACCTCTATTACCTGGTGCACGGCACGCCGTTGACGCAAAAGCGGCCAAAGGGCGACAATTCGAGCTTCGAGGTGGTCAATCCCGGGCGGACCGGCGCGTGAGCAAGCCGCTCGTCTTGATTGTCGAGGACGAGGCGCCGCTCGTTACCCTGTTGCGCTACAACCTCGAAAAAGAAGGCTTCGAGGTCAGCGAGGCGGGCGACGGCGAGGAGGCGCTGATGCGCATCGCCGAGCACAAGCCCGATATCGTACTGCTCGACTGGATGCTACCGCTCGTTTCGGGGATCGAGGTCTGCCGCCAGATCCGCCGCTCGCCGCAAACCCGCGCCCTGCCGGTCGTCATGCTGACCGCGCGCGGCGAAGAGGCCGACCGGGTGCGCGGGCTCGACAGCGGCGCCGATGACTATATACCCAAGCCGTTCAGCCTGCGCGAACTCGCCGCTCGGCTGCGCGCGGTGATGCGCCGCGCCCAGCCGACCGCCGCCGACGAGACATTGCAGTTTGGCGAGGTCACGATGGATCTCGCCGCCCACCGCGTCTCGCGCTCGGACAAACCGATCCATCTGGGCCCGACCGAATTTCGCCTGCTGCGCCATTTGATGCAGCATCCGGGCCGAGTGTTCTCGCGCGAGCAGCTGTTGGACGCGGTCTGGGGCCACGACGTCTATGTCGAGGCGCGCACCGTCGACGTGCATATCCGCCGCCTGCGCAAGGCGCTCAACGCCGATGGCGGCGCCGACCTCGTGCGCACGGTCCGCTCGGCGGGCTACGCGCTTGATCTCGCGGCCCGTTAGTTGGGCGCCGCGCCGATCGCAGGCGCCGACATCGCGGGGCTGAGACTGCCTCGGTGAACCGCCAGACTCCCGGTATCGAGGAGCGAGATCAAGCAGGAGAGATCGAGAATGGCGAGGCCGATCGCGATCACCATCAATAACGGGTTGGGCCGGCCGGCCGCGCGGTCGAGGCGACGGAAAAGTTGCAGCATGACACCGGCGCCTTTCTTGGACCGGTAAAGCATCCCAACCTGGACGCTGATCAGGCCAGCTCCGGAAGCGCTTCGGTAAAGGTTTCGAGGTTGCCGACGGTCTCTCGGCCCAGCGCGAACGGAATGCAGGCGCCGATCAGGACCATGACGATCATCGTGCCAAAAAAGATCGTTGGCGACGCGGTATGCGAGACCATCACAAACGGAGCGATCACCCCGGCAAAGATCCGTCCGAACGATTCGCCGAAAAAGTGCCCGCGGCCGCGCAATGCGGTCGGGAACTGCTCGGACAGGTACATCCGCGCCGCCGGGAAGATGGACAGAGTGGTGAACCCGGTGATCAACGCCCCGGCGCTGAACACGATGGTCGCGGCCGAGCCGGCGCGATGTGCCATCACCATCAGCAGCAGACCGGGTATCGACAGCAGGAATGCACCGGTGATCGTCCATCGCCGGCCGATGATTTCCATGATGAAGCCATTGAAGAGCTTGCCGGGGATGCTCGCCGCGAACACCAGCGAGCTCAATCCGAAGCTCAAGGCGACGGCCGCACCCTGACTGACCAGTGCTTTCGGCAGCAGGATCGCGATCAGATAGTAGACGGTGCCGGCGCAGATCCCGCACAGAATGCCGGTCGCGGTCCAGCGGAACTGACCCGGGGCGAACAACTTCCAGAAGGACGGCAGCCGCTCTCGCGCCCTTTCCGGGCCGGTCCCGAGGTCGGCGACGGTCATCGGCGGCACCCGGCCGCCGCAGCGCCTGATGATCAGGTTCACGTTGTCGACAGCGTCCTGGGCCCGGCCCCGGCGCAGCAGCCAGCGCGGGCTTTCCGGGATCAGGAAATAGATCAGCATCGGGGCAATAAATAGGGTGACGCCGCCCGGCAACCCGACCAGCTGGAAGCCCCGCGGGTGATCGGCCAGGACGAACCCGACAAACGGCAACAGCGTGAATGCCATCGCCAGCATGGTTTCGTAAATCGCGGCATAAGTGCGCCGATGCTGCGCCGGCATCAGCTCGGCGGCGATCGGAAACGGCGCCGAGATCGTAAAGCCGAGAAAGAACCCGGTGATCAGGCGCAGGATAAACAACTGTTCGAAACTGTGCGCCAGCAGGATCAAGAGGGTGCACAACGTGCTGACGATCACGCCGATCTGCATCACCGCCACGCGGCTGACCCGGTCGGACATCGCCGCCGCCGCGAAGCCGCCGATGACGACGAGGAAAGTGGGCCAGGTGGCGAGCGCGCGAATATCGTCGGCGCTCATATGCAGCGGCGCCCTGGCGAGCACCAGCAGCGAGCCCGTCAGCGCCAGGTCATAACCCTCGATAAAGCCGACAAACCCGAGCACCAGGATGATAACCACATGATAGGCGCTGAACGGGACGCTGTCGAGCTTGCGCCCGAGCACGTGGCTGGCGGGGATCGCCCTGATGCCGATCGGGTTGGCGGTCATCGCGTTTCCTCCCTTTGCACCCGGCCGCTGGCCTTGTGACCCAACCGCTTTCCCAGGCTTATCGCTCCGGTGCGGTCGGCCGCGGCGCCGATGCTGTGCCGTGTCGCAGGCGGGCATAATCCCGCATCGAGACGGCTGTCCTTGATCTGGGTTATTGACCCAGATCAAGTTGGATGGCCGCTCGATAGGGTAAGCGGCAGGACGCCGCTGACCGAGCGGCCTCGCTCGCCGACACCGCGGTTTGCATCGACCTCTTCTCGACCGGACGGCAATGCCAACTGGGCATTCCAACGACGCGCCCCAGCGTTCCGCGTTTTCCCGGCTCGCCGCCGCAATCCCGGGCGGCGGCTTCGCCTTTGTCATGGCGACCGGCATCGTTGCGATCGCCGCCGCATCGCAGAGCCTGCGCCCGATCGGCGCGGGCCTGTTCGCCATCAATGTGGTCGCCTTTGCGGGCCTGGTGCTGATGATGTTATTGCGGCTCATCCGCGATCGTCCCGCGCTGATCGCCGAATTGTCGCAACACCGAACAGCGGCGGGGTTTTTGACGATCGTCGCGGCCGCCGCCGTGCTCGGCGAGGAGTTCGTCGCGCAGGCCAAGGAGCTTTCGATCGGCGCCGGCCTGTGGCTTGGTGCTTGCGGCTTGTGGGTTGGGCTCGTCTATGCGTTCTTTGCCGTCCTCGCGACGAGGCCTCGGAAGCCGTCCCTCGCCGATGGGCTTGACGGCACTTGGCTCCTTGTCGCCGTCGCCACCGAGGCGTTGACGGTCCTCGGCACCGACGTCGCGCGCGGCTTTGCTCGGCCCGATATTGTCGTCTATCTGAGCCTATGCTGGTTTTTGCTGGGTGGTTTCTTCTATTTGATCGTCATTGCGCTGATCCTATACCGCTGGCTGTTCGAGCCATTGCCGCCGGAAGCGCTGACGCCGCCGTACTGGATCAACATGGGGGCAATGGCGATCGCCACGCTCGCCGGGGCGCGGCTGGAGTCGATCGCCGGAACCAATCCGCTGCTGACGAGGCTGCTGCCGGGCGTCGCCTTGGCGACCATGCTGTGCTGGGCGGTGGCCACCTGGTGGATTCCGCTGCTGCTGCTGATGATGATCTGGCGGCATGCGGTGCGCGGCGTGCCGCTGTCCTATCGGTTCGAGTACTGGTCCATGGTATTTCCACTGGGCATGTACACGGCGGCGACCGCGGCCTTCGTCCACGTCAACGGTCTCGATTTCCTTCTTTGGCTTCCGCGCGGTTTCATATGGGTCGCCCTCGGCGCATGGGCGGCAAGCTTTGCCGGGATGGTCCGCGGCGCGATCGGACGCCGGTAATTGAACGACGCCGATCGCCGCGTCGCACCGGGTTCACGCGCCGCCGAGCAAGCCCGGAATGCGGAAATGGCTCAGATAGGTCATTTCGAAATCCGCGAGCGCCGACAGGGCGTCGATGTCGTTGATCACCACCCGCTGGTCCTCGATCGTGAGGAGGCCGTCGTCGCGCAGCTGCCGCAACGTACGGTTGACGTGCGGAACGCTGAGGCCGAGCGCGTCGGCGATCAATTCCTGCGTCAGCGGCATTCGATACGATTTTTCGTCCGCCAGCCCGACAATCCGCAGCCTGGTCAACAGCTCCAGCAAAAAATGGGCGACGCGTTCGAGCGCCGAGCGCCGCCCGATGTCGACCAGATGCTCGGCATAGATCGCCGCCTCGCAGGCAAACGACCAAAAGATTGTCGCCGCGAGCCGAGGGTAACGGTCAAAAAGCCCGATCAGGACCGCAAACGGGACGGGACAGATCACGACGTCGGTCAGCGCCGTTACCCCATAGAGAGCATTTTCAAAAAAGCATCCGGGGAAGCCGACAAAATCGCCGGGCAGCAAAATGTTTAGTATCTGGCGGCGGCCATCACGCAGAATGCGATAACGGATCGCGCTGCCCTCCAGCAATGCGAACAATGTCTCGTAGCTGCGCCCTTCGGTCACGATGTCGCGATTGCGGCGCACGCGGCGGGTGGTTGTGTGAAGCGCGTCGAGAATCTCGATGTCGCCGGCTGAAAGCTCCCCGAACCAGGCGAGTTTGCGGGCGAGAGGCGTCGTCTGCCGCCCCTCCGCCGTTGGTGGCTGCGCCATGCCCGCTCCCGATGACGGCCTTGTGAATCGTGAGGTTATGGCGGCGCACGAGACAAGTCAAACGTGCTTCTGCGACGCTTGCGAAAGCTATAGCTTGTATTTATTCGTGTCCCCGCAGCCGCAATTCAATTCGATCGATGACGACTTGGATCAGGGGGGCCGATCGGGCGGTGGCGCGCGGATTGCGACGGTAGGCACCCGCTACGCGCGTTTTTCGGCGAGCAGGTCGCGGATCTCCTCGAGCAAGACCTCGCTTTTCGGCGGCGCCGCGGGCGCCGGCTCCTCGCGCACATGCAATCGGGTTAGCGCCTTGATCAGCCAAAAGATCGCAAGGCTGACGATCAGGAACTGGATAAGGGTGTTGAGAAAGAGGCCGATATTCCAGGTCACCGCTCCGGATTTTTGCGCGTCGGCCAGGGTCGCCGCCGGATGGCCTTTTAGCGTCACGAAGATGTTGGAGAAATCGATGCCGCCGAACAGCAGACCCAACAGCGGGGTCAGGATGTCTTTGACCAGACTGTTGACGACGCCGGTAAAGGCGACGCCGATGATGATGCCGACCGCGAGGTCGACGACATTGCCGCGCATGATAAAGGTGCGGAACTCGGCGAGCCAGGCCGGCCGGTGCAAGCCGATCGAAAACGAAGTCCGCTCGCTCATCGCCATCCCCCTCTACCAATCCGCCCTGTTCTCGCGCAAAATCGGGATACAGGCTGCGCCGAACCATAAAACACAAACAACGGGAGGCACCAATGCTCTATAGCACCGAGCGGATCATGACGACCCATGCCGGTTCGCTGCCGCGTCCGGCCGATCTCAGGGACTTGGTCGTCGCCAAGGCCAATGGCGCGCCCCACGATGCCGAGGCGCTTGGCCGGCGGCTCAAATCGGCGGTGGCGGAAGCCGTGCGGCGTCAGGCGGAATGCGGGCTCGACTGCGTCAACGACGGCGAATTGTCGAAAACCAACTTTACCGATTATGTCCGCTGGCGGATCGCCGGCTATGTGACCCGTCCCTCCGCCGGGCCGCGAAGGCTCAGCATCACCGCCCGCGACGAGACCAAATTCGCCGATTATTTCGCGGCGAACCCGCGGGCGCGGCCGGTCGGCCCGCCGACAATGCCGGTCTGCGTCGAGAAATTGCGCTATATCGGCCAGGCTGATCTCGCCACCGACATCGCCAATCTCAAAACGGCGCTTGTCGGCGTCAATGTCGCCGAGGCGTTTCTACCGGCCAACTCGCCCGGTACGATCGAACATTGGTTAGCGAACGAATATTACAAAAGCGACGAAGAATTTGTCTTCGCGATCGCCGATGTCATGCACGAGGAGTATCAGGCAATCGTCGATGCCGGGTTTTTGTTGCAGATCGACGACCCCGATTTGCCCGACGGGTGGAATTGCCTGCCCGAAATTACCTTGCCGGAATATCGTAAATACGCCGCGGTCAGGGTCGATGCGCTGAACCATGCGCTCGCCGGCATCCCCAAGGAGAAGGTGCGGCTGCATGTGTGCTGGGGCAGCCACCACGGCCCGCATCACGACGACATCCCGCTCGACGACATCATCGATTTGATCTTTCGTGTGGCCGCGGGGAGCTTTTCGATCGAGGCATCCAATCCGTGTCACGAGCACGAATGGCGGGTGTTCGAGAAAGCGAAGTTGCCTGACGGCGCGACCTTGATCCCGGGTGTCGTCGGCCATTGCACCGATTTTATCGAGCACCCCGACCTCGTCGCCGAGCGGCTCGTGCGCTATGCGAGGCTCGTCGGCCGCGAAAACGTGCTCGCCGGCACCGATTGCGGGATCGGCACGCGGGTCGGCCACCCCTCGATCTGCTGGGCCAAATTCGAGGCCCTGGCCGAGGGTGCGCGCCGCGCGACAAAGACCCTCTGGAGCCGCGGCTGAAAGCTGCGCGGTTCATCCTCTGGCGGCACACAGCTGGGACCCGTGAGCGCCCTTCTCAGGCTGCCCGTTATCAAACCTATCGCGTTGGGAGTAAATGGATCTGAGAGTTGACGCTTGGTTCCGTCAAGTTTCTCGAACGAAAAACTTGGGCGTAGGTGTGACAAATTCGTGAGCCCTAACCGCGGGCGGGCACGCTGCTTGCTTCGATTGGTATATACCGTAGTCTGGAGAAACAACCGAGAACGGGATATGCGCACTGTCGAGATGGACCTGCGACCGAGCGAGCTGTCCGGGGCGATGGCCGAAATGCGGATATGGCTCGACGAGCGCCGCTTCGAACCGTCGATCTTCTGCTGCCGCCGCGATGGCGCGGGGTTTCTCGTGCGCGTCGATTTCAAGGTGGCGGGAGAGGCCGAAGCTTTCGCGGATCGGTTCAGCGGCCGCATCGACGCGGCTCTGGCGGGCCGCGGCGGAGAGGGCCGCACCAGCGACACCTCGTCCGCCCTGTCCCCGGCTGGCATCGTTTTCTGAGCCGGCTCAGACGACGCCGTCGCGACGCAGCGTCTCGACTTCGTCGGAACCGAGCCCGAGCCAGTCGCCGAGCGCCTCGGCGGTATGCTCGCCGAGCAG
>DATMKU010000234.1:0-27223 GCA_035570935.1 Allostellaceae bacterium
GTGCCGCATCCGCGCTGGAGCCAGGCGACCGAACGGGTGCTTGGCACCGACGAGCGCGTGCCGACCTTGAAATGGAACGGCTACGGCGAATTCGTCGCCCACCTCTATGACGGTCTGCAGGACCAAAAGCTGTTCATCTAAGCCGCTGTCGGCATGCGATTTTAAAAGTAAAAGCGACAGTTAACCGTCATTCCCGCGAAAGCGGGAACCCAGGGTCAACTGCCCGTTCGCCGCCCTGGACCCCCGCTTTCGCGGGGGCGACGGTCACTACTGGGGTCGTCGCCGGTTTTCGGATCGGGCACATGGTTTAGTCACGGGCCGAGGCCGAGGCGGTCGAGCGCGGCGGGCAGATCGTCAAAACGGTCGAGCAGCGCATCGGCGGCGAGCGAGGCCGGATCGCCGCGGGCGTAGCCGTAGCGCATCAGCACCAGCGGGACGCCGGCGCCGTGGGCCGCGGCGGCGTCGTTCTCGCCATCGCCGATCATCGCCGCTCTGTCGGGCGCGCCGCCGAGCGCACCGATCAGCCCGAGCAAATGGCCGGGGTCGGGCTTTTTGACGGCGAAGCGATCGCCGCCGGCGATCCCGTCGAAGAGCGCCGACAGTCCGAGGCCTTCGAGCACGGTGTGGGTTGCGTGCTGCGGCTTGTTGGTGCAGATCGCGGTGCGATAGCCGCGCCGTCGCAATGCCGCCAAGGTTTCGGACACCCCCGGGTAAGGCCGGGTCAGCCGGACGGCATCGGCTTCGTAGAGCTGCAGGAAGCGCGGCAGCGCGTCGGCCGCCGCGGCCGGATCGGCGCCGCTCGCCGCGAGCGCTCGGGCGACCAGCGCCGCCGCGCCGTCGCCGATCATTTGCCGGACCTGCGCCAGCGGCAGCGGCGCGCGGCCGCGCTCGCGCAGCATCTCGTTGAGCGCCGCCCGCAAATCGGGCGCGCTGTCGATCAGCGTGCCATCGAGATCAAAAACCAGCAAAAAGGTTTCCATACCGGCAAGTCTGGGTCGTCACGGCCCGCGCCGCAACGATTTCCCGCGTTGGAAGCCGGTTCGCAGCCCCAGGGTGGACATAACCCGGCGACAACCTAAGCGCGGCTATGCTACAATATGAAACAATCTGTGTGTTGTAACACGGGGCCTCGCGCGGCAAAAGCGATGCGGTGCTAACCCGTTGCCGATTGGGATGTCGATGAGCCGATCCGACTTTGCCGCGATCATCCTCGCCGCCGGCAGCGGCACGCGGATGAAATCCGCGATGCCCAAGGTTATGCATCCGATTGCCGGCCGGCCGATGATCGCGCATCTGCTCGACGCGCTAAAGCCGCTCGGGGCGGCGGCGACCGTCGTTGTGATCGGGCCGCGGATGGAAACCGTCGCCCGCTTTGTCGAACCGGCCGAGAGCGTCGTACAGGAACCGCCGCGCGGCACCGGCGACGCCGTGCGCACGGGTCTTGCGGCACTTGCCGGCCGCCTCGCGCCAGAGGGATCGATCAACGACGTGCTGGTGCTGTGCGGCGACACGCCGCTGTTGCGCAGCGAGACCATGGCGCGGCTGCTGAAGGCGCAGCAGCAAGCGCCCACCGCGGTCCTCTTGGCCGGGATGCGGCCGGCCGATCCCGGCCCCTACGGCCGGCTGGTTGCGGCGCGGGACGGCAGCGTCCTGCGCATCGTCGAGGCCGCCGACGCCGGTCCGGAGGAGCGGAGCATCGGGCTGTGCTGGGGCGGCCTGATGCTGATCCGGGCGCGCTACCTGTCCGGGCTCGTCGATGCGCTTGATTGCAACAATGCCCAAAATGAATTCTACCTGACGGCGATCGTCGGATTGGCGACCGGCAAAGGGCTCGAATGCCGCACGGTCGAGCTGCCCGTCGAAGAGCTGATCGGCATCAACACCCGCGCCGAATTGGCCACGGCCGAGGCGCTGATGCAAGGCCGGCTGCGCCGCGCGGCGATGGCCGGGGGGGCGACGTTGGTTGCGCCGGAGACCGTGTTCTTCAGCGCCGACACGCGGCTCGGCCGTGATGTCGTCGTCGAGCCCAACGTCGTCTTCGGTCCCGGTGTCGTTGTCGGCGACGGCGTGCGCATCCGCTCCTTCTCGCATATCGAGGGTGCCGAAATCAGCGCCGGATGCGTCGTCGGCCCCTATGCGCGGCTGCGCCCCGGCGCGGTCCTCGACGAGGATGTCCGGATCGGCAATTTCGTCGAGGTTAAGGCTGCCCGTCTCGGCGCCGGGGTCCATGCCATGCATCTCTCGTATATCGGCGACGCCGCGATCGGGGCCCGCACCAACATTGGCGCCGGCACGATCACCTGTAATTACGACGGTGTTAATAAACATCGCACCACAATCGGTGAGCGGGCGTTTATCGGCTCGAACACGGCACTGGTGGCGCCGGTCATGGTCGGCGACGGGGCGATCGTCGCCGCCGGCAGCGTCGTCACCCGCGACGTACCGGCCGACGCGCTGAGCCTGGCGCGCGGGCAGCAGGTCGACAAGCCGGGACGCGCGGCGGAGATCCGATCTCGGCTGAGGAGAGAAAACTGATGTGCGGCATTATCGGCATCATCGCCAAGGACATGGTGGCCCCGGGGCTGATCGAAGGGCTGCGGCGGCTCGAATACCGCGGCTATGATTCGGCCGGGATCGCAACCTTGGTCGATGGCCACATCGAGCGCCGGCGGGCCGAGGGCAAGCTCGTCAACCTCGCCCGGCGGATCGAGCACGAGCCGGTGCAGGGCGCCATCGGCATCGGTCACACCCGTTGGGCGACGCACGGGCTGCCGACCGAGACCAACGCCCACCCGATCGCGACCGACCGAGTTGCCGTCGTCCACAACGGCATCATCGAGAATTTCCAGGCGTTGCGCGCCGAGCTGACGGCGCGCGGATACGTCTTCCAGACCGAGACCGACACCGAGGCGGTGGCGATCCTCGTGACCTGGTTCCTCGATCAGGGGCGATCGCCGCAGGATGCGGTCGCCGAAACCCTGGTGCGGCTCGAAGGTGCGTTCGCGCTCGCTTTTCTGTTCGCCGGCGAGCACGACCTGTTGATCGGCGCCCGGCGCGGCAGCCCGCTCGCGGTCGGCTATGGCGACGGCGAGATGTTCCTGGGCTCCGACGCGCTGGCGCTCGCACCGCTGACCCGATGCATCACCTATCTCGACGAAGGCGACTGGGCGGTCGTGACCTCGTCCAAGGTCGCGATCTTTAATGTCGACAATGAACCGGTCGAACGGCCGATCCGCCAATCGTCGGCGTCCGGTGCGCTGATCGGCAAGGGCAACTACCGCCATTTCATGCTCAAGGAAATCTTCGAGCAGCCGGCGGTGATCGGCGACACGGTCAACGCGATGGTCAACCCGGCGACCCGGACTGTCCATTTACCCGAATTGCCGTTCGCGCTCGGCAAGATCGAGCGGGTCACGATCATCGCCTGCGGCACCTCGTGGCATGCCGCGCTTGTCGCGAAGAACTGGCTCGAACGCATCGCGCGCATCGCGGTCGAGGTCGACATCGCCTCCGAGTTCCGCTATCGCGCGCCGGCGATGCCGCACGGCGGTGCCGCGATCTTTATCTCGCAATCGGGCGAGACCGCCGACACCCTGGCGGCGTTGCGCTATGCCCGGGCGCAGGCGCAGCACATCATCGCCGTCGTCAATCAGCCGGAAAGCTCGATCGCGCGCGAAGCCGATATCGTTTTGCCGACCCTCGCCGGCCCCGAGATCGGTGTCGCCGCGACCAAGGCGTTTACCACCCAGCTCGCGGTATTGGCGGCTTTGACGGTGGCAATGGCGCGGGCGCGGGGTGCGATCACCCACGAGCGCGAGGCCGAACTCGTGCGTCATTTGACCGAGATCCCGTCGCGCGCCGCCGAGGTGCTGAACCACGACGAGCGGCTGCGCGAGATTGCCCAGACTATCGCCGAGGCGCGCGACGTGCTCTATCTCGGCCGCGGCAGCGCTTTTCCAATGGCGCTCGAAGGGGCGTTGAAGCTGAAGGAAATCTCCTACATCCACGCCGAAGGCTACGCCGCCGGCGAGATGAAGCACGGGCCGATCGCATTGATCGACGAAAGCGTGCCGGTCATCGTATTGGCGCCCAACGACGACCTCTTTGAAAAAACCCTCGGCAATGTCGAGGAGGTCATGGCGCGCGGCGGCCGAGTGGTGATGATTTCGGACGCGGCGGGCGTCGCGCGGCTCGCCGACCGCCTCGCCTACGGCATCGCCGTGCCGGAGTGCGACCCGTTTGTGGCCCCGCTGCTCTACGCGATCCCAATCCAGCTGCTCGCCTACCATACCGCCGTCATCAAAGGCACCGACGTCGACCAGCCCCGCAACCTCGCCAAAAGCGTCACGGTGGAATGAAAGCCGCTCTGCTCGCGCTGCGCTCGGGTTGATATGACGTCATTGAACCAGCAAAAGCTCGGTCGCATAGCCCGACTGCTTCTTCACGCCGCGTCTGAACTCACCACGAGCCGGCGGCCGAGGGCGCGCATCGCCGCATCGATCTGGTCGAGACGCGAGACATGACGTATGTCGAAGAGGCGCTGAGCCTGCTGCGGGGACATCCCGATCCGGTGCGCCAGCTCCCCCTTTGTGATGCCGGCTCGGCGTATTGCTCGATAGAGTTCCACCTTGGCAGCGACCAGCGGTGCGAGAGGCACCAAAGGCGAGCCAGCGGCCAGCGAGGGATCGGGCAAGTCCCAATCTTCGGCCATATAGTTGGCAATCATCGTTTCAAGAAGATCGGCGGCTTGCGTAAGCGCTTCTTCATGTGAATCGCCTTGGCTCCATCCTTCGGGAAAATCAGGGAAGTTCACGACGAACCCGCCCTCCTCGGCGGCAATGAGGGTTACCGGCCAGGCTAGCGGTGATTCAGGGCGAGCCATCAGCGCCTCCTATTTCAGCTCGTCGAGCCGCAGCTCCAGTGCTTTAAGAATGCCAAGCAAGGTGCCATGTTTGATTTCGCCGGTACCGGTCGGAACAAAGCTCCGACGCCCGTTTAGCACCACCATCACGTGACCGCCTTTCCCGCGACCGGTAACGATTTGGGCGCCCGATCGGCGAAGCCTTCGCAACAACTCGCTGCTCGTCATCCCGGATCATACACGTTTCTGTGTCGATACAGACGCGTGGCTCCCGGCCATCGCATCGACGATACGCTATGGCAAAACCGGGAAAGCAGCCGATATGCCTGGTGTCGGAGGTCGCGTTTGATGAACCAATTCGGCATTGGCCAGCCGGTTCGCCGGGTCGAGGACCGGCGGTTTTTGACTGGCCGCGGCAGTTACGTCGACGATCTGACGCTGCCCCGCCAAGCCTACGCCTTTATGCTGCGCTCGCCGCATGCGCATGCCCATATCCGCGCGATCGACACCGCGGCCGCCGCGGCCGCACCGGGTGTGCTCGCGGTATTGACCGGCGACGATGTGGCGCAAGACAGGCTCGGGCCGATCCCTTGTCTCAGCGCGCTGACCAATCTCGACGGATCGGCGGCACCAATGCCGCTGCGCCCGGCAATGGCGCGCGACCGGGTAAGGCATGTCGGCGACACGATCGCGATGGTCGTCGGCACAAGCCTCGCTGCCGCGCGCGACGCGGCCGAGTTGATCGAGGTCGATTACGACACCCTGCCGGCGGCGGTAGAGACCGCGCATGCGCTCGATCCGGGCCAGCCGCTGGTGTGGGACGAGGCTCCGGGCAATCTCGCCTTCGACTGGGGTGTCGGCGATATGGCGGCGGCCGAGCGGGCCTTGGCGGCAGCGCGCCATCGGGTGGTGCTCGATATCGTCAACAACCGCGTCGTCGTCAATTCGATGGAGCCGCGCGGTGCGATCGGCGACCACGCTCCGGGAGACGACGCCTATACCTTGTGGAGTTCGACCCAGGGCTCGCATTTTCTGCGCAGCCTGTTGGCCGAAAGCGTCTTCAAGATCCCGGAAAACCGCATCCGCGTCGTGACGCACGATGTCGGCGGCGGGTTCGGCATGAAGTATTTTCTGTATCCCGAGCAAATCCTGGTGCTGTGGGCGGCGAAAAAGCTGGGCAGGCCGGTCAAATGGACCTCGGAGCGCTCGGACGCGTTCATGACCGACACGCAGGGCCGCGACAACGTGACCCGGCTCGAACTGGCGCTCGACGACGAGCTGCGCTTTCTCGGGTTGTCCGTGACCAATATCGCCAATATGGGCGCCTATCTGTCGAATTTCGCGCCCGAGATCCCGACCGGCTCGGGTGCGGTCATGTACAGCGGGGTCTACGCGATCCCGGCGATCCACGTCGCGGTCAAGGGCGTATTCACCCATACGGTGCCGGTCGACGCCTATCGCGGCGCCGGGCGGCCGGAGGCGGCCTATGCGCTGGAACGGCTGATCGATTACGCGGCGCACCGGCTCGGCGTCGGGGCGGACGAGTTGCGGCGGCGCAATTTCATCAAGCCCAACGCGATGCCCTACGCGACCCCGCTCGGCCTTGTCTACGACAGCGGCGATTTCGCCCGCAACATGCAGGATGCGCTCGCCGCCGCCGATGTCGCGGGCTTTTCGGCGCGGCAAGCGGCGGCGCGGGCGCACGGGCACTACCGCGGTCTCGGATACGCCGTCTATATCGAGCAATCCGGGATGCCGCCCGACGAATTCGCCGAATTGCGGTTTGACCCGAGCGGCACATTGACGATGCTGATGGGGACGCAATCCTCGGGTCAGGGGCATCAGACCGCCTATGCCCAGCTCGCGGCCGAGCGGCTCGGCTTGCCGCTCGACAAGATCCGGGTGGTGCAGGGCGACACCGCGGCGATCGCCTTTGGCCGCGGCACCGGCGGTTCGCGCTCGTTGCCGGTCGGCGGCGCCTCGGTCGACGCCGCCGCGCAAAAGCTGATCGCCAAGGGCCGCCAAATCGCCGCACACCTGCTGGAGGCGGCCGAGGCGGATGTCGATTTTACCGAGGGCAGCTTCCGCATCCCGGGCACCGACCGCGCGGTCGGGATCGAGGCGGTGGCGCGGGCGGCGTTCAACCCGGCGCAATTGCCCGATGAGGTCGAGCCGGGCTTTGCCGAAACCGGGCATTTCACGCCGCCCTCGCCGACTTTCCCCAATGGCTGCCATGTCTGCGAGGTCGAGATCGAGCCCGAGACCGGGCATGTCGACATCCTCCGCTATCTCGTGGTCGATGATTTCGGCACGGTCGTCAACCCGCTGCTGTTGCGCGGCCAAGTGCAGGGCGGGGTGGCGCAGGGGGTTGGCCAGGCGATGCTCGAACGCACCGTTTTCGACCCCGCGACCGGCCAGCTGGTGACCGGCTCGCTAACCGACTACTGTCTTCCCCGCGCGGAAGACCTGCCGGCAATCGAATTCTCCTACAATGTCGTGCCGTGCCGCACCAACCCGCTCGGGTTGAAGGGGGCGGGCGAAGCTGGTGCGATCGGGGCGCCGCCGGCTCTGGTCAACGCGATCGTGGACGCGCTCGCCCCGCTCGGCATCGAGCACATCGACATGCCGGTGACGCCGGAACGATTGTGGCAGGCAATCCGCAACGCAGAGAGGCAAAAAGCGGCATGAGCGAGATGCGGGACAAGCTGCTCGAAACCGCGCGCCGGGCGGCGCTCACCGCCGGCGAGGCGATCATGGCGATCTACGCGCTAGAATTCGAGATCCGCCAAAAACTCGACAAGACACCGGTGACCGAGGCCGATCTCGCGGCCGAGCGGGTTATCGTCGGGATGCTGTCCGAGGCCTTTCCCGACATCCCGATCGTGTCCGAGGAACAGGTCGACGCCGACGGGCTGCCGCCCTCGGCCGCACGGTTCTGGGTCGTCGACCCGCTCGACGGTACCCGCGAATTTGTCGCCAAGAACGGCGAGTTTTCGGTCTGCATCGGCCTGGTCGAAGACGGCCGGCCGGTGCTCGGCGTGTTGCATGGCCCGGCGGTCGGGCTGACCTATGCCGCGCACGGGCCGGGGACCGCGACCTGCCAGCGCCGCGGCGGCGGGATCGAGGCGATCAGCGCGCGCACGCCGTCCGCGGCAGGGCTCGTCGTCGTCCACAGCCGCTCGCACGAGAACAGCCGGCGGGTCGGCGAATTTCTCGAGAGCTACCCGGTCATCGAACGCAGGAAGTGCGGCAGCGCCCTCAAATTCGGATTGATCGCTGCCGGCGAGGCCGATCTTTACCCGCGCTTCGGGACGACAATGGAATGGGACACGGCCGCCGCCCAGGCGATCCTCGAAGCCGCCGGCGGCCGGGTCGAAACCCTCGCCGGCGCACCGCTCGCCTACGGCAAGCCCGGTCTCAAAAACGACGGCTTCATCGCCTGGGGCCGCGGCCGGGAGGGGTAGAGGAGCGGAATCGGATCTGCGGCGAGCTGCCGCAACCAGCGATTTGACACCCCGTGAGGTCATGAGCCGGCTGTGACGCGAGGGATGGACAGAACGGCCCGGCAAGGGCTCACACATCGTGTTCCGCAAGACCGGCCGCGTCGTCGTCGTGCCGAACCGCCCAGGCGATATCAAGCCGGGCACGATGCGTTCGATCTGTCGGGGCGCCGGCTGGGAGTACCCGCCGCAACGGTGAAGGACAAGACGTGAAGAATTACATTGCGATCGTCGAGCCGTCCGATGATGGGAAAACCTGGTGGATCAGCTTCCCTGGCCTTCCGGGCGTCACCTCGGCCGCGGACGGACCCGAACAGATCGTGACGCAAGCACAGGACGCTATGGCTTCGGCGGTCGACGCCGGCGCCGCTCTGCCGCCGGCGATCGAGGATGGTGTGATTCCGCCATCTGACCTCAGAGATTACCACAACCCGCTGGTTGTTTTGGTGCCCTGCAACATGCCGGCGACGACTGCAAGCCCGGTCGCAAAAACGACGGCTTGAGCGCCTGGGGCCGGCCGCCGCGGATCGGCCTAGTCAGGGCCGGCGCAGCGGGATGGCGAGGTAGCAGCCGAACTCTTTTGGGAAATTGACCGAGACGCGGGGGTGAACGCGGCCTTGGCGATCGAGCAGTTGCGCCGTTCGGCAACCGGCACCCGTGCCAGATGTTCGGGACGCGGCGCCAGGCCCATTCGCGCAACGCGCCTTCGGATTTGAGACCGAGCCCGGTCAGGATCGGCAGCGCCGCCGGCCAAATAACCACCCCGGCAGTCGCATTATTTCCCCGCGCCGCTGCTGTTGCGGGCCGGCCGCGCCGCGGTTGAGCGAACGCCGCCGCGACCGGCGTCACACGCTCTCGTACTCCACGGATATGTCCTTGTTGGTGTAGTCGGTTAGCAGCGCGGTCGCGGTGATGCCGATAATCGCGCAGGCGAGGATGTAAAGCGCGATCGGCAGGCTCGAATGGAAGGTGGCGAACAGTGCCGTCGCGATGAATGGCGACGGACCCCCGGCGATGATCGAGGCCAACTGATAGCCGAGCGACGAGCCGCTGTAGCGTAGCCGAGGCGTGAAGCTTTCCGCGATCAGCGCCGCCTCCGGGCCGTACATCGTCATGATCGGGATCAGCGACACGGAAACCGCGAGAAAGATCAACCACGGGATTTTGGTATCGAGCAGCGCGAAATAGACGAAGCCGAAGATGGCGATGAACACGCACCCGATCATATACATGTTTTTTCGACCGACGCGGTCCGACAGATGCCCAGATACAGTGACCCACAAGAAGCCCAGGACAGTCTGCACGACCACCGCGGTCAACAGAAAATTGCGCGAGGCGCCAAGAACCGTCGTGCCGTAGCTGAAGATAAAGGTGCCGACGATGTAACCCGGCGCCTGCTCCGGCATCCGCAGCAGCGCGGTCAACAAGACCTGTTTGGGCTGGCGTTTGAACACTTCGAGCACGGGCACCCGCTCGACGCGGTCTTCTTCGAGGATCTTCCGGAAGACTGGCGTTTCGAGAATGCCGAGCCGGATCCACAGCCCGATCCCGACCATGACGATGCTGATGAAAAACGGGATGCGCCAGCCCCAAGTGTAAAACTGGTCGCCGGACACCCAGCTGAAGAACAGCACCGCGACAGTCGCCAGGAATAGCCCGGCTGGCGCGCCAAATTGCGGCCAAGAGGCGATAAAGCCGCGGTTTTTATTGCCTCGCGCCCATTCCATTGCCAGCAGCACCGAGCCGCCCCATTCGCCGCCGACCCCGATCCCTTGTATCAGGCGAATGATCGTCAGCAGAATGGCGCCCCAAACGCCAATGCTGGCATAGGGCGGCACCAAACCCACGGCAAAGGTGGCGATGCCGGTGACCAGCAATGTCGCGATCAAGGTCGCCTTGCGCCCGATACGGTCGCCGAAATGACCGAATATCGCGGCGCCGATCGGCCGCCCGACAAAGCCGACGAAGAAAATGCCAAATGCTTGGAGGACACCGATCAACGGCACCGAATGCGGAAAAAAGAGTTTGCCGAAAACCAGTCCGGTGACGGTTCCGTAAAGCAAAAAGTCGTACCATTCGATCGTCGTGCCGACCGTGCTGGCGATCATGGCGCGGCGCAGCTGGGCGCGATGCTCGGCGTCGGAGATGCCGCCCCCGGCGATGTCAGCTGTGATCATCCTGGTTTCCTCTCACCTGCCGGGCAGTTGCAACCGCCCGTTGTCGTTCCTCCTGGCGCGCGACGCGCTGGAGTCGTTTCTTCTTCGACGAAGAGAGTAACAGTCGCGCTCCGCCCTGCCAACCATGCCGCGCATTGCAGCCGCGAAAATGCGCGGCGAAGATCAGGCCGAATCGTATTCGGCGGAAATGTCGCGATTGGTGTAGTCGGGCAACAACGCCGCCGCGATCACGCTAATAACCGCACAAGCGAGGATGTAGACGGCAATTGGGTAGCCCGATTTGTACGACGCGAACAATGCCGTCGCGATCAGCGGCGCCGGGCCCCCGGCAATAATCGAAGCCAACTGGTAGCCGAGCGAGGCGCCGCTGTAGCGCAGCCGCCCGGTAAAGCACTCGGCGATCAGTGCCGCCTGAGGCCCGTACATCAGATCGTGCGGGATCAGCGACAGCACGATCGCGAGAAAAATCCAGCCCGGCACCATCGTGTCGAGCATCGCGAAATAAATGAAGCCAAATACGCCGGTCACCACCGCGCCGATCAGATACATGCGCCGGCGGCCGATCCGATCGGAGGCCCAGCCGGCGAAGGGGATCGTAAAGAATGACACGACCGAGGCGACGAGCACCGCGAGCAGCAACATATCGCGCGAGCTGCCGAGGACCTTTGTGCCATAGGCGAAGATGAAGGTGGTAAAAATATAAAAGGGGGCCTGTTCGGCCATCCGCACCAGCGCGGTCAGGATAATTTCGCGCGGCTGGCGCTTGATCACCTCAACCACCGGCACGCGCTCGACACGATTCTCGCTGACGAGCCGCGAAAAAGCCGGGGTTTCGAGGATGCCAAGTCGGATGTAGAGACCGACCCCAACAAGAATGATGCTGAGTAGGAACGGGATGCGCCAACCCCAGGTCAGAAAGGCCGGGCCGGAGATGGTGCTGAACGCCAAGACCGCGAGATTGGCCAGGAACAGCCCGGCCGGCACGCCGAACTGGGGCCACGAGGCGACAAAGCCGCGATGGGCGGTGGTGCGCGCCCATTCCATCGACATCAATACCGAGCCGCCCCATTCGCCGCCGACCCCGATCCCTTGCACCGTCCGCAGGATGGTCAGGATCACAGCACCCCAGATGCCGATCCGAGCGTAGCCGGGGACAAAGGCCACAAGAAAGGTCGCAATGCCCATCAACAACAGGGTCGCGATCAGCGCCGCCTTGCGCCCAATGCGGTCGCCAAAATGGCCAAAGATGGCGGCGCCAACCGGCCGAGCGACAAAGCCCACCGCATAAATCGCAAACACCTGCAAGGTGCCGACCAGCGGATCGGAGCCCGGGAAATACAGTTTGGCAAAGACGAGCCCGGTCACCGTGCCGTAAATGAAAAAGTCGTACCATTCGATCGTCGTACCGATCGTGCTGGCGATGACCGCCCGGCGCAGCTGCCGGCGATGCTCGAATTCGGACAGCGTGCCGGCGCCGCCCGCGGCGAGGCTCGTCATAACCGTTTCCTCCCAACCCGCCTGGGCGTGATTTCCGATGCCCGACGGCTCTTGCTCTTATACGCCACCCGCGAGCGGAAATGAAAGGAAGGGCGTATTCTACCCGGCAAAGAACAGAAGATCGCTATGCTGTGCCGCGCCGGCGACGAACCCGCCGTCGAATGCGACGATCTTGTGGCTCGGGTACGAAAGAGGGTCAGCCGGTCACGATAAGGATGATGCCGCCCGCGACCGAGGCGCCACCGGTTACGATCCCCATCAGCCGCGCCTCCATGTGGGGGAATGTCACGTCGCGGGCATCGGCAGGGGTCACATGCACGGCAACCGCGGCGACCCACAGCACGATGCCCACCAGGGCGAGGCTCGCCGCGAGTGTCCTTCTCCAACCCCGCGTCAAATGCCGCGGCTCCATCGACGGTGCTTTCCCTCTTGCGCGCGATCTCGCTCGAATGCGGCACGTAAAACGTGGCAACAATTCGGTCGATTTGACGACAGCGACGATTCCGGCCGTCGCGCCGCGGATGACGCGGCGGGAAAGGGCGGCTAGACTCCGGCCGGGTGCGAGGGCGAGGGAGGAGAGAATGGCGTGGCAGCGCATGGTGCTGCAGATCGGCATGGGCACCGATATTCGCGGCGCCGATTACACCAAGGCGGCGGTGCGGGCACTGCGCGACGCGCTCTGGCACAACTCGCTGAGCGTCGCCGATGCGGTCGGGCTGCCGGTCGATTCAATGCGGGTCGAGATCAGGATCGGGGTGCCGCATCCGGAACAGGTCGACAAGGCGGCGGTGTTGGCGGTGCTGCCGCACGGCACCGGAACGGTCGAAATCGTCGAGGGCGGGCTCGAAATAATGAATGATGCCGGCACCAATAAGACGGTGATCGCCAACGCCGCCGCAATCGTGCGGCTCGACCTACCACAAGGAGGGCCGTGATGCCGGGAAAACGGGTCATTCTCGAAATGGGCGCCGGCAACGACCTGCACGGCGGCGACTATACGAAAGCCGCGGTGCGGGCGGTGCACGACGCGATCCACCACAGTTCGCTGACCCTGATCCGCAGTTTGAGGCTCGATGCCGGCAAGATGCAGGTCGAGGTGACGATCGGCGTGCAGCAACCGGCCAAGGTGGATGCCGCCGAGGTTAAAGCGGCATTGCCGCATGGCGAGGTCACGGTCAAAGTGGTCAAGGGCGGCCTCGACGTTCCCGACGCCGAAACCGGAGACATCGCCGTGATCGCCAGCGCCGCGGTGTCGGTGCGCCTTGATCTGCCGCAATCTCGCGGCTGAAGTCGTGCCCGTGCCGGACGATCCCGAATCGTTTCCGGCGACCCCTAAGCAAGCGTTGTTCGCGGGAGCAGTTTCCCGGGCCCGCCGTGCTGCTTTTGTGGTGATGACCGATCGGTCATCGCGGAGTAACCCGGCAACGGCGACCTACTGCGATTATGGGCGGCTTACGCCATTATTGCGCAGCGGCCGCGATGGCGATCACCCGGCCATTGCCGATTGCGTGCTCGCCTGCGCCGATTGCGGCAGGAACCAGCGCTGGTCGCGATTTTCGAGCCGCCCCGCCCGGCGGTGACGCTGCAATGCAATGCCGAGATGGTTCGGACGCACCGACATTCCCAATTCGCCCGACAGATAGGTCATGACTTCGGCCGCAGTGGCGCCGTCGCCGTGCGCGCCGACCGCCTTCAGCGTGGCGTCGCTCAACGACAGCGTATTTGTCGCCGCCTTGGCTGCTGCGCGCGGCCGCCGCTCGCCCGCGGCAACAGCGGTCGCTCGCGCCGGCCGGCCGCGGCCGCGGCGTTCGGTCGGCTGCGCCATGCCGAAGCGCGACAGCACCCGCTCGGCGATCTCCAGCTCTTCCAATTGCTGCGTCAATCTCGCCCGGTCGGCGTCGAGGCGCGCCAGCCGCTCGGCGAGCCGAAGCTTTTCTTGACCAATTTCATCCAACGTGGCCATTCCTTGCTCCCTTCGCTGCTCCCTTATGCCGCATTGCGCGCGCGTTCCGCAATAAATGGCAAAGCCTGGCGGCGATAAAAGACCGCGCTGGTAAATTATTACATTCTTGTGGCTACCGCAGGAGTGGGTCCGGCAAGCCGCCGGTGGGCGATCGCCGGCCGCCATACTGGCCGGGCAGGCTTATGCTTGCCGACGATCCGAGACTGCTGTGGCTCGGGCCTTTTAGTTAATTCGTCTTATTGCGCGGTGCGTCGATCGCTTGCAGCGCCAGATAGTTGTCGACGCAATCTTGATAGGGGACGGCTCGGCTGATGAACCCGCCGGAAACAAGGCTTCGGCGCAACCGGTCAAATCCGACCTCGGGCAAAACCGGATCGCCGCCCCAGACCCCCTGCGCCTGGTAGCGTGCCACGGCGCTCGCCAGCACGCCTCGTTCGAGCGCCGGAAAATAGGATGCGATCGTTTCGGCGACGAGCACCGCCGGATTGGCGCGCAGCCAACGCTGCGTTCGATAGATCGCGCGCACCATGCGCAATAGCGGCTCGGCATCGCGCAATAGCCGCTCGCGCGTCGTGACAAACGCGGTGTAGGTGGTGCGGCCGCGACTGCTGGCGGCATGCCACAGATGACCGGCGCCGGTGACCAGCGCCTCTTCGACGACCGGCTCGAAGAGCTGTGTTGCGTCGAGGCCGCCGTCGCGCAGTGCCGCCAGATTTTCGGCCATGCTGCGCCCGCTGATGCGGTCGAGCCGATCGGGATCGATCCCGGCTTGCCGCAGATCCTGCTGCAGACAAAGCCATGGGGTCGGTACTTCGCTGACCGTGGCAAAGCGCATTGTTGCGAGATCGGCGAGCTGGAACCTCGGATTGGGATAGCGGCCGACAATCGAGAACGGGTCGCGGCAGACGATTTCGGAAAAGCAGACGAGCGGTGAGCCCGGATCGTCGTCGTGGTGCTTGATGACCCGCATTGGTCCCGCCCACAACACGTCGACGGCACCCTCGATCAGCGCCTGCTCGGCCTTGCCCACACCAGGCGACGGCGACAGTTCGACCGTCAGCCCCTCGGCGGCATACGCGCCGATTGTATGCGCCGCATAAAACGGCGCATACAATACAAAGCGGTAATTCTCATAAAGCCGCAGCCGCATCAGCGCAGCCTCCGCCAGCCCCTCACCCCTCCCGCTGTGCGGGTCCCTCCCTCTCCTCGCGAGCGGGGAGAGGGTTGGGGTGAGGGGCTACTTACAGGCGTCTCAGATCACGCCTTCCTTGCGCAAGCCCTCCACCTCGCCGGCGCCGATGCCGAGCCAGTCGTGCAATACCTGGGCGCTGTCGCCACCGAGCTTTGGCGATCCCTTCAGCCGCACGGTCTTGCCGTCGACCCGCACCGGCCAAGTCGCCATCTTGTAGTCGCCGTTATGATGATGGACGGTCTGCAAGATGCCGCGCTCCTCAAAGGTCGGCTCGTTCTGCAATTCCATCGTGTCGAACACCGCGCCCGACGGCACGCCGACGGCAATCAGCTTCTCCATCGCCTCGCGCTTGTCGTGCTGGCGGGTCCATTCGCCGATGATCGCGTCCAATTCCTTTTCGTGTCTGACGCGGTCGTCGCCGGTCGCGAACCGCGGGTCTTCGATCAGTTCTTCACGCCCGATTAATTTCATCAGTCGCGACCAGTGCTCGGGATTGGCCCGGCTGGTGGTCAGGTAGACGTAGTCGTTGGGGCCGCCGCCCTTGGCCGGGTAGAGCCCCGACGGCGCGTTGTTGCCGCCGCCCGACTTGGCGCCGTTGCGCCGCGCCGGTTTGCCGGTGCGCGCCATTGTCGCGAAACAGGTGCGCATGTAGTGGATCATTGCGTCCTGCATCGCCAATTGCAGCCGGCGGCCCTGGCCGGTGCGGTTGCGCTCGTGCAATGCGCCGAGCATCGTCGCCGCCATCAGCATGCCGGTGCCGGTGTCGCCAAACGAGAGGCCGGGCTTGACCGGCGGGCGGTCGGGCTCGCCGGTGACGCTGATCGGACCGCCCGCGGCCTGCGCGATCATGTCGAAGGCGAGCCCCTTTTCGTGCGGGCTGCCCGACCCAAAACCCTTGATCTGGCAATAGATGATGCGCGGGTTGATCTTCTTGACCGATTCGTAATCGAGGCCGAGGCGCTCGATCGTGCCGGGCGCCATGTTCTCCGCCACGATGTCGGCCTTCTTGATCATCTCCTTGACGATCTCGAGCCCCTTTGGCGATTTCAGGTTCAACGTTATCGACTTCTTGTTGACGTTGAATTGGTGGAAGTACCACGGGTCGTCGTCGGGCTTGCCCGGGCGCAGCCGGCGGCCGGGGTCGCCGCGGCCCGGATTCTCGATCTTGACCACCTCGGCGCCGAACCAGGCCAAGACCTCGGTCGATGTCGTGCCCGCCTCGAACTGGGTGAAATCCACGACCTTGACGCCCTGCAGAAAGTTCATGTCCTGGGTCACGTCACTCATCATCATTCCTCCCGTCACACGCAAATTCCAGCCCACAGCCTGCGCCTTCCCGCTCCCCACCGCAACGCTTCCTATGACCGGGCTCGCCTTTCGCGATGCCCACCGCCGGCGGCGCGGTGGTCAGAGCACGAGCGTCGCAGTGGGTGAAATCGCGCTCGACGCTTATTCCGTACTATATGCAGGATGAGACCTTCGTCTGGGACGACGGCAAGGCGGCCGGCAACTGGCGCGATCACGGAGTCTCTTTCGAGATGGCGCGCGACGCCTTCAGCGGCCCGTTCGCTGTCGAATGGGTCGATGCGGAGCAGCATGCCCACGGGAGCGCTGCGCCATGATTGGCATGGTAGAAAATCGTCTGTTGTTCGTCGCCTACACCATGCGAGGCGAAAGAATCCGCATCATCTCTGCCCGCAAAGCCGAACCCTATGAGCGACGGAAATATCATGAAGAGAACCGAAAAACATGACTGGAGCCGCTTCGACGCATTGACCGACGCCGAGGTCCAGGCGGCCGCGCTCAAAGACCCCGACGCGCAACCGCTGACCGACGCGGCGCTGGCGCGGATGAAGCCGGTGGCCCGGGCGCGGACGCTGCGGCGCGCGCTCGGCCTGACGCAGGAGGAATTTGCCGCGCGTTATCACATCCCGCTCGGCACGTTGCGCGACTGGGAACAGGGCCGCGTCGAACCCGACCAGCCCGCGCGCGCCTACCTCACCGTCATCGCGCGCGACCCCGAAGGCGTGCGCCGCGCCCTGATGGCCGAGCCGTCTCCAAATGGGCAAAATCCAACATGTTGACGCCTCGCAAAAAGTTGGGCTCGTAGGGCGGATGCAATCCGCCGGCTGTGCGTGCGCCGCGCGGCTATAATAATGAAAACCCGCTATTCGGGCCACCCTTCTCATAAAACCTACACGCATCGGCAATAGCCAAGATGGCGGATTGAATCCGCCCTACGCTTGCTGAACGGGACGCTCAATACGGGTATGATGGTATCGATATCTACATATTGTTGGCTCGCAAATAGCATTATCGCCGTTGGAATTACCTTCGGTTTCAGCCATTATGAGATTACGCGGGAGAAGAAGAGGCAGAGGCAACTGTCTTATTCCGATTTGGCAACTGGAGGGCTTGCGCACGACTAATAGCCGGAATTCTGGATTGAACCACACCTCTAACTAACTGGCATGAGGTCGAGATACGCGGCAGGGCTCGTAGGGCGGATGCAATCCGCCTGCTGTGTGTGCGCCGCGCAGCTATAATGAAAACCCGCTATTCGGGCCATCCTTCTCATAAAACCTTCACGCAACAGCAATAGCCAAGATGGCGGATTGCATCCGCCCTACGCTTGCTAGTGCGATTTCGATCGAGTCGCCGAAGCATTTTTGTTTATTCGTCACCCCCCGCGCAAGCGAGGCTCCAAGCCTGCCGCTGGACCTGGACAAGGGCTGACCGCCCGTCATCGGCCCTGGGTTCCCGCTTTCGCGGGAATGACCGTTCAATGGGATCGAAAACCGCGCTAGAGCAGTTTCCGATCGAATGGCCACGGGTCATTGCGAGGAGCGGAGCGACGAAGCAATCCCGACCAGAAGACGCTCGGCGGCCCGGGATTGCTTCGCTGCGCTCGCACTGACTGATCCGGGACTGGCGGCTCGACCTGATCGGAAACTGCTCTAATCGGGAGGAAGTTGGCAGATTTCTCCCATCGTCATCCCGGCGAAAGCCGGGATCCACCGCTCCGTCACTGCAAACTCTCACGCACCGCCATTGTCTTAGCCGCAATCGCCGCCTCGTGCCGCCGAAGCATGGACCACGGCTTTCGCCGGGATACATTCCGCGCACTCTCCCTGCCGGGCCCGGTCGTCAGCGGCGCGGCGGGTGGGCGCGGACGAATTCCTCGTTGACATCCGCACCCCAGCCGGGGCCGGTCGGCAATAAGAGGTCGCCGTCCTTTATGACGGGCGGGATGGTGACGATGTCGTCTTTCCAGGTCACGTCGTCGATGTCGATCTCCATGACTTTGAAGTTCGGCGCCACGGCGCACATATGCGCGCTGATCAACGTGCCCAAATGGCCGTTGAAGTTATGCGGCGCGACATTGACCTCGTAGGCGTCCGCCATCGCCGCGATCTTAAGCGATTCGAGGATGCCGTTCCAGGCCACGTCGATGATCGCGTAATCGACCGACTGTTGCTCGAAATACGGCCGGAACTGGCGCCTGCCATACAAAGACTCGCAAGACGAGATCGGAGTGCGGGCGGAGCGGCGGATCAACGCCAAGCCGGCCGGGTCGTAGAGGTCGATCTCGAGCCAAACCAGATCGAGCGGCTCCAGGGCCCGCGCCAATTTGATATAACCGTCGATCTTGTAATTGAAATTGGTGTCGAGATGGAGCCCGACATCAGGGCCGGCGCCGCGGCGGAACGCCTCCAATTGCACGACCGCTGCATCGACGATATGGCCGTCGACGTTAAGCTCGGGAAAGCCCGGCGGGTTGCCGGTGCCGGGGCCGTACATATAGGGCTTGTCGCGGTCGAAGCGGATCAGATTGGTCTTTAGCCCCTTGAAGCCCCGCCGCCTGACCTCCTCGCCGAGCGCCACGATGTCGTCGAGCGAGCGCACCGGATCGACCCCGGCCCATTCCCGGATGTGGTCGGCGTGGCGCGCGCGGTAGGTGCCGCAATGCGACCAGTAAAGCTGCAATCGGTCGCGCACCGGGCCGCCCAGCATTTCATAGACCGGCACGCCCAATGCCTTGGCCTTGATGTCGACCAATGCATTTTCGATCGCGGCGATCGCCATCTGGTTGACCCCGCCGGCGGCCTGTCGGGTCGCGGCGTAGAGATAGGCGCTGTGGCGCTCGACCGGACGCGGGTCCTGCCCGATCAGCCGGTCGGAGAGCTTGCGGATCACCCCGGTCAGCCCTTGCGCGCCGTAGCCCTCCATATATTCCGACCAGCCGACGATGCCTTCGTCGGTGGTGATCTTCAGAAACGAATTGACCCGCCATCCGGCGTCGCAATGCAAGTCTTCGACCTTGACGATCTTCATCGGTCATTCCTCCCGGGCAACGTCGCCATCGTTATCTCACCACGCAGAAGCGCCGGTCCAGGCCGTTCGCGACAGCCAATGGCGATCAGTAGGGGGTGCCGTCGTTGCGCACAAAGCGCCGGGCGCCGTCGGGGGCAAGCGCGCGGCCGATGTTGTCATCGGGGTAGACGACCGTGTCGCCGGGGTTGCGGTCGCCGATTTCGAGATAGACCACATCGCGCATCGTGCGGTTCGACAAATGGTGCGCGTTGCCGTCGCCGGCCTTGAACCCGGCGCACATGCCGGGGCGAAGTATCGTCTCGCCGGCATTGGTCACCAACACCGGCTCGCCTTCGACGATGTAGATGAATTCGTCCTCGCGGCTGTGGGTATGGCGCAACGCTGAGAGGCCGCCCGGCGGCAGGCGGGTCAGGTTGACCCCGAAATTGGTCAGCCCGAAGAGGTCGCCGAGCGGTCGCCGCTCGCGCCCGGCGACCCGCGCCGCAAAGGGTTCGGGGTAGCCGCGGCCAGGCCGTGCGACCGGCGCCGCCATCGCCTCGATCGCCTGCGGTTTTGGCTCGTCTGTCATCTCTCGCTCCTCCTGTTGTCCGCCTGTTGTCCAACGATCGGCACGCGGGCTAAATTATCCTCGCGAGCGCCAGCGGGGAATTGCCGACGAATGCTGACACCCGATTTCGGCCCGCCCAACTTCGGCCCGCGCGACTGGCGCGGTCGATGAGCGGGGAAATCGCGATCCGCTTTGCCACGCCCGAGGACGCGGGCCTGGTGCTGCGGTTTATCCGCGAGCTTGCCGTCTTTGAAAAGGCGCCGGGTGCGGTCGTTGCGACCGAGGATGATCTGCGCCGTCACGGTTTCGCGCCGGACCGCCAGTTCGAGGCGATCCTCGCCTTTCGCGATGGCGAGCCCGCGGGCTTCGCCGTGTTTCATCCGCGATTTTCGACCTGGCTCGGCCGGCCGGGGATGTATCTCGAAGATCTTTACGTCGCCGAAGCGGCGCGCGGGCAGGGCGTCGGACGGCGGCTGATGGCGCGGCTCGCGGCAATTTCCGTCGAGCGCGGCTGGGGGCGGATCGATTTCCAGGTGCTCGACTGGAACCCGGCGCGCAATTTTTATCGCCGCCTCGGCATGGAGCATCTCGGCGAATGGCTGCGCTACGGCGCCGACAGCGACGCACTGCACCGGCTCGCCGCCGAGGATCGCGGCTAAACCAGGGCGTTTTTCGGATCACATTGAACCGTCATTCCCGCGAAAGCGGGAACCCAGGGCAAGCGGCTTCACGGTTACCCTGAACCCCCGCTCTCGCGGGGGCGACGAGGAATGGTGCTACTTGATCGGATAATGCTCTCGCCACCGGCTACCACAGCACGGGGATCTCGTAGTCGGAAAACACCTTGTCGATTGTCACCATATGGCAGTGCTCGGCCACCGCCTGCGCCATCATGATCCGATCCCACGGGTCGCGGTGCGGCCCCGGCAGTCTGCCCGCCGACTCCGCGTGCGCCGCGGTGATCGGTAACGGAATGAAGCGAGCACGCCGGATCAGGTCCCCGAAAGAAAGCGGCAACGGCGATGGTAACCGCCCGCGCTGTTGTTTGTACGCGATCTCGTATCCCGAGCAGGCGCTCGCGAAGACTTCATTTTCAGCAGCCGTAATGGCCTGTCGCGCGCTCTCGGACAGGTGGGCGTCATCGGTCAACCACCAAATCAGCGCATGGGTGTCGAGCAGCAGCCTCATTGATCGTCGGACCTGGGCAGGGTAATCCCGAACTCATCGGTAAATTTGCCTTCCGCGGCATCGAGATCCTCAGGATCCATCGGCTCGAGAAATACGTCGCTCGGGATCTTCCAACCCCGTAGGAGACCGGGCTTTCGCGGTTCCCGTTCGGTCACCGGCACCAAGCGCGCGATGGGCTTGCCTGAGCGCGCGATGACCACATCCTCACCGGCTAGCGCGCGGTCGAGCAATTCGGACAGCTTCGCTTTTGCTTCGGCAACGTTGATTTGAGCCGCCATCGGCAGACCTTCCCCTATTCCACTTGCCGGGATAAAGCAGGCATATCGGATGATCAAGCTCGATGACCAAGTTTCCGTGTCCTAACGATCGGATTTGTCGAAGCGACTTCGGACCCTATGGGTCATCGTGAGCAGCGCGGCGACGGGGCAATCCCGAGTCGCCAAACATGGCTGCCGGATTGCTTCGCTGCGCCTGCAATGACATCGTGTGGGGAGCGCAACGCGAGCAGGAGGATTGCGATGTTGGAAGTGTGGAGCTGGCCGACGCCGAATGGGCACAAGGTGCACATCGCGCTCGAAGAGCTCGGCCTGCAGTACAAAATCATCCCGGTCGACATCGGCGCCGGCGCCCAGTTCAAGCCCGAATTCCTCAAGATCACCCCGAACCACCGGATCCCGGCGATCGTCGATCCCGACGGGCCGGATGGCAAGCCGTTCACCTTGTTCGAATCGGCGGCGATCCTGATCTACCTGTCGGAAAAGAACGGCGGCAAGCTGATCCCGAAAGACCCGGTCGGGCATTACAAATGTCTCGAATGGATGATGTTCCAGATGGGCGGGGTCGGACCGATGTTCGGCCAGTGGAACCACTTTGCCTCATACGCGGTCGAAAAGATCCCGTATGCGATCGACCGCTACACCAACGAGGTGAAGCGGCTGCACCGCGTGTTGGAGCATCGGCTGGCGGAGGCGCACTGGCTCGCCGGCGACGAGTACAGCATGGCCGACATCATCACCTTCCCGTGGATCCGCGGGGCCGAGCGGCGCAACATCGACCTCGCCGAATTCCCGTCGGTCACGCGCTGGCACGACGAGATTGCGGCGCGCCCGGCGGTGCGGCGCGGCGTCGCCGTATTGGCCGAGCACCAGCGCCAGGGCCAGATCACCGACGCCGAACGCGAAAACTACTTTGGCAAGACCCAGTTCGCCGCGCGCTGAGGCGGTGGCGTAGCCGCCCGCCAAAACCGCGCGGCGGCTTCTCATCGACAGCCCTTTGAGATGCCCCGGCAAAGAGCGGCGCGGGGCATCCGCCCCACACCTCGGATACAGTGAGGTTAGGTCTGTTGCCACTTACCTTTAATCGACTAGAGAACATGTCCGAGCTTATCGCCACCCCCCTACGAATTGCTTTGGTCATCCCCGTTTTCGATGACTGGCGAAGCTTGGCGATCCTCCTGGATGCGATTGACGTCCAGCCGGGCCTCGAGCAAACGGCAATTGACGTGATCGTCGTCAATGACAATTCGCGCGTCGACTTTGACGGCGGCTTTATCGAGAGCCGATATCGCCGCATTCAACGGCTCGAGATCGTGAACCTGATCTGCAACCTGGGCCATCAGCGCGCGATCGCGGTAGGGCTCGTGGCGGCGAGGGATTTAGCCGGCGTCGACGGGATCATCGTTATGGATAGCGACGGCGAGGACCGGCCGGCCGACGTCCCGCGATTGATCGCGGCAGCAAGGGAGCAGCCGGGAAAGATCATCTGCGCAAAGCGCGCGAAACGCTCGGAATCGGTTGCCTTCAAATCTCTCTACGTTATTTAT
The DNA here is from genome assembly GCA_035570935.1 of Allostellaceae bacterium. GTDB lineage: Bacteria > Pseudomonadota > Alphaproteobacteria > ATCC43930 > CGMCC-115725 > AP-15. Next base: position 23,083 of record DATMKU010000234.1, read on the forward strand.
CTATTCATCTTTCGTTGGTTCGCCGGGACCAAGATCGATTTTGGAAATTTCTGCTATATTCCATATTCGGCGCTCAACGGCATCGCCCATTCGCCAAATCTGTGGAACCACCTGGCTGCGACTCTGGTTCGCTCGCGGCTGCCATTGCAACGGATCAGCACCGAGCGCGGCGGCCGTTACGCCGGTAAATCGGCGATGACTCTGAGCACCCTGGTCGTCCATGGTCTAAGCGCCGTCTCCGTTTACTCCGACATCGTTTTGGTTCGCCTGATGATTGCGATGTTTGGCGTCTCGGCCATGACGGTAGCCGGTATCGCGATTGTCATCACCATCAGGCTGTTTAGCGATATTGCGATCCCGGGCTGGGCGTCGAACGTCGTGGGATCGCTCAGCGTGGTGTTGCTGCAGTCTCTGATCTTTGCAGTTATCTCGGCGTTTACCTTGCTGAACGGGCGCAGCGTTAAACCGGTGATCCCGGCAATCGATGCGCCGCAGTTCATCGCGTCGCGAACCCGGCACGCCGTCGCCGCGCGTGAGAACGAGGCTGCCGGGTAATGGCCGACGGATGTAACTATCCCGGCGGCGAACTCGAGCTGTTCGAAGGCGCGATCCACTGGAAGCGTTATTGGGCAAGTCAGATCGAACGTTTCGTCGGCGGGCGGGTCGCCGAGATCGGCGCCGGCATCGGTGCCAATACTGTATTTCTCTACAAATTTTCCAACAATTGGGTGTGTGTCGAGCCTGATCCCGCGCTTGCTCGGCAGATCGCGGCTCGCAAGGCATCCGGCGATCTCGATCAGCGCTGCGTCGTTGAGGCCACGACGCTGAGACAGTTACCAAAGATGGCAAGCTTCAACACTATTCTTTATGTAGACGTGCTGGAGCATATTGGAGACGATCGGGACGAGTTGAGGGAGGCGGCGCTGCGCTTGCTCCCCAATGGCTACCTCGTGGTCCTGGGTCCGGCACATAACTGGCTTTTCACCCCCTTCGATGCCGCGATCGGGCACTTCCGCCGATACACCCGTCGCAGCTTGGTCGATCTTGCTCCTCCGGGGCTTTCGTTGTACTCGGTCAAATACCTCGATGCGGTGGGGATGCTTGCGTCGCTCGCAAACCGCTGTCTGCTTCGGTCGGCCCACCCCACCGCCGCACAAATCTCGCTTTGGGACAACGTCATGATACCGGCGTCTAAGCTGGCGGACCGCGCGACCGGCTATCGCGTCGGCAAATCGATCATCGCCGTCTGGCAGGCGCGTTAGGGGGACCACTCTGTAGCCTCCTGGTTCGCCAGCCCTCGCCCGCGGGTTGGCTCGCCCGGCCATGCGTTGCCGATCTGCCGCCCACCGGCGGCTCGCGCGACCCGCCCACGGAGACAAGTTGAATGCGAAAGAAAGAGATATTGCGCTGTGTCGTGCCCGCCCTGGGATTGGTGCTGCTCGCGATCTTCGCGGCGCTCTACGCGGCCTACCCCAGGGCCTATTACCAATCGCTTATCGCGATCGGGGTGCCCGTCTTCAAGTATCCGTTCGTTGATTGGGAGTACATCGGTACCAGTATAAAATGTTGGAAAGAAGGCATTAACGTCTATATCACAAATCCTTGCGACGTTCTGGGACACCCGGAAATGTATTCGCCGCTCTGGTTGCGACTTGTCTTCGTTCCGACCGGAAGAGCCTGGACGATGCCGATCGGCATCGGCCTTATCCTCGCGTTCCTGCTGTCGCTGTTCTGGGTCGTCAAACCGACTAGCCTGCGAGAGTTGATCCTCTTTACATTGACCTGCACGTCGACGATGGTCGTCTTCGCCCTCGAGCGCGGCAATGTCGACCTCATCATGTTCATGATGCTGGTCGTCGCCGGTGTGCTGGGCACCGGGCCGCTGGCGAATAGAATCCTCGCCTATGCGCTGATGCTGCTTGCCGGGCTTCTTAAATTCTATCCGCTGATCGCGTTGTCGACGGCACTGCGCGAACGGCCGCGCACCTTCTTTGCGATTGCCGCGACCACGGGTCTTGTCGTCGTCGGGTTCATTTATCGGCTCCGGGAAGAATTGGCGGCAATCTCGGCAAACATCCCGCGTGGCGGGTTCGGCGCTCGGAATCTGCCGTTCGACGGGCCTGGGTTCGCACTGCAAGTGTTTCCTCGGCTCGGGCAGGTCGCTTGGTTCACGGCTCTCCCTTACGCGATTATGGCGGTGCTGCTGGTCGTGACCGCGGTCCAGGTGTTCTACCTTGCACGCGATCGCAATTTCGCCTCCGCCTTTGGTAAATTGCCGGAGCGCGACGCACTGTTCCTCGTCATTGGCGCCGCCGTGATTGGGGGGTGTTTCTTCGCCGGCCAGAGCATCGGCTACCGCGGCGTCCACCTGATCTTCGTCGTCGCCGGCCTCATCGCGATGCGCCGCGTCGCGGACGATGCCGCGACACGCGCGACGCTCCGCTGGGCGCTGATGATCATCGTTTTCTTGATGTGGGAAGGACTGGTCCGCGAGGCCCTACTCAAGCTCCGGGGTCCAGAGGGGCTCGCCCTTTCCGCGCTCTTCTGGTTGATCCGGGAGGTTCTCTGGTGGCGCCTGGCAGCGCTGCTGCTGGGTGTGCTCGCGATCTTTGGCGTCAACTCGGAGCTCTTCATCGCGCTTCGGCAGTGGCGCGGGACAGCACAAATTCAATCTCACCGATGAAATTGGCCGCGTTTAATCACGATCATGGCTTCGCTCAACCCGACGCAGCCCAGCGTCTCGCCGCAATCGCCGCGCGCCCGCAACAGCTCCCCCGCGCCGGCGCGTATTTTCCCGGAAGCCGATCGAGCTCCGCGTAAAGCCCTGGAATGCCAGATCGATGCCGACCCGGTCCGCGTATTCGCGGAACAGCGCTCGCATCCGGTCGAGATTCGCGGGGTTTCGCGCGGGCTCGATGCGCAAGCCCATCGCCCTGGTTGCCGCCGAGCGGAGGGGCCGGCTCGCGCTGATCGCCCAGGCCGCTACTCGAACAGCGCGAGGTCGATCGCGTCGCCCATCTTGGTGTAGCCGAGGTCGCTCGGATGCAGGCCATCGCCGCAATCGTATGCCGGCAGCATCTGGGTCGGGTGTTCCGGGTCGCGCAATGCCTTGTCGAAATCGGCGACGGCGTCAAGCGCGGCGGCCTCGCGGATCCAGGCATTAACCGCCAGACGAACCTCCTCGCGCCGCGGGTTCCACGCATCGGCCATATAGGTCTCGTTGCCAAACGGCGTCAGCGTCGCACCGACGATCTTGACGCCGGCGCTGTGGGCGCGCACCGCCATCTGCTGCAGACCGGCGATCATCTGCGCCGCGGTCGGCTCCTCTTCCGGCTTTTTCCACCGGTTGCGCAAATCGTTGGTGCCGAGCATGACGATGACATGCGTCACCCCCGGCTGGGACAGCACATCGCGGTCGAAGCGGCGCAGCCCGCTGTCGCCGCGGATGTCGAAGAGGATGCGATTGCCGCCGAGCCCCTGGTTCATCACCGCCATCGGCCGCCCGCGATGGCGCGCCGCGAGGCACCGGGCGAGCTGGTCGGGCCAGCGGCAAAAGGCGTCGATCGTCGAGATGTTGCCGTCGGTCAGCGAGTCGCCGAGAGCGATGATGCCGCCGGTGTCGGGGCTGGCGAGCACATCGACGCCGCAGACAAAGAACCAGTCGCTGGTCAGGCTGGCGATCGGCATCACCTCGGCCGCGCAGAAGTCGCCCGGCGGCGAGATGTAGTTCGTCTGCCGCGCATAGCGGCCGGTGATCTGGAAGTCGTTCAGGACCTCTTCGGGCAGATAGAGGCTGACCGCGAGATCGGCGAGCGGCGCCAGGTCGAGCGCCACCGGATCGCTGAACAGGACCGCACCCGCCGCGATCGTCGCCGCCGCGGCGCCGCCGAAGGCGAGCTTGCGGTCCGAGCCGGCAACAATCGCCGCGCCCGCGTCGCGCAGTGCGATATGCGCGCCGCCGATCTCGAGCGGACGCCGGCCATAGGCGTTCGAGACCCGGACCCGCAGCTGGTTGCCGCCGAGGCTGGCGCGCATCGTCATGCGCAAGGTCTGGTTGTTGAAGGCGCCGGTTTCCGCCGGCGCTGGCGCCGTCGTCCAGGTGCCGACCCAATGGGCGCTATCTGGCATCGCACTACCTCCC
>DATMKU010000235.1:0-7447 GCA_035570935.1 Allostellaceae bacterium
CCCCGCTCACTGGGGCAGCAGATCTCGGACCGGACGGCTACGAAAATTTCTTGCGCGGGGAGCTTCCGTCCAAGGTGAGCATTCGCGCAGTGCCGAGGTTCCAGACATCTCACCCCGCCTATCAGTGGCTCAACCGCCTGCAGTGCCTGAACGTTGGCGAGATCGAAACCGCGACCGGCGCCGTGCGGTACGACGTTTACGCGACATAATCGCAAACGGCGCGCTTAGTCTAGCGCTGCCGCCGAGCGCAGAAAAAAGTCGACCGGCCGGACTGGGTGATGCGGCGCACCCCCTCGGCGCAGGTGCAGCCGGGGCAGGGCTCGCCTTCGTGGCCGTAGACCGCCCAGCGATGCTGGAAATAGCCGAGTTCGCCATTGGCTTGGACATAGTTGCGCAACGACGAACCGCCGGCTTCGATCGCCTCGTCGAGCACCGCGCGGATCGCTGCGACGAGCCGCTCGGCGCGGCCGCGGCCGATCGTCCCGGCGAGCCGCCGCGGCGACAGTCGGGCGCGGTAGAGCGCCTCGCAGACATAGATGTTGCCAAGTCCGGCGACGATTCGTTGATCGAGCAGTGCCGCCTTGATCGGCGTCATCTTGCCAGCGAGCTTGTGGGCGAGGTAGGCGCCGTCAAAACCCGCTTCGAGCGGCTCGGGGCCGAGCCCAGCCAGCAGCGGGTGCCGATCCGCCTCGCTGCGCCGCAGGTAATCGAGGGTGCCGAAGCGGCGGGCGTCGTTGAAGCGGACAACGGTGCCGTCGTCGAGGGTCAGCACCACATGGTCGTGGCGCAGGTCCGGCTGCGCCGCGTCGCCGGCGGTGATCCGCCCGGACATGCCAAGGTGCAGCAACAGCAAATCGTCGGCGTCGAGTTCGATCAGGATGTATTTGCCGCGCCGCCGGAGCGCGCCGATTTGGGCGCCGCCGAGCCGCTCGGCCAGTTCCGGCGGGAACGGCCGCCGCAGATCCGGCCGGCGCAATTCGGCCCGCACGATCCGCCGGCCGCTCATCTTCAGCGCCAAGCCGCGCCGGACGGTTTCGACTTCGGGCAGCTCGGGCATCCTCGCCGGCCGTCATTCCGGCGAAAAGCGGGAACGACGAAGGTGGCGGCGCATCCGGGTCAGGTCGGCGACGCGGTCAGATCACCCCTTCCTTGCGCAAGGCCTCGACATCGCTCTTGCTCATGCCGAGCCAATCGCCAAACACCTCGGCCGAATGCTGACCCAGCAACGGCGCGGGTTCGAGTTTGGGCGGGGCGCCGTCAAACCGCACCGGCCAAGACGGCATCTTGAACGGGCCGCTGGAATGCTGGGCGACCTGCAGGATGCCGCGCTCGGTAAAGCTCGGCTCGTTCATCAGTTCCATCGTGTCGAGCACGGCGCCCGCCGGCACGCCCGCGGCGCCGATCAGGCGCATCGCCTCGTGTTTGTCGCGCTGCCTGGTCCACTCGGCGACCATCGCGTTGACCTCTTCCACGTGCTCGCCGCGGGCTTGCGCGGTCTCGTAGCGCGGGTCGCCGATCGCATCCTCGCGGCCGAGCAGCTTGAGCAAACGGTGCCAGTGGTCCGTCTGGCGGGCGAAGACATAGATCCAGTCATTGGAACCGCCCGGGGCGCAAGGGAAAATGCCCGAGGGCGCGGTGTTGCTGCGCGTGCTGTTGCGGGGTGCGGCCCGGCCGAGCACCGCCTGGGTCTGAAACGCAAAGCGCATGTAGTGCAGCATCGCGTCCTGCATCGCCACTTGCAGGCGGCGGCCCCGGCCGGTGGCGCGGCGCTCGTAGAGCGCGCCCAAAATGCTGATCGCCATCACCATGCCGGTGCCGGTATCGCCGAGCGACGGGCCGGGCCTGATCGGCGGGCCGTCGGGCTCGCCGGTGATGCTCATCGTGCCGCCGGCGGCCTGCGCGATCATGTCGAAGGCGAGATTCTTCTCGTACGGGCTCCCTTCGCCGAAGCCTTTGATCTGGCAATAGATGATGCCGGGATTGATGGCGCTGATCACGTCGTAGCCGAGGCCGATGCGCTCGATCGTGCCGGGGGCCATGTTCTCGACCATGACGTCCGCATGCCGCGCCATGTCTTTGACCAGGGCCAGGCCGCGTTCGGATTTGAGGTTGACCGTGACCGATTTCTTGTTCGCGTTGAATTCGAAGAAATAATACGAGTCCGGACTGCCCGTCGGACCAGCGAACGAGGTGCGGCCGGGCTCGCCGCCCTTCGGATTTTCGACCTTGACGACCTCGGCGCCGAGCCACGCGAGAGCCTCGGTCGAGGTCGGCCCCGCCTCGAACTGGGTCAGATCGAGCACCTTGACCCCGGCTAGGCATTGCAACGGCGCGCCCGTTCCATCCATCGCTGTCCACTCCTGCTGCCCAGAATTGCGGAGGATAACCCAGCCGGTCGCCTTGCGGAAATCGGCAATCGCAGGTCGCTGATGCTGCAAAGCAAAACTCTTTTGCGCGGCACCCCCAATTGCGCTAGGGGATCGGCGGCGAATGCGGATCTCCCGCAGGGCTCCTCCTTATCTGTGCGCGGGGAATGAGGACATGCCGACAAACCGGCCCAGCGTATTCATCGACGGCGAGGCCGGCACGACTGGGCTCGGCATCCGTGCCCGCCTCGAAAACCTGCCCAAGATCGCAGTCAAAAGCCTGTCGCCGGCGCAGCGCAAGGACCCGGCCGCGCGGCGCGACCTGATGGCGGAGGTCGATCTCGTGGTGCTGTGCCTGCCCGACGAGGCCGCGCGAGAAGCGGTGGCGCTTGCCCAAGGGCTCGGCCCCGAAATGCCCAAATTGCTCGACGCCAGCACCGCGCATCGCGTGCAACCGGGTTGGACCTACGGCTTTGTGGAGATGGAAGACGGCCAAGCCGCGCGCATCGCCGCCGCCGACAAGGTCGCCAACCCGGGCTGCTATCCGACGGGCGCCATCGCGCTGCTGCGGCCGCTGGTCGATGCCGGCATCGTCCCGCCCGACTACCCGATCGCGATCAACGCGGTTAGCGGCTATTCGGGGGGCGGCAAGTCGATGATCGCGGCGCACGATTCGGCGGGCGGTCCAGCCTTCGAAGTTTACGCGCTCGGCCTCGAACACAAGCATGTGCCCGAGACCGAATTCTATTCGCGGCTGACGCGGCGGCCGATTTTTGTGCCCTCGGTCGGCCATTTCCGCCAGGGCATGCTGGTGTCGGTGCCATTCCACCTCGACACGTTGCCTGGGAAGCCCCGCGGCGCCGATCTCTACGAGGTATTAGTAGCGCGCTATCGCGATTGCGCGCTGGTTGCGGTCGTAGCACCCGCCGCAGACGGCAAGGTCGAACCGACCGCGCTCAACGATACCGGCCGGCTCGAACTCTCGGTCTATGCCAACGAGGCGCGGCGCCAGGCGGTTCTGGTCGCCCGGCTCGACAATCTGGGCAAGGGTGCGTCGGGCGCCGCGGTGCAAAACATTCGCTTGATGCTGGGATTGGACACGGGTGCCTGAATGACAATCCGGCCAGCCAATCGGCTCTGCTTGGACGCGACAGCCTGGCGCGGGCCAAAATCGTGGGCTCGGCGATCGACATTCTCGTCAAGGGCGCCCTCGGGACACGCGATCCAGAACATGAACGTGATGTTCGGCCTGCCCGCAACGGCCGCGCTCGATCATCGCGTGCTTTTTCCTTGAGAGTGCATCGACAGTTTCCCCATTGGAATCGGTCCTTGCGCAAGCCCGTAATCGTCCTGCTGTCGCTGACCGCGGCCACGATCGCGCGCGCCGCACCCGCGGCGCCCGAGGCCGCAGTGTTCCGTTGCACCAACCCGGCGAGCGGGGCCAGTTGGGACATCAAAGTCGACTTCGCCCGCAATTTCGTCGATGCGTTTCCCGCGGACATCAGCGAACGGTGGATCAGCTGGCACGACACCGCGCATGGCGGGCTTTACGATCTCGATCGCACAACCGGCGAGTTGACCGTGCGCTTCGCGTCCAGCACCGGGGGTTACTTTCTCTACGACAAATGCCGCGCCGGTTAAGGGGGATCGGCAGCCCTCTTCGCCGATCAGTTCTTGCTGACGTTCCACATGAACAGGGCGGGTCCGGTGTCGACGCCGGAGAGATCGTCGTGGAAAGCGGTGCGCGCCGAATATTCGCCGAGCGGAATATAGGGGACGCTGACAAACGCCTCGCGCTGCAGATTATCGGCGATGGTCTTGCGCTGCGCTTCGGTCGGTGCCGCGAGCCACGCATCGCGCAATTTTTCGATGACGGGATCGTCGGGCCAGCCGAACCAGGCGGCGGCACCGTTGGCGCGCAGCGGCGCGTCGACCGCCGGATCGAGAATCGCAATTCCCGGAAACGTCGTCAGGAAAATGTTCCAGCCGCCTTCCGAGATTGACGCCTTGGACGCGCGGCGGTCGAGGAGGGTCCCCCAATCCATCGCCTGCACCTCGACATTGATCCCGAGGCGGCGCAGCAAGTCGGCGGTCACCAGCGCCAGCGCGTGCAAAACAGCAAAATCAGTGGGGTCGAGCAGCACGACCTTTTCGTTTCTGTACCCCGCCTCGGCGATCATCTGCCTGGCTTTGGCGAGGTCGCGCGGGCCTTCGAGCGGCTTGGCTCCCGCCTCGCTCGCCATCGGTCCGCCGCAACTGTAGACGCTAAAGCAGGTGTTCCAGTATTTCGGGTCGCCGGCGAGCGCCGCCATGTACGCCGATTGATCGACGACATACAGCACCGCCTGCCGCATCTCGACGTTGTTGAAGGGCGGCTGGAGCTGATTGAAGCGCAGCATCCCGTCGACCCCGAACGAGCTGCCCTGCACCAGGGTGACATCGCGGTCGCGGGCGAGCAGCGGATAGAAATCGGGCGGCGGAGCCTCCCACCAATCGGCCTCTCCCGTCGTGAATGCCGCCATTGCCGTCGCTGGGTCGGGGAGATAGAGCCAGACCACCCGATCGACCCGGACAATTTTGCCGCCCGCAGCCCAGCTCGGCGGCTCGGTGCGCGGCAAATATTCGGGGTTTTTGAAAAAAACAGCCTCGTGGCCGGGCTGCCACTCCTCTTTGACGAACGTGTAGGGTCCGGAGCCCGTCGTTTCCTTGATTTGCTCGTATGCGCCGGTTTCGGCGACCCGCTGCGGCATAATGAACGGCACGTTGCTGTCCGGCTTGGCGAGTGCCGCCAGCAATAGCGGGAACGGTTGTTTGAGAATGATCGAAAAACTCTTGTCGTCGACGACCCGATATTTGGCTAGCGCCGCGGCGAGCGACTGCCCGAGCGAGTCACGCTCACTCCAGCGCTTTAGCGAGGCGATGCAATCGACGCTCCGGATCGGCTGGCCGTCGGAGAATTTGAGTCCGTCGCGCAGGGTGAAGGTGTAGGTCAGCTTGTCGTCGCTGACCGTCCAGTGATCGACCATCTGCGGCCGCGGCTGAAAATGGCTGTCGAGCGCGAACAGCGTATCGTAGACCATGTAGCCGTAATTCCGCGTGATCGTCGCCGTCGTCCAAATCGGGTCGAGCACGCGCAAATCGGCCTGAGCGATCAGCCGCAAGGTTTGCGACGGTCTTGCCGGCACCGCCGCGGCCGGTAGCGAGGCGAAAGCCAGCGCCAATACGGCCGCTGCCGAACGGTTCATGTTGCGCGTCGCATCGCTTCCGTCCCGCATTGCCGGCGGATGCCCCGGCGCCGACGACTGCGCGCTGCGATTGCTCCTGGCAGCATCCGCATCGCGTCAAATCGGAGTATATTAACCTTACTTTTACATTACGCGGGGTGTCGCGCAAGAGGCCGCCTTGCTGAAGAGGGCGCGGCTTGCCGACGCGTAACTAAGACCGGCATTTGTCAAGAGACCGCACCCTATCGGCCGGCTCTGCCCCTTGACGACCGGCGGCGGCGGGCGCAAGGCTCTTCGCCAAAGCAGCCACAGCGGCGAAGCGCATCACGAATTTCTTTCGACCACGATCGAACGATCTGGGGCACGCGGGATCCGGTGAGGACCAATATTGACGAACGCCGCGGGGCCGACCGGCGGCGCCGCAGCGAGCCCCGGGAATCCCGGCGTTGGCCGAATTGGGGCGTCGAGCCCACCTTCGGCTCGCGATGCGCCGACCGTCAGATGACCTCTTGTTCACCTTTCAGGAGTGATCCATGCCCGAGACGGCTATTTGGAATTTCCGGCAGCTGGCACACCACGAGCTCGACGGTTTCGGCGGGATCGGCGAGGGGATGTCGATCCAGATCGCCAAGGACGGCCGCCGCATCCTGTGGCTCGCGCACGAAAGCGCACCGAAAAACTTCACCGGGATCGATGTCAGCGACCCGCGCGACCCCAAGATTGTCGCCCGCACCGATCTGCCGCAGTCGCATATGCGCTCGAATTCGCTGGAGACCGTAGGCGACATCCTCGCCGTCGCCTATCAGACAAAGGAACAGGGCCAGCAGCCCGCCGGCTTCGAATTGTTCGACATCTCGGTGCCGGAAAACCCGCGCTCGATCACGTTTTTCGATTGTTCAGGACCCGATTCGCGCGGCGTCCATCAGCTCTGGTTTGCCGACGGCGAATACATCCACATGAGTTCGAGCGCGCCGGACTTCAAACCGACGCATCCGAAGGACGACCAGTTCTATCGGATCATCGACGTCAAGAACCCGTCCAAGCCGGTCGAGGTCGGCCGCTGGTGGCTGCCCGGCACGCGCGAGGGCGACAGCGCGCCGCCGCCGGTGCGCCATCCCGAGGGTGCCGACACCGGCTTTCGCCCGCACAACACCAACGTTTATCCCGAGCGCCCCGACCGCGCCTATCTCGGTTATATCGACGGCGGGCTGGTGATCCTCGACATCTCCGACAAGGCCCATCCGAAGATGGTCGCGCGCTGGGACTACCACCCGCCCTATCACGGCTTTACCCACACGGTGGTGCCGTTCTTCGACCGCGGCCTCTATATCGTCAGCGACGAATGCGTGCGCACCGAGGGCGGCGACTGGCCGAAGCTCGTGTGGATCGTCGACGGTCGTGCCGAAGAAAACCCGGTGCCGATCGCGACCTGCCCGTTGCCGCCGCTCGAAACCTACCAGCGCCGCGGCGCCCGCTACGGCGCGCACAATCTTTACGAGAACGTGCCAAAGCCCAATGCGTGGAAATCCGACCGCATCGTGCTCGCGACCTATTTCAACGGCGGACTGCGCGCCTACGACACGTCGAACCCTTACCAGCCGGCCGAAATCGGCTATTTTGTTCCGGAGCCGCCGGCGCGCTCGCCGAGCGGCGCGATCCAGATCAACGACGTGTTTGTCGATGAGCGCCAGATCGTCTACACCGTCGACCGACATTCCGGCGGCCTCTACACCCTCGAAATGGATTTTTGAGCGAGCGAGAAGCCGGGAAAGCCGCGCCCCCGGCGACGGGCCGCCACCGCCGCAAATTCGAGAAGGCGGGGTGACGGCCCCTAGTTAAGTTCTGTGAACTTTTTGT
>DATMKU010000236.1:0-34328 GCA_035570935.1 Allostellaceae bacterium
GTCAAGCCCGGCCAAGACAATAGAAGGTTGCAGCCGGCAATCGATATACCGTCATTTCATTTTCCCGGACAGCCCTGCGGGGTGACGCGATATGGTTGACCCGGCGCGGCTCTTTTCGGGTCGGCCGCCGCGGTGGGACGCGGTTATTTCTTGGTGCCGGTGCCGCCGGCCATATGCGCCGCGAACATCTGTTGCAATTGCTCAAAGCCTTTCAGGGTCGCCGGCAGCCAGGTTTCGAGCATCGTCTTGGCGTCCATCGCCTTGAGGTTGGCGCTCATTCGCTCCTGCACCTCTTTCAACAAGGCTTCCTGCAACGGCTGCAGCTCGGGCAGGCCGAGAAACCGCCGCGCCTCTTCCGCCGTGCAGTCGATGTCGAGCTTGATTTTCATCGTTCCGTTCCTTCCGCGGTCACGCCGCATTTGAGACAACCCGGCCGATCTCGTGTAGTCTCGCCGATTATGCCCATCGACATCCCGTTCCGCCGCGAGTTTGCGTTTGAGTATGGCCGGCTCGAACCGGTCGCACCCGGCATTCGCCGCATCGTCGCGCGCAATCCGAGCCCGTTCACCTTCAAGGGCACCGGCACCTATGTCGTCGGCGACGGCGAGGTCGCGGTCATCGACCCCGGCCCCGATCTCGCCGAACATGTTGCGGCACTCCTCGACGGGCTCGCCGGCGAACGGGTGACCCACATCCTCGTGACCCACACCCATCGCGATCACTCGCCGGCGGCAAAACCGCTGAAGGCCGCGACCGGGGCTTCGACTTATGGCTTTGGCCCGCATGCCGGGGGCAGGTGCGGCGAGCCGGGGATCGAGGAAGGCGGCGATTGGGATTTTACGCCCGACGTGACCGTGCACGACGGCGACGGGATCGCCGGCGCCGGCTGGCGTTTCGAGGCAGTGCACACCCCCGGCCACACCTCGAACCATCTCTGCTTTGCCCTGCCGGAGCACGGGGTTTTGTTCAGCGGCGATCATGTGATGGGCTGGTCGACCAGCGTCATCGCCCCGCCCGACGGCGACATGAGCGCCTATATGGCCTCGCTCGGCAAATTGCTCGGCCGCCGCGACCGGGTCTATTGGCCGACTCACGGCCCGGCGATCACCGAGCCGCAGCCCCATGTCCGCGCGTTTGTCGCCCATCGCCGCGAGCGCGAATCCGGGATCCTCGATTGCCTCACCTCCGGGCCGCAGGAGATCCAGGCGATCGTCGACACGCTTTATGTCGGCCTGCCACCAGGGTTGCACCGCGCCGCCGGCCGGTCGGTCCATGCGCATCTGCTCGATCTCGTCGCCCGCGGGATCGTCGACAGCGATGGCCCGCCGCTAATCGACGCGGTCTATCGCCGCGCCCGCATCTGATCGCGGTCGCCCGCTTCTTCGGTATCGCCGCATCCGGTTTCCGCCGCCGATTGCGGCCGGCGCGGCGTCTCCAATCTGTCACGGTTATGTGCTGGCATGGGCTATGCCTGCTGACGAAGATCGGCCGGCGCCGGCTAGCAACGCCAGCGTCCTATAGACCGCGTCCCGGTCGAAGATCGAGAGGTTGTATCGGGGATGTCGAACAGCGGGCGATCGAACCGAAAGACCCACCTGACGACCGAGCGCCCGCCTTTCGAGCGGATTGCGCTGCTGTTGCAGGGCGGCGGCGCGCTCGGCGCCTATCAGGCCGGCGTCTACCAGGCTCTGGGCGAGGCCAATCTTGATCCCGATTGGGTCGCCGGGATTTCGATCGGCGCCGTCAACGCGGCGCTGATCGCCGGGAATTCGCCCGAACACCGCGTCGAAAAATTGCGCGCATTCTGGGAGACCGTCAGCACGCCGCCGGTCGGAGCCCCCTATCTCGGTTTCGACTTGAGAGACGACGCCGCCCATCGCCTCGTCAATCAGGCGCACGCCTTGGGCACTCTCGTCGCCGGCGCGCCCGGCTTTTTTACCCCGCGTCTGCCGCCGCCCTACCTCTACCCGCCCGGTTCGCCCGAAGCGCTCAGCTATTACGACATCACCCCGCTCAAGGCGACGCTGGAACTCCTCGTCGATTTCGACCGGATCAACGATGGCGGGATGCGGTTCAGCGTCGGCGCCGTCAACGTCCGCAGCGGCAATTTCGTCTATTTTGACAATACCACCCATCAGATCGGCCCGGAGCACGTGATGGCCAGCGGCTCGCTGCCGCCCGGCTTTCCGGCGACGGCGATCGACGGCGAGCACTATTGGGATGGCGGCCTCGTCTCCAACACACCCTTGCAATGGGTGTTGGACAGCCGGCCCCGCGTCGACACGCTCGTCTTCCAGATCGATTTGTGGAATGCGCGGGGCGAACTGCCGCGCGATTTGATGGAGGCGGAGTTACGCCAAAAGGAGATCCGCTATTCCAGCCGGACCCGGGCAGCCACCGACCAGTTCAAGAAGCAGCAATTGCTGCGCCGCGCCGCCGCCAAGCTGCTGCGCTCGATTCCGTCGGAGTTGCAGCATACGGCGGAAGCCGAATTGCTCGGCGACGAAGCCGACGACAAAGCCTATAATCTGATCCAGCTAATATACCATGCGCGAAATTACGAGGGCACTTCCAAGGATTACGAATTCTCACGGCGGACGATGAACGAACATTGGAATTCTGGTTATAACGATGCGGTGCGTACATTGCGACATCCGGAGGTTCTCCAACGCCCGCAGGGAATGGACGGCGTCTTTACCTTCGATCTCGCGGTCGACGGCCGCGACTGACGATTGCGACAGAGGAGAGCCGAGCGATGAAACTCGCCGAAATCCGCGACAAGGCCTTTGCCATGCCGCTCACGATCCTGCTTATCCAAAAGGCTACGGCTCGCGCGCGGAAATCGCGCATATTCCGTATTACAGTGGCGGCTGACGCCCGATGACCGTCAGGCCGGCGTTGACTCGCAATTACCGCGCGCTGCTGCTCGGGGCGCTCTTCGGCTTGGCCGCACTCTGCGGATGCACGCGCAGCCCGACCGTCGGCTCGATCGTGGCGCCGCCGATCCCGGCGGGCGAGGCGCGAATTTGGTTCTACCGGGACTATCTTCCGTCCGAAACCCTGAATATGACCAAAGTGACGATGAACGGCGTCTATGCTGGGTATGCGCAGCTGGGCGGCGCCTTTTATCGCGATGTTCCTCCCGGCGCCTATCACGTCGAAGTCGAGAGCTGGGGCAGGGACTTCAACCAATCGACAAACGTCGCCCTCGTCCCGGGTCAGGAAGCCTACGTTAAGATCGAATCGCTGCGCAGCTGGGCGACTAGCCCGGGGTTTGGTTTTACCGCCGGGCGGGACACGTTTTATGCGCGGCTGATTTTTCCTCAGATCGCCCGCGCCGAGATCGCGCAAAGCTTTTTCGACGGCGGTAGCTGACTAACCTAATCTAAAGCGGCCTCCGATCAAATTGAACTGTCATTCCTGCGAAAGCGGGAACCCAGTGGCTGCCGATGTCACGTCGCCCTAGACCCCCGCTTTCGCAAGGGCGACGAGGAATGATGCGGATGATGCTTTTGCTGCCGCGGTGAGGCGCGATTAGAAATTTTCGAGATTCAGCACTTCGCTGTTGTAGTCGTAGGCAAACAATTCGGCGTGGCGGCCCCAGTCGATGACGGTGTCGAGCACCCGCTCGGCCTCCTCATCGGAGAGATGGTCTTCGAGTTCGCGCAGAAAGCGCGCCGCCGGCGCACGGTGGCCCGGGCGCTCGTCGAGAATGCGGCGGATATGGGCGGCAAGCGGGACGTGCTTCAGCACCGCATCGGCAAAGAGCTGCTTGCGCGCCAGCATGTCGGCCTCGGCATAGGCGCGGCCGAGTGCGGTCAGCTCGATGTCGCCGTCGCTGACATGGGCAAAACCCAAGAGCTGCAAGGTCTCGATCAGCGGGAACAGCTCGTCCATGACGAGATTTTCCTCGTCGGCAAGATGCGGCAGGTCGGCGCGGCCGTGGTAGGGAGCCTCGTTCAACGTGTCGATCAGGCCGGAGAGCTGCTGGACCGCCGCGTCGGGCAGGCGATAGCCAATGCCGATCTGCTCGGGCCGGGCGCCGCGCCGCCCGTCGCGGCCGGTCTCGGTCAGCAAGGTGTAGACACGGTCGACGATCTGACGGATCCCGGGGTTCTGCATGTCCCGCGGGCGCGGCTGCGCGATCGGGATCTCGGCGCGGATGCGGCCGGGATCGCTGCCGAAAATCAGGATGCGGTCGGCGATTTCAACCGCCTCCTCGATATTGTGCGATACCAGCAGAATACCCTTGGTCGGAATGCGGCGGTCGTCCCAGAGATCGAGCAGGTCGCCGCGCAGCGTCTCCGCCGTCAGTACGTCGAGCGACGAGAACGGCTCGTCGAGCAGCAGAACATCCGGGTTGACGACCAGCGCGCGGGCAAAGCCGACGCGCTGGCGCATGCCGCCCGACAATTCCTTGGGATAGGCGTTCTCGAACCCGTCGAGGCCGATCAGGTCGATCGCTTCGACCGCCCGGCGCCGCCGCTCGAGGCCCGACACGCCCTGCGCCTCGAGCCCGAGCTCGACATTGCCGAGCACGGTCAGCCAGGGAAACAGCGCGTAACTCTGAAACACCATCGCAATGCCGTTTGCCGGCTCGCTGACGCGCTGTCCGCGATAGAAGACGGCCCCATCGCTCGCCGGAATGAGGCCGGCGAGGATGCGCAGAAAGGTCGATTTGCCCGAACCCGACTTGCCAAGCACCGCGACGATCTCGCCGTCATGCAGGGTGAAGTCGATGTGGTCGAGCACCAGTCGGCCCAGATGGTCCGGCATCTGGTAGGTCTTGCAGATGGCGGCGGCGCGCAAAAGCGCCGTCGTCGCGGGCCTATCTTGGAACTGCGGCGCGGCTTCCGGCTGACCATTTGTCGATGTTTCGCCGGCTTTGGTTTCACTCTCGGCACTGCGCATGGTCGGGGTCCTTAGCGCTCCAGCTGTCGTCAATCGAGTCGTAAACGTTCGGCGGCGATATCGTAGAGCCGGCGCCACAGCAGCCGGTTGAAGGCCAGCACGTAGAGACACAGCACGCTGATCCCGAGGGCGATGCGCGCGCTGTCGCCGGCGGCCGTGGTGCGCGCGATATAGGCGCCGATCCCGGTAGCGGTCAGCACCGTGTTGCCCCACTGCGCGACCTCGGCGACGATGCTCGCGTTCCACGACCCGCCGGCGGCGGTGACGGCTCCCGTCACATAAGCCGGGAAGATCGCCGGCAGCATCACCCGGCGCCACCACAGCCATCGCCTGACGCCGAAATTCTGCGCGGCCCGGCGCAATTCGGCCGGCAACGCCGCCGCGCCGCCGATGACGTTGAACAAAATGTACCATTGCGTCCCGAGGATCATCAGCGGGCTGAGCCAGATTTGCGGCTCCAGGTGGAAGCGGACGATCAGCAGCACCACCGGCGGAAAGAACAAATTTGCCGGAAACGCTGCAAGAAACTGGACGATCGGCTGAACCCGATCGGCGAGACGCGGGCGCAGACCGATCGCGACCCCGATCGGGACCCAGATCAGCGAGGCGATTGCGATCAGCACCAAGACGCGGATCGCCGTGATCAGCCCCAGCACAAATACCCAGCCGATCTCGCGGGCGTCGACGTGCGCGCGGATGTAAAGCACGATCCAGGCTGCCGCCGAAAGCGAGAGCGCCAGAACGCCCAGATCGAACAGGCGCTCAAAGATCGGCCGCGGCGGCCGTTCGTCGGCTCGTGGGCGCATCCGCCCGAGGCCGGCGAGGGTGCTGTCGATCCCGCGGTTGACGCGCAGCAACGCCGATTGAACCAGCTCGAACAAACGCGCGCGCTGCAGCATGATCAAAAACCACGGCCGGATATTGTCTTCGTCGGGTGCGGTTTCGGGCTGGAATTTGCGCGACCAGGCGATCAGCGGGCGAAACAGCAGTTGGTCGTAAAGCATGATGACGACGAACATGACGAGCACCGCCCAGCCGATCGCCGGCAGATCCTCCTGTTCGATTGCGGTCGCGATGTAGGAGCCCACCCCGGGCAGCAGGATTGTGTGACCGGCGACCGTAATCGCCTCGGAGGCGACGACAAAAAACCAGCCGCCCGAGACCGACATCATCATGTTCCACACCAGCGACGGCACCGCATGCGGCACCTCGAGCCGCCAAAACCGCCGCCAGGGCGAGAGATGGTACATGCGCGCGGCTTCGATCAGCTCGGCCGGGACGGTGCGCAGCGACTGGTAGATGCTGAACGTCATGTTCCAGGCCTGCGAGGTAAAGATCGCAAAGATCGCGGCGCACTCGACACCGAGCAGCCGGCCGGGGAACAGCGCAATAAACCCGGTCACCGTGATCGATAAAAACCCGAGGATCGGGACCGACTGCAGCACGTCGAGCAGCGGGATCAGGACTTTTTCGGCCTGGCGGTTTTTTGCGGCGAGGGCCGCATAGGCGAGGCTGAAGACCAGCGAGGCGACCAATGCCCAGGCCATGCGCAACACCGTGCGCAGCGCGTAGTCCGGCAACGCCCAGGGGCTGAGGCTGATCGTCAGGGGCTGGCCCAGCTGGTAGCGCACGCTCATCGCCGAACCGCCCCAGGCGACGAGCGCCAAGAGCCCGAGCACCAACGGCAGCGCTACAAGATCCCAGATCGACGGGCGAAACCGCAGCGGCCAAGCGACGAGGGGGAGGCCCCAGCGCTGTTCCATGCCCCCTCTCGGCTGTCGTCGGCTTGTCGCGGCGAGGGCTAGCTCTAACCCAGCCGCTTACGGCGACGAAGCGTTATTTGACGACGCGGCGGCGGGCTCCGATGCCGACGCCGGTCCGCAGCAAGCTTGCCCGACAGCCTACAACACGATTATTGCAATATGCGGAACCTCGGAGGCAAGCTTGACTATCCTCGATCTCGACCGCCTGCAGGCGGCGCCGCTCGAGCGCGATCCGTTCGATTTTATCGTCGTCGACAAGTTCATCCGCGGCGACGCGCTCGGCGGGATCGTCGCCGATTTCCCACGGGTCCGCGGTTCCGGCAGTTATCCGGTCGAGCGTCTGGAACATGGCCCGGTCTTTGGCCGGCTCGTCGCGGCGTTGACCGGCGCTGAACTGGGTCGCGCGATCGGTGACAAGTTTGCGATCGACCTTTCTGGGCGGCCGACCTTGCTGACGGTCCGCGGCATGGGCGACGCCAGGGACGGGCACATCCATACCGACTCGGAAACCAAGATCATCACGCTGCTGCTCTATATGAACCCGGTTTGGCCACATCAGGAAGGCCGGCTGCGGCTGCTGCGCCGAGCGGACGATATCGAAGATTATGCGCGGGAGATCCTCCCGATCGCCGGAACGATGCTGGCGTTTCGCCGCAGCGATCGCTCCTTTCACGGGCACCGGCCCTATCTCGGCCCGCGCCGGGCATTGCAGCTCAACTGGGTGCGGGACGACGCCGTGGTGCGGCGCGAGCTCGGCCGGCACCGCTGGTCGGCACGGTTCAAGGCGCTGAACCCGTTTGTGCCGGCATCCTGACCCCGCTGTCGACCTCACCGCGCCGAGAGATGGTCTAGGCCAAGAGATGGTCTAGGCCGACCGACGGCCGGGTCGGCGCGGATACCTCAATCCCGCCGCCGCAAAACCGGATCTCAACCGCGCCGGGATTAGCCGTTCGAGCGCGGTTGCTCTCTGGCGCCAACCCTTTTCACTGGACAGAATCGAACAAAGCGCGCGCCGCGCTGGGCCGGGGAGCGCGCCGAGGCTGCCCGCCGGGGGTCAACTCGGGTAGCTTTTCGCGCGTGCGGCTAGCATCGGACAGGGCAATTTCAGTCGACTTATAAGCCATACGGTTCGATTTTACTTTCATATAAGTATCGTAATTTCAGTCTGTTGCATCATGCTGTGGTATGTTAGCCACATTGCGGTGAAAAAAGCACGAACGGGCTAGAGCGCGCTTGATCGGCGGCGGCGCGTCAATATCATCGCGCGAGAAATCAACGGGCGTCCTTCGCTCGGCTGACCGCAACCATGGATTTCTCGGGGGAGCGATGATCAGAAAACGTACTTTCGGCAACCTCGCGGTGACCGGCGGGTTCAGCGCCGGGATCGCGCTGCTGACCGGTTTTGCGGCCGCGCGTGCCGACGAACTGGCGGATCTGCGCGCCAACCAGCAGCTCCTGGAACAGCGCATCAACCAGCTGGCCCAAGCTCAGCAGCAGGCCCAGTTACCCGCGACCTTCTCCACGCCGTCGACGACCGGGCCGACCGCCTACGGCACAGCGCCGGTGCCCGGCCAAGAGATGGTTGGCGGCAGCTTTCCGCGCTCGTTTCTGATCCCTGGCACGGACACCTCGATCCGGGTCGGCGGCTTTGTCGACGAAACGATCGACTACTGGCTCCAGGGTGGTCCGCCGAACGGCACCGCCACCACGACCGTCGGTGTTACCGGCAATTTGGAAGGCACCGCGCTCTCCGTTAGGGGCGCCGCTGTCCCCGGCTTCCCGACAAAAGGAGGTCTGGTGCCGGTGCAAGTCGGGACTTCGCGAGGCAACAGCATCTTCTCCGAGAGCCCGCGAGAATCGCGCGTCAACTTCGAGACCCGCACGCCCACGGCTTGGGGTGAAACGCGGACATTTATCGAATTCGACTTTGCCGGCGGCAATAATTTCAGCACCAACGCTGCGACCCACGTCTCCGACAGCCTGATCCCGCGACTGCGCTATGCCTACGGCACCTTGGGCGGCTTTCTCGCCGGCCAGGCGAATTCAAACTTCGCCGACCCCGATGCCAACCCCGAGACACTCGATTTTGGCGGTCCGGCGGGCGAAGCCGGCATCGTCCGCGTTCCGCAGGTCCGCTATACCTATGCAGGCCCGTGGGGCAGCGCTTTCTCGGCGTCGGCCGAAGCTCCGGAGACCGACGTGCTGACCCCGGGCGGCCAAGTTTTGACCGACACCAACCTGTCGCAAAACGCCGTCTCGAACTCGGTCGGGAGCGCCTCCACCAACGGCTGTGTCGCCAATGGCGTCATTACCGGCGCCAGCCCCGCGACCGAGACGGCCGGCTTTACCAACACCTCGACCTGCGCGGTGAGCAGCAACATCACCAAAAGCCCGGCGCCGGACCTCACCTTTGCATCCTACTGGTCGCAGCCTTGGGGCCATGTCGATTTTCGCGGCGTCGTCCGCGATCTCGAAATCAACGACGGCCGCTATGTCAGCCAGCAATTCCTCGGCTACGGCGGCGGCGTCTCGGGCGATGTCAAGCCCGGCTGGTTCGGCTGGGCCAAGGACGATTTTCAGTGGCAGTTTACCGTCGGCAACGGCATCGGCCGCTATCTGAGCGCCAGCAGTGATGCCGGATTGGCGACCAATATGCTGGGCGCGACCGCCTGCCCGACGCCGACCGCGACCTGCACTGGGGTATCGGCGGCATCCAACATCCTGATCAACCCGATTTTCGGCGCCGGCGGGACGGTCGGCTACCAGCATTTCTGGCTGCCCAATCTGCGCTCGACCCTCGCCTACGGCCTGGCCGTATGGAACGTCTCGTCGCAGCTTGTTGGGCCGCTCGAGTCGACGGTTGCGAACCGGCAATTGCAGACGGTTCACTTCAACCTGATCTGGAGCCCGGTCGCGTTTATCGACACCGGCGTCGAATATTTCTGGGGCCAGCGTAAGGTTGTCGCGAATATCTATGGCCAAGATCAGGCGCTGATCGGCAAGGTCCGCATCAAGTTCTGACAACCACGCCCGCTGAATGCGCGGGCGAGCCTACTCTCGCTTGTCGCGCGCAGCGGTCTTCCAGTAGCGGCAACCGTTGAGGAATAGGTTGACACAATCATCGGCCCAGGCGTCGAGCTCGGCTTCGGTCATCGGCCTGCCAAAGCCAAGAGCGCGGCGCTGCGGAATGGTGACGACGATCTGGAGGAACTGGTCGGCGGCGAATTCGGGGCGGTCGATCGAAAGACCGCCGGCGCGCGCCTCGCGGTCGAGCAGGGCGGCAATTCGACCGACCACCTCGGCGCGGCTGCCTTCGCCTGCGGCGATTGCGGCAAGCTCGGGAAAGCGCTGCGCCTCGGCCACCATCAAACGGCTGAGCGCGAGCGCCGGCGGTGCGAGGCCCGCGCGCAGAATCAGCCTCGCGAGGTGCCGCAGGATCTCGTCGAGGCTGTCGCCTTCGTAGAGCGGCACGGCGGCCGGCGGCCGCAGCTTTTGGATGATCCGGTGCGCGACGGCGGCGAAGAGCGCCGCCTTGTCCGGGAAGCGGTGATAGAAGGTGCGCTTGGAAATCCCGGCGCGCTGTGCCACCGCCTCGATGCTTGTAGCTCCATAGCCCCCGGCGAAGAACAGTTCGGTGGCGACATCGAGGATGCGCTCGCCGAGGAGTGCCGCCTCGTCTCGCGACGGGCGCCCGCCGCGGCGCGGCGGGACCGGCGGCGCGCCGCGCCCGCTCACGCCTTTGGCGCAGTTCTCGGGAGGACGGGCGACGCTCGCGCGGGTGCCGCTCAGCGCCCGTAATAGCCGGGTGGCGGTGGCCCGTAATAAGCGGGCGGCGGCGGATAATAAACCGGCGGCGGCGCGTAATAAGCCGGAGCCGGCGCATACACCGGACCCGGCCCATAAAACGGAGCTGCCCAAGCGCGGATCGGGAGGGTGACGATCGTGGTGGCGCCGACGACCGCCGCGGCACCCAAAGCCGCCAAACCAAAAAAGAGCCCGGGGTGTCCATAGCCATGCGCCGCGGCGGGTGCCGCCGGCGCGGCGGCAACCGCGACCGCGGTACAAGCCCCGAAAATCGCGGCTTTGGATCTTACCATGACCAATCCCCCCGATGAGCGTTGACCGCAGACATGTAACACCGAATTTAATAGAACGCAACCGTATCGTTGCGTTATCTCGGTGGTTTTTCCGCCGCAAACACGGGCTCCCCGGTGGGCTTGGCTATCTGAATTCCCCAGTGGGCAATCCGCGGTCAATGCGGCGTCAGATCGGCGACGGCGGCGCCGAGGATGCGGCCGTCATCGGCTTGCAAAATCGCGGCGAGGCGATCGGCCGGCCACGGCACCGCGGCCTCGATCGTGTGGGTCGCGCCGTCGGAGCGGCCGATTACGGTAAAGCCGCGGACGACATCGGCATGGGTCAAGGTGCGGCCCTCGTTTTCACCCCGCTCGACCGCGTCGACACGGCGGCGATCGAACGCGACCAGTAGGATCGAGCCCTTCGCGCTCGCGCCGTCCGAGGCGAGCGTGACCAGTGCGTGGCCGCGCTCGACCGCGAGCGTGACGGGGACCGTGGGCGGTGTGCCGGTGGCTGCGGCGGCCAGCGCCTGCTCGACTTCCCCGCGGTCGGAACCAACCGCCTGCCAATGGCCGGCGACGACGATCTGGGGCGTATAGACCGTGCCGATCCCGAGGAGCTCTGCGTAATGCTGTTGCCGCGCGGTCGCGGCGGCGCTCGAAAACGGGTCTTTCCAGCCGAGCCGGTCCCAGTAATCGACATGAAACGACAGCGCCAACATGTCCGGCCGCGTCGCCAGTTGGGCGAGCAGCGCGTCGGCCGGCGGACAGGATGAGCAGCCTTCGGAGGTGAACAGCTCGACGACCACGGTCGGCCGCTCGGCGGCGGTAACCGGGGTGGCAGCCTGCGTCAGGCCGAGCGTCACAAAAAGAGCGAGAGCTTTGATCATAGATGACAGTAGCGCATTGCGGCCAGCACACGGTTCAATAGCGCGTGAGCGCAGCACTTTGGCCCGCGCTGGCGCTCGCGCGCGCCAGCCGCCACCAAGCTTCGAGCACGCAAGCAACCGACCAGGCCTGCGCCGGGCAGCCGCGCGGCGTGTGCGGCGGGTCCCCATCGAAAATCTCGCTGACCTGGCCAAGCCCGGCGTGGCACAAATGATCGCCGATCGGCCGCAAAAAGCGCTGCGCCGCGGTGGCGTCGCCATAGACCTGGTAATATGCCATGGCCCATGGGCCGAGCAGCCACGCCCACACCGTCCCCTGATGATAGGCGCCGTCGCGTTCATCGACGGTGCCGCGGCAATTCCCGCGATAGGCGGGATCGCTCGCCGCCAGCGAGCGTAGTCCGTAGGACGTGACGAGCGCCTCGCCGCAGCACTCCAACACCGCGCGCTGCGCTGCCGCATCGAGCGGGCTCGCCGGCAGGCTGACCGCGAAGACCTGGTTCGGGCGCAGGCTCTGATCATACCCCTCCGGGCCGTCGAGGACATCGTAAAGCCCCCTGCCGCGGGGCCGGACGAAACGCGCGAACCCCTGCCGCGCTTTCGCCGCCGCCGAGCGATAAAAATCCGCCGGCGCGCCGACCTGCTCCGCCATCGCGGCGAGCGCGACCAGGGCGTTGTACCACAGCGCGTTGATCTCGACCGGCTTGCCGATCCGCGGCGTGACCACCCGATCGCCGACCCGCGCGTCCATCCAGGTCAGCTGTACCCCGGGCTCGCCGGCGCGCAACAACCCGTCCGCCGGATCGACCGCGATGCCGTAGCGCGTGCCCTTGAAGTGCCAGTCGATGATGTCCGTCAGCACCGGAAAGGCGCGATGCAAGGCGGCCCTGTCGCCGGTCGCGTCGAGATAGGCGCGCCAAGCCTCGATAAACCACAGGCTGGCATCAACGGTGTTGTAATCGGGCGTGGCGCCGGCGCAGGGAAAAACGTTCGGCAGCATGCCGCGATCGACAAAGCGGCCAAAGGTTTCGAGAATGAGCCGGGCGGTGTCAAAGCGCCCGGTCGCGAGGCACAATCCCGGCAGCGAGATCATCGTGTCGCGGCCCCAATCGCCAAACCACGGGTAACCGGCGATCACCGACTGCCCTTGCGGCAAGTCGGGCAGCGGCCGGGCGATGATGAACGCCTCGGTCGCCAGCACGAGCCGCATGACCCAGCCGGGCGCCGTCGCGAAAACGGTGTCGGCGGCGGCTGCACGCTTCACCACCGCGCGATCGTGGGCGCGCCGGCGCCGCAGTGCCGCATCGATGTCCGGCGCGGTTTGCGGCGTGAGGCTGGCGGCGAACCCAACCCATTTCCCCGGCGCCAGCGGCAGGTCGAGATCGCCGATATGCAAATGCGAATCCTGCGCGCCAAGACCGCGCTCGCGCTCGACCGGCAGGTCGAAATCGCGATACCACTCGTTGCGCGACGCAATCATGCCGCCGGCGGCCGCGATCTCAAGAACGAACCGGTTTGGCACCGTCATCCTCAGCCGCGAGCCGTCGACGGCGACATCCGGCGAAAATCCCTGCGGCCAGGTATCGCCGTGATGGTCGCGACCATTGGCGAGCAGCGTCACCACAAGGCGTGGGGTAGGACCCCCGGGTGCGCCACTAAGCCGCCAGGCGACGTGGACGGTGTCGGCGCCGGGCTCCAGCCAAATCCGTTCTTCGACGATCCGGCCGCCGATGGCGAAGCGCCAAATCGGGATCGTGCCGTCGAGGTGAAAGCTTTCGAGCGCCAGATAACCGGCGGGCTCGACGGCCCCACTCGCCCAATGATTGGTGAACAAGGGCTGTGCGGCACCATCCGCGATCAGCGTGGCATCGGCCTTGGTCAGCACCAGCACGCGGCCGAGCGGCGGATCGACGGGCGCCACCAAGAGGCCGTGGTAGCGCCGCGTCAGGCTCTGCGCGATGGTGCCGCCGGCATACCCGCCGCGGCCATTGGCGAGCCACCACTCGCGGCGCTCGGCGGCGGAAAGGTCGCCGCAGATGGCGCGGCCAAAACGGATCGGCGACAGCCGGGAGTGCAGCTCGGCCACGACCCGAAACCGGCCTCAGCGTGCGCCGACGGGCTCGGGCAGTGCTGCCTCGACCGGCGGCGGCGGTTCTGCCGCATCGGCGGTGCGGGCGGTCGGATAGGTGCGCAATAGCGGGGCGACGAGAGCCGTCCAGCCGGTCTGATGGGCCGCGCCGAGACCCTTGCCGGTATCACCGTCGAAGAATTCGTAAAACAAGAGATTGTCGCCAAAATCCGGGTTTTCCTGCTGGATTGGCGAGTCGCCAAAGACCGGTCGCCGACCGGTTTTGTCGCGTAAAAACAGCCGGCACAGCCGCCGTGCCAACTCGGCCGCCACTTCGCCCAGATGCAGCAAATTCCCCGACCCGACCGGGCATTCGACTTTGAAATCGTCGCCGTAATAGCTGTGAAACCGCTGCAATGACTCGATCAACAGAAAGTTGACCGGGAACCAGACCGGGCCGCGCCAGTTCGAGTTCCCGCCGAATACCGAAGTCGCGCAGTCGCCGGGCACATAATGAACACTGATCTCGTTTCCGGCGTGCTCGAACATGTAGGGGTTCTTTTCGTGATATTTGGACAACGAGCGCACGCCGTAATCCGACAGGAATTCGGTCTCGTCGAGCATCCGGGCGAGCAGGCGCTTCATGCGATGACCACGCAGCAATGACAGCAGGTGCCTCTCGCCGGCGCTGGGGTCAACCCAGCGCGAGACTAGCCGCGCCAGCTTGGGCCGGTGGTCGAGAAACCAGCGCAGGCGTGCGGTGAAACTCGGCAATCGGGTGAAGACCGAGCCGTCCAGCACCTCGACTGCGAACAGCGGGATCAGCCCGACCATCGAGCGCAGGCGTAGCGGGATCCGCTCACCATCCGGCAGATGAAGGACATCGTAGTAGAACTCGTCGGTTTCGTCCCACAACCCGATGCCCTCGCCGCCAATATTGCTCATCGCCTCGGCGATATAGAGGAAATGCTCGAAGAATTTGGTGGCGATGTCTTCGTAGACGTGATCGTCGAGCGCCAGCTCGAGCGCAATGCGCATCAAATTGAGCGTGTACATCGCCATCCAAGCGGTGCCGTCCGACTGGTTGATCGTGCCGCCGGTCGGCAACGGCGCGCTGCGGTCAAAAATGCCGATATTGTCCAGGCCGAGAAAGCCGCCCTGGAAAATGTTGCGCCCCTCGACGTCCTTGCGGTTGACCCACCAGGTGAAATTCAGCATCAGCCGAAGGAAGACGCGTTCGAGGAAGGCGCGGTCGCCCTCGCCGCCATGCTGCTCGCGGTCGATCTCATAGAGGCGCCACGCCGCCCAGGCCTGCACCGGCGGGTTGACGTCGCCGAACGCCCACTCATAGGCCGGCAATTGCCCGTTGGGATGCATGTACCAGTCGCGGGTCAGCAACAGCAGCTGGTTCTTGGCATAGGCCGGATCGACGCGCGCCAGGATCACGC
Source organism: Allostellaceae bacterium (assembly GCA_035570935.1). GTDB lineage: Bacteria > Pseudomonadota > Alphaproteobacteria > ATCC43930 > CGMCC-115725 > AP-15. Next base: position 15,154 of record DATMKU010000236.1, read on the forward strand.
AGTGAAAGGCGAGGTCCCAGGCGGCATACCACGGGTATTCCCATTTGTCCGGCACCGAGATGATCTCGGCGTTGTTCAGGTGTCGCCAATCGCTGTTGCGTCCGTGTCGGCGCAATTCCGGCGCGGGCGGTTGCAGCGGGTCGCCGTCGAGCCATTGCGCGACGTCGTAGTGATAGAATTGCTTGGTCCACAGCATGCCGGCGAGCGCCTGACGGTGCACCTGCCGTGTGTCCGGGTCGCCTATATCGTGTTGCAGGGCCGCGTAAAACTCGTCCGCCTCGGCACGGCGGCGGTGAAAAATCCCATCAAAATCGTCAAATCCCGGCGCCGACTGATCGGGAACCAGCCGCAGCCGCAGCCGCGCACTGCAGCCGGCCGCCAGGTTCAGCCGGTAATGCGCCGCCGCCTTGGTGCCGAGCCGCGCCGGATTGACCGCATTGCGCTCGCCGTTGACAGTGTAGTCGTTGATCCCATCCTTGAAATATTGCCCTGACGCTTCCATTCCCCATAGTCGCCGGATATTGGTTTCGTTGTCGCAGAACAAAAATTCGGGGCGGCCGTCGCAGATCAGCCGCAGCGGTTGTAGTCCCGGATGATCGACGGAGATCGCATTGTCGCCGCGCGCCAGCAGTCGCGGCCTCATCGAATCCGGCTCCCATGACCAGATGTTGCGCGCCCACAATTGCGGCAACACGTGCAATGACGCCGGCTCGGCGGCGCGATTGTGGACCGTCACCTGCATCAGAATGTCGTCGGGTTCGGCCTTGGCATATTCGATCTCGACATCGAAATACCGGTTCTCGTCAAAAATCCCGGTTTCGATCAGTTTAAATTCCGGATGCTCTTTGCCGCGCCGCCGGTTTTCCTCGACCAGCTGCGCGTAAGGGAAAGCGGCCTGCGGATATTTGTAAAGCATCCGCATGTAGGAATGGGTCGGCGTGCCGTCTAGATAGTAATAAAGCTCCTTTACGTCTTCGCCGTGGTTGCCCTCGCTGTTGGTCAACCCGAACAGCCGCTCCTTGAGGATCGGGTCCTTGCCGTTCCACAGCGCAAGGCCGAGGCAAAGCAGCAGCTGGTCGTCGCCAAAGCCGCCGATCCCGTCTTCGCCCCAGCGATAGGCGCGGCTGCGCGCATGGTCGTGCGGCAAATACTCCCACGCCGTGCCGTAGGGGCTGTAATCCTCGCGCACCGTGCCCCATTGCCGGTCGCTCAAATAAGGCCCCCAGCGCCGCCAGCGCGCGCCCTTGCCGATCTCCTTCAACCGCGCCGCTTCAGCCGTCTCGGCCGTCGCTCCGCCCGATTCCCGCGCCGCCGCTGTTGCCATCGCCCGCCTCCCAAGGAGGTTCAGGCTATACACCCGATCCCGACCGGCCGAACCTTTTTTGCCGGGGTACGGCGGGGGTGGCCGCCTCCGACCAGCGGCGCTTATTGCATAAACCAGCCGTGGCTGACGACGAGCGACTGGCCGGTCAGCGCGTTGGACTGGAAGCCGGCGAGAAACAGCACCGCCTCGGCGACATCTCCGGTTGTGGTGAACTCGCCGTCGACCGTGTCCTTCAGCATGACGTGCTTGATCACGTCTTCTTCGCTGATGCCGAGTTCCTTCGCCTGCTCGGGGATCTGCCTGTCGACGAGGGGCGTGCGGACAAAACCGGGGCAGACGACATTCGCCCGCACATTGTGTTCCGCACCCTCCTTGGCCACGACCTTGCACAGCCCGATCAGCCCGTGTTTGGCGGTGACATAGGGCGCTTTAAGCACCGAGGCCTCTTTCGAATGCACCGAGCCCATATAGACGATGCTCCCCGATTTCGCCTGGTACATGTGGCGCAGGCAGGCCTTTGTCGTCAAAAACGCGCCGTCGAGGTGGATTGCCAGCAACCGCTTCCAATCGGCGAACGGGAAGTCGACGACCGGCTTGACGATTTGGATGCCAGCATTGCTGACCAGCACGTCGATCCGATGGAACTTCGCCATCGTATCCTCGACGCCCTTTTCGACCGCGGCCTCGTCGGCGACATTCATCGCGACGGCAAAGGCGTCCGCACCCTTTCCTTTGATCTCGCGCGCCGTCGCATCGGCGGCGTCGAGATTGAGGTCGGCGATCACCGGGATGCCGCCCTCGGCGGCGAAGCGCATCGCGATCTCCTTGCCGATGCCGCTCGCCGCACCGGTGACGATCGCCACTTTTCCATCGAAACGGGACATTTGCGGTTTCCCTTACAGAGTGCTTCACCCGTCTTTCAAATAGTCGAAGACGACTTCGCCGAGGCCGAGCGTCAGATCGGTGACGTGATGGCTGGCGCCGAATGCCCCGGCGGCACGTCGCGGTAAAAGACCCCGCCCGCGGCCTGCGCATAACCGGTCTCGGTGCCGTTGATGCTGACCGTCGCCGGGTTGAGGCTTTCGGATGGCAGATAGTCGCGGTAGATCCAGATGCGGGCATCGCCCATGCTAACCGGCGGAACTGTCGTCGCATTCACCGACGCGGGTTTGGCCGACGCGGCTTCGGCGGCGACCAGAGACAGCACCGTCGCGATCAGCAGAGCGTATCGGCTTATCGCGATTGGGATTGTCGTCACCGCTACACCTCCGTTCCATCGTCTCGACACGATTGACGCCGTTTGTCGAAGCGCGCCGAGGAGCTCTCGCAGCGGGGCAGGTTCACCCGATTCCCACTGCTTCCGCCAACCGACCATGATCCCCGCCGCAGCCCCCGGCTCACATATCCGGGCCATCGCGCCGGCTCGAACATACCCCTTGCCGCGATAACACCCGGTGCTAGCTTATCCCCCGAGGCGGGGAAAAATATGGCTTGTCCCGGCATTTTTGCGTGACCCTGGAATGCGCGTACCATTATTGCTGCTGACGCTGTTCTGTCTCGCTGCCTGTATCGAACCCTCCGTCAGCAAACTCGATTATCGGACCTACCAAATCGATTCGGGAGGCATCCCCGGCGGCTCGGACGCGCCCAATCGGCGAATAGCCTCGCAGATCTGCCCGGGCGGATACCGGGTGATGACCGAGGTTTCTCAAAACAACACCCCCGATCGCGCCCGTGACGAGCCGGGGGTGTTCACCACCTGGACGATCCGCTGCCTTTGAACCGCGGGATCAGCGCGGGCGCAAAGTCGGGAAGGCGATCACGTCGCGGATCGACGGGCTGTCGGTCAGCAGCATGACCAGGCGGTCGATGCCGATGCCGAGCCCGCCGCAGGGCGGCAGCCCGTATTCGAGCGCCGCCACATAATCCTCGTCGAGCGGTTGCGCCTCCTCGTCGCCAGCGGCGCGCGCCTGCATCTGCGCCTCGAACCGAGCACGCTGGTCCTGCGGGTCGGTCAGCTCGGAAAAGGCGTTGGCGACCTCCCAACCGTAGATGTAGGTCTCGAACCGCTCGGCAAGCCGGGGATCGGTCCGGTCGGCCTTTGCCAAGGGCGAGATGTCGCGCGGAAACCCGGTGACATGGGTCGGTGCGATCAGCCGGTCCTCGACGCGCGCGGCAAATGCCGCTTCGAGCGCCTGACCCCAATTCTCGGTGCCGCTCACCGCGACGCCGACCGACGACGCGGCACCTCGTGCCTCCTGGGCAGTGTCGAGCGCCAGAAAATCGATCCCGGTCGCGGCCTCGACCAGCTCTGCCATGCTGCGCCGCGGCCAGGGTGGCGACAGGTCGATCTCGGTTCCGCCATAAGCGATCCGCAAGCTGCCGAGCACGCTTTCGGCGGCGGTGGCGACCAGCTCCTCGGTCAGCCGCATCATCGCCGTGTAGTCGACATAGGCCTCGTACAGTTCGAGCGAGGTAAACTCCGGGTTGTGGCGCGGCGACAGCCCCTCGTTGCGAAAGCAGCGGTTGATCTCGAACACCCTGTCGGCGAGCCCGCCGACCACCAGCCGCTTCAGATGCAATTCCGGCGCGATCCGCAGATAGAGGTCGATGTCGAGCGCGTTGTGATGGGTGACAAAGGGCTTGGCCGAAGCGCCGCCGGGGATCGTGTGCAGCATTGGGGTCTCGACTTCGAGATAGCCGCGCGCGACGAGGTGGCTGCGCAACGCGGCGACGATACCGCTGCGCCGCCGCAGGGTTTCGCGGCTCCCCGGGTTCATGATCAGGTCGAGATAGCGCTGCCGGTAGCGCAGCTCGACATCGGCTAGCCCGTGATATTTCTCGGGTAGCGGGAGCAAGGTTTTGGCGAGCACGGAAACCGCGCTGGCGTTGACCGTCAGTTCGCCGCGCGGGGTGCGGCGCACGAGGCCCTCGACCCCGATCAGATCGCCGATGTCGAGCAGCCGCACCGCCGCCAGGCCTTGCGGGTCGAGGTAGTCGCGATGGCAAAAGACCTGGATCTTGCCCGAGGCATCGTGCAGGTCGATAAACATGCCGCTGTTGCGGATCGCGCGTATTCGTCCGGCGACGCGGACGCGCTCGCCGGTCTCCGCACCCGCCGCCAGCGCTACATGGCGGGCCTCGAGTGCCGCCGCCTCGTCGGTACGGGGGAATTCGTAGGGGTAGGGATCGATCCCGAGTGCTTTTAGTCCGTCGAGCTTAGCCAGACGCACGGCGCGCAGCGGATCTTCGGCATCGCTCATCGCATCCTCCGGCGGCTTATCCGGCCGCGGCCCGCGAGACCGGGTGCGGCGACATGTCGACGATCGTGTCGTGGAATCGCCGCAACGTCCCGTGATGGCCGACGCTGACGATCGTCGGGCGCCATGAGGCTTCGCGCAGCAGCCGATAGAGCGACAGTTCGGCCGCCTCGTCGAGGGCCGAGGTCGCCTCGTCGAGAAAGACGATTTCCGGCCGCGCCAGCAGCACCCGGGCGAAGGCCAGACGCTGCTGCTCGCCGATCGACAGCCGCTGGGCCCAGTTGCCATCCTCGTCGAGGCGATCGACGAGATGCGGCAGGCCGACCGCTCGCAAGGCGTCGACAAGCCCGGCGCGGGGCAGTTCGGCGGCGTCATGGGGATAGGCCAACGCGTCCGCCAGACTGCCGAGCGGCAGATAGGGGCGTTGCGGCAGAAACAGGGCACTGCCGTCGCCGACGCGGATGCGGCCGCGCCCGAATGGCCACAAGCCGGCAACCGCGCGCAGCAAGGTGCTCTTGCCGGCGCCCGACGGTCCGGTCACCAGCACCGCCTCGCCAGGGCTCGCCCGCATTGCCAAATCCTGGCGCAGCGGGCGCCCGTCCGGCAGATCGAGATCGAGCATGTTGACCTCGACCCCCTGCCCGCTGCGCTCGATCGCGATCGGCTGGGGCGCGCGGCGCGCGGCCGCGACTTCGTCCATCCGCGCGCTAAACCCGGACAGCCGCTGCACCACCGCCTGATACGCGGCGATATCGGTGTAGGAGTTGACAATGAACGACAGCGAGTCCTGCACTTGGCCGAAAGCCGAGGCGATCTGCATCAGCCCGCCCAGCTGGATCACCTTGTTGAAATAGCGCGGGGCGGCAACGATGAAGGGAAAAACGATCGCTAGCTGGCCATACCCGGTGGTGAGCCAAGTCAGCTTTTTCCGCCGTTTGATAATCCCCCACCAATTCCCGATTATTCGCGCGAAGCGCGTTTGGAAGGTATCGAGTTCACGCGCCTCACCGCCATAGAATGCGACGTTCTCGGCATTCTCGCGCAGCCGGACCAGGCTGAAACGAAAATCCGCCTCGTACCGCTGCTGATCAAAGCTGAGCCGGACCAGCGGGTTGCCGATCCAGCGGGTCAACAGCGTGCCGCCGACGGCGTAGATTAACGCGGCGAAGACCATATAACCCGGAACACTGATCGTCTTCCCGGCGCCGAGCGGGATCGTCAGCGCGCCGGACAACACCCACAATATCGTCAGAAACGACAACAACGTGACAAACGCGTTCAAGAGGCCAAGGGACAGCACGATGGTCATCGTCGCGAAACTGTCGATGTCGTCCGAGATGCGCTGGTCCGGGTTGTCCGTCACCGCTTGGTTCAGTTGCATGCGGTAATAATGCTGGTCGTCGAGCCAATGGCGCAAATAGCGATCGGTCAGCCAGCGCCGCCACCGGATATGCAGAATCTGCCGCAGATAGAGCGCATATACCGCGTCGACAATCATCGCGAACGCGATAATCCCGAAAATCCCGAACTGGTACCAGAATTCGCTCCAGTTGTACTGCTGTAGGGCATCGTAGAAATCGTTGTTCCATCGATTGAGCCGGACGTTCAGCCATACCGAAAACAGGTTGAGCGCGACCACGGCAACCAAGAGGCCGATCGCCGACCATTTCTCCCCGGATTTCCAATAGGGCCAGGTAAGCTGCCAGGCCTGACGCAAAAATCCACGCTCGCTCGTCGCCGCCATCGATACTCTCCGCCCGTCGCACCCGCCTCTCGTGTACGACTTGTCCATTCATAGCGCTTAAGATGCGCCGGCTGTGACCTTCGCGCCGTTTCTTCCCTCGTCCGCCGGCGAGCCCCCGCCCGCTGCGCTGCTAGCGCGCGGCGTGTGCCGCGCCTTCGATCACCTCGGCTATGCGAGCCTCGTCGAATTCCCGCTCGCCAACGGCCGCCGCGCCGATGTTCTGGCGCTCGGCAAGGGCGGCGACCTGGTTATCGTCGAAATCAAGAGTTCGGTCGCCGATTTTCGCACCGACCACAAATGGCCGCACTATCGCGAATTTGCCGACCGCCTGTGTTTCGCCGTGTCGAGCGGGTTTCCGACCGCGCTGATCCCTGAGGATTGTGGCTTGATGGTGGCGGATGCGTTTGGCGCGACGGTATTGCGCGAAGGCCGATCCACCCCGCTTACCGCGGGGCGGCGCCGGACCATGACCCTGCGCTTTGCCCGGATAGCCGCCGCCCGGCTGCGCCGCTCGCTCGATCCCGAGGCCAGCCGTCTCGACCACATGTGACGCGCTGTCGCGGGCGGGTCAAGCCGAGCGGGCGAAACGGGCGATCGTGGCACTGGTGCTGTAGCCCGGCGTCACTTCGGCGAGCAGGACCTCGCCCCCCGCGGTTTTGACGAGATCGGCGCCGACGACGTCTTCCAGCCGATAATCCGCTCCCTTGGCGAGCAGCTGCGGATGGATCGCCCGGATCAGATCGACCGGGGTGTCTTCATCGAAGATCACGATCAGATCGACGGCGGCCAACGACGCCAGCACCGCCGATCGCGCGGTTTGGTTCTGCACGGGACGGGTCGGGCCCTTCAGCCGCGTCGTCGAAGCGTCGCTGTTGAGGCCGACAACAAGCCGGTCGCAGGCCGCCCTCGCCTGCTTGAGCAATGAAACATGGCCGGGATGGAGCAAATCGAAGCAGCCGTTGGTAAAGCCGATCCTGAGCCCCTGGCGGCGCCAGCGCTCGATCTGGTCGATCGCATGCAGGCGCGGCATCACCTTGTCGGTGCTGTACAGGTCATGCCCGTCGATCCAGGCGGCAAGCTCGCTCGGATAGACGACCGCGGTGCCAACCTTGCCGACGACGATGCCGGCGGCGATGTTGGCGAGCCGCGCGCTCTCGAACGCGCCGATGCCGGCGCCGAGCGCCGCGCCGAGCATCGCTACGACGGTGTCGCCGGCGCCGGAGACGTCATAGACCTCGCGCACCTCCGCCCGCTGCGGGTAAACCGTCCCGTCGGCGCCGACCAGCACCATCCCCTCCTGGCCGAGCGAGGCGAGGACGGCGCCAAAGCCACAACGCTCGATCAATGCGCTTGCGGCGGCGACGATCTCGGCCTCGGTGGCGGTCGGCATTCCGGTCGCATGGGCCAGCTCGCGGCGGTTCGGCTTCAACAGGTCGGCGCCGTGGTAGCGAATATGATCGCCGCCTTTCGGGTCGACGACGACGCGGGCGCCGCCCTCGCGCGCCGCGCGGATGATTTCGAGCGCCACCCCCTCGGTCAGCACCCCCTTGGCATAATCGGAAACGATTACCACCGACTGGTCGATCACCAGCTCGCGCGCCAGCCGCAACAGATCCTCGCGAATGAACGGGTCGAGCGGAACCGCCGTCTCGCGATCGGCGCGCAACAGCTGCTGGTTTGCGGCGACATACCGCGTCTTCAGCGTCGTCGTGCGCGTCGGCTGGACCAGCACGTGGACCTCGGCACCCTCCTGCTGCTCGAGCAGGCGGCTGATCTCGCGTCCGGCGTCGTCATTGCCCACCACCGAGATGAACGAGGCGTGCGCGCCGAGCGCCGCGAGATTGCGCAATACGTTGCCGGCGCCGCCAAGCGTCTTCAATTCGCGCTCGATGTTCAACACCGGGATCGGCGCTTCCGGCGAGACCCGTTCGACCTGGCCATATACGTAATGGTCGAGCATCACGTCGCCGATGCACAACACGCGGGCGGATTGCAAGCGTTCGATAAGCGGGATCAAGTCGCTGTTGTCGGCCATCGCGTTTTTCAACAAGTGGGCTGCCTGCCGTCTTGTGATCGGAGCGGCGGGCGAATTCAAGGTTTACGTGTGTTGGCGCGGGCTCTCCGTCAGCGGCGGCGGCGCAGCAGCAGATAGAGCGCACCGGCGCCGCCATGGCGCGGCTGGGCCGCGGCGACCGCCAGGATACGGCGGCGCAAGCCGGCTTCCGAGAGCCAGCGCGGCACCGCGCTTTTGAGCACGCCGGACCCGTTCGGGCCGAGACCGCGCCCGGTGATCACCAGCACACAGCGGCGGTCGCTTTGATACGAGGCCTCGACAAAATCGGTCAGCTCGCGATGCGCTTCGGCCTGAGTGCGGCCGTGCAGGTCGAGCCGCGCCTCGATCGGACGCAGACCGCGTTTGAGCCGCTCGGCGTTGGCCCGGTCGATGCCGGCAAAACGCTCGACAGCCGCCGTATCGGCCGCGACCGCTGGTCCCTCTGGAGAGCGCGGCATCTCGGGCGCTGCCGCCGGCGGCCTTAGGACCAGACGTCCGCGCAACGGGATCACGTCGCGCATCGCCTCCGCCCATATCGCTCGCTCGTTGAACGCGGGCATTCGATTACCCGCTTGCTTCGCCATCTTTCGCGCCCCGCAGGTTTTCGACGACGAGGATATGGAGGCGGCGGGGCCCGTGCGCACCCAGCACGATGCGCTGCTCGATGTCGCCGGTGCGCGACGGCCCGGTGACGAAGTTGACCGTCCGCGGCAGCGCCGAACCACCCTCGGAGCCGGAGTCGGCCGCGCGCAGCCGGTCCCAGCCGTCCTCGTAGCTCGCGACCACCTGATCGGCGTGGACCAGCGCGATGTGGGTGTCGGGCAGAAAATTGAGGGTCGTCGGCGTGTTTGCCCCGGAAACCAGCATCAGGGTCCCGGTTTCGGCGATTGCTGCAAAACACGGGGTCAGGCTGACCGCGTCCGCGGCTTCGGCTCGGCCGCGGCGAATGTCGAGCAATGGCGTCTTCGCCCACGGGATCTCGTCGAAGCTCGGGTCCGGCGCCATCACCAGCTCGGCCGGCAGGTTTTCGGCGGCGAGATAGCGCGCCACAGCCTCCGGCACATCGGCCGCCGAGGATAGGCGCGCGACCGTCGCCTGCACCTCCTGCGCCATCGTGACGAACAGGTCGATTTGCCGAGCGTGGTCGAGCGTCGTCGCCCGCGCCGGGGTCAGGTTGCGGCGATGCGCCGCAATGCGGGCGTCGAGCTCCGCTGCCTTTTCCGGGCCGAGTGGGCCGCGTTTCAGCGAGCGGCGAATGTCGGCAAGGATCGCCTCGCGGGCAGCGCTCACCACCGGCGGCCTTCGCGTTTGGCGCGCTCCGCCCACAGGCTGTGAAAGCTGCGCCCCTCCGGCGCCGGCATATCGCGCCCCCCGGTCCAGCCGGCCGCCATCGGCAGGCTGCGAAACCGGCCCCGGCTCCCGGCGGCCCAACCGAGTGCGCGGCTCGCGATTTCGCTCAGCGCGTGATAGAGCGCCGGCCGCCGCGCCACCCAGCTCCACAGCGACAATCCGGTGCGCCATACCGGCCGCGTCAGCTTTTTGGCGAATTCGCGCTCGCGCCAATGGCGCAGCATTTTCGGCAGTGGGATCTTGACCGGGCACACGCTTTCGCAGCGTCCGCACAGGCTCGAGGCGTTGGGCAGCGCCGCCGCCTCTTCGATGCCGATCAGGCTCGGGGTCAAGACCGCCCCCATCGGCCCGGGATAGACCCAGCCATAGGCATGCCCGCCGACCGCGGCATAGACCGGGCAGTGGTTCATGCACGCGCCGCAACGGATGCAGCGCAGCATGTCGTGAAACTCGCCGCCCAGCATTTGGCTGCGCCCGTTGTCGAGCAGCACGACATGATAGGCCTCCGGCCCGTCGAGATCGCCGGGGCGGCGCGGGCCGGTCGACACCGTCGTATAGGACGAGAATTCCTGCCCGGTGGCCGAGCGCGCCAACAGGCGCAGCAGCGTCGCCGCGTCCTCGAAGGTCGGCACCAGCTTTTCGAGGCTCGCCACCACGATGTGGACTCGCGGCAGGGTCTGGGTCAAATCGCCGTTGCCCTCGTTGGTCACGATAATGCCGGAGCCGGTTTCGGCGATCAGGAAATTGGCGCCGGTGATGCCGACATCGGCGCCGAGAAATTGCGGGCGCAACAGGGCGCGGGCTTCGTCACACAGTTCGCGCGCCTCGGCGAGCGACCGCTTCGGGTCGAGCGCGCGATGCGCGCTGCGGAAGGTGTCGGCCACCTGTTCTTTGACCAGATGCATCGCCGGCGCGATCAGGTGGCTCGGCGGTTCGTGGCGCAGCTGGATGATGTACTCGCCGAGATCGGTCTCGACCGGGCGAATGCCGTTTTTTTCGAGGAAATCGTTGAGCCCGATTTCCTCGGCGATCATCGACTTGCCCTTGGTGACGGTCTTGGCGCCGGCGGCGCGGCAGATCTTCAGGACCGCGTCGCAGGCTTCCTCGGGTGTGCGCGCCCAATGGACCGAGCCACCCGCCGCGACCACCTTCTGCTCGTACCGTTCGAGGTAAAAGTCGAGATGGGCGAGCGTATGCTCCTTGATCGTGCGGCCGACATCGCGCAACGCGTCGAATTCGGGCAGCCGGGCCACGACCTCGCGGCGGCGCGCCGGAAAGCCGCGCTGCGTCATAATTTCGAGCGCCTGCTGGAGGTTCTCGTTGGCAAGCCCGGCGCGGGCATTCGCCGTGAAATCGCGGCTGGTGGCGTGCATCGCTGCTAGCGCATTTCGCCGATCGGCGCCGTGTCGCCGGTCATCCCGGCCAACACCTCGGCGACGTGGCGCACTTCGACCGAGCGGCCCTGGCGGGACAACTTGCCGGCGATATTCAACAGGCAGCCGAGATCGCCGGCCAACACCGCGTCGGCGCCGGTCGCGGCGATCTCGTCAGCCTTGTCGCCGACCATCTTGTCGGAAATATCGGGATATTTGACGCAAAACGTCCCGCCGAAGCCGCAGCATACCTCCGCTCCCGGCAATTCGCGCAGCTCCAGCCCCGCGATCGAGGCAAGCAACCGGCGCGGCTGGTCCCTGACGCCAAGCTCGCGCAGTCCGGAGCAGGCGTCGTGATACGTCGCAACCCGTTGCCACGGCGCCGCCGCTACTTCCTGCATGCCGCGGACATCGACCAGAAACGAAACCAACTCCCATGTCCGCGCCGCCAGTTCCTCGGCGCACGGCAGGGTCGCGGGATCGTCGGCGAACATCTCCGGAAAATGCTGACGGATCATGCCGGCGCATGAGCCCGAGGGAGCGATGACGTAATCATATCCGGCGAACGCGTCGATGACCTGCAACGCGATCGCCTTGGCATCGCGGCGATCGCCCGAATTGTAGGCCGGCTGACCGCAGCAGGTTTGCGCCCGCGGCACCTCGACCGTGCAGCCGGCGGCTTCGAGCAATTTGACCGCGGCAAACCCGACCGTGGGTCTGAACAGGTCGACCAGACAGGTCACAAACAGCGCCACCCGCGGCCGCTTCTCCGTCATCCCCCACCCCAAGCACGGCGAAACGCCAAAATTAGGCGTCGCGCAGCTAGCGATCAACCGACGCCAGCAGCAGCCCTCACCGGCGCGCTTCCTCCGAGGCGAGGCGGTCGGCGACAGCGCGCGGCAGCAGCAGGTAATAGCGGCCGCGGGCGTCCATTTCGCCAGCGCGGTCGCCGGCAGCGCTGCCGGCCCCCCAGAACAAGTCGCCGCGCACCGGGCCTTTGATGGCACCGCCCGTGTCCTGGGTGACGACGAGGCGCCGCACTTGCATGTTGGGCAGGAACTGCTCGTCGGCCGCGAGCCAAACCGGCACGCCAAGCGGAATATACGCGCGGTCGACGGCGAGGCTTCGTTGCGGCGTCAACGCGACCCGTTCGGCGCCGATCGGGCCGTCGCCTTTGACCACGCGGAAAAAGACATAGGACGGATCCTCGCGGCGAAGCGCAGCCGCCGCCTTGGGATGGACGCGCATCCACGCTTGGATCGAGGCCATCGTCAATTTGTCGCGCGAGATAGCCCCCTGCTCGAGCAACAGGCGTCCGACCGCGACATAAGGCAAACCGTTCTGCCCGTCATAGCCGACACGAACCACGCTGCCGTCCTCCAGACGTATCCGCCCGGAACCCTGGATCTGGAGAAAGAACGCATCGACGGGGTCTTCAACCCAGAGCAGTTCGAGGCCGCGACCGGCGAGGGCGCCATCCTCGATCTCCGCCCGCGAATACCGCGGGCCCGCGCCGAGAGCCGGCGGGCGCCGGTAAATCGGCGTCTGGTACTTCCCGTGAGGATGGCGCGATCCGTTCAGCTCGATTTCGAAATAGCCGGTGAACAGGCCTTCGAGGTTGCCATAATCGCTCACCGCCATCGGCGTGAACGCGCTTTCCAAAAACCGACGGGCCGCCGCCTCGTCGTTTGCCGGCGCCGCGGCAGCCTCCCGGCAGGCCGCCAGCCAATCTTCGATCCGCCCGTAGTCGACGCCGCTGTCAACCGGCCCGAAGGCCAGCTTTTCCGGTTCTTTCGAGAATCGCGCGCAGGATTTGAGAAAGACCGGCAATACGGCGGCGAAATCGGCGCCGCTCCAACCTGGCAGTCCGTCGAACCCGACCGGCGTCAATCTAAGCCGCGGCGGGCCGCTGTCGCGGGCGAGGCCGATTGCCATCGCCGCCAGCACGATCAACACGCCGGGCCACCACCGGCGCCGCAGGTCAGCCGCTGCTGGTGGCGACAAGCATCCAGTTCGGGTCGGTGGACCGGGTATCGCGAGCAAACGTCCAGTAATCGGTCTTTTCCACCGAATGCTCGGGATCGCCGTCGACAATGCTGCCGTCGACCGCACGGGTCACGCTGATCTGGTGGGATACCAGCTTGACCGTCACCCGCGCCGTCCGTCCGGCCATGTCGGCCTCTGCGATTTCGGCATCGTCGAGTTTGAGGTCGCGGGTCTCGACGGTCTCCTTGGCGGCGGCCCGCTCGTCGATCGTCTGGGCGAAAGGTCCGAAGACCTCCTCGCTCAGCAAGGGCTGCAACGCCTCCTTGTCGCCCTTGGCGAACGCGGTGACGATCATCTCGAACGCCATGCGCGCGCCCTCGAGAAACTGCGACGGCTCAAAGCCGGGGTCGGCTCGCCTTATGCGGATCAGCCCGTCGGCAACCGGATCGGCCGCTCTGGGAGCGATCGACGCGATCGGGGTCATCTTGTCCGCCTCACCGGGCGTCGCCACCTTGTCGGCATCGGATTTGTCCGCGACCGGCGCTGCCCGCCTCGGAAAGAGCTCGCGCCGCCGCTCGTTGCCGGTGCGCCGGCCGAGCACGCTGCGCAACCGCAGAACCAGAAAAGCAGCGATCATCGCGAAAAGGATGATGTCGAAATATTGGAAATCGCCCATCTCTCGCTCGCCCCGCCGCCGTCCGGCAACGGCCGGTGATCGGCCCTCGCATACCCTTTGGGTCAAATAGGGGTCCGCCGATGCCACGACAAGCACAACCGGAATTTGCCTCATGAGGCGGGTGTTGCGACGGGTGCTGCCTGCCTGTCTCTTGCTGGAAATTTTTGTCACGCTGCAGGTAGCGGCCTGGCTCGGCGCCGGGCGGACGCTCGCCCTTCTCCTTCTGGGTGCGCTGGCGGGAATAGCGATCCTTCGCCGTGAACAATTGGCAATCCTCGCCCGGCTGCGTTACGGCGCTCAATTGCGAGAGCCGGTTTTACCCGGCTTGCTCGACGGTGCGGTGCGCGCCGCGGCGGGGATTTTGTTGATCGTCCCGGGCTTTGTCAGCGACGTTGCGGCACTCGCCTTGCTGATCCCCGGGTTGCGGCGACGACTCGTCCGGCGCTTTTCGGCGGGTCTCGGACACAACCCCACAACTCCGGTCATCGACGGCGATTATCGCCGGGTCGACGACCCGGTGCTGCCCGAGCCGAAACGAGAAGCCCGGTAATCCTCTCCGGGCTGGCGGTGGACGCCTGTAGCGTATGTTGAACGCGCGCACCGGACGTTGCTGCGGCTTTGCATTCCATGTTAGCCAGCCGACGCGCGCAGCCGGCGAGGAGAGGGAAATGGCGGGAGAGACCAGAGGCAACGGCGAAAGCGGTGCGTTGCCGCCGCCCGCAGACGGCCCGCAAATGTTCGTTAATGTCCAGTACATCAAAGATTTGTCGTTCGAGAACCCTCGCGCACCGCAAAGCCTGATTCAGCCGGCGACCCAGCCGGATGTCGCAATCAACGTCGATGTCAAGGCGCGCAGTCTGAACCCCGGCTCCTACGAGGTCGTCCTGACGATCAACGTCAACGCCAACGCGCAAGGCGAGCCGGTATTTCTCGTCGAATTGGCTTATGGCGCGGTCGTGACCGTCGTCAACGCGCATGAGTCGATGATTGCCGGTTTGGTCCTGGTCGAGACGCCGCGAATCATCTTTCCGTTTGCGCGGGCGATCGTCGCCAATGCGACGCGCGATGGCGGGTTTCCGCCGCTATTGATCAACCCGATCGACTTTGCCGAGCTGTTGCGCCAACAGCAATCGCTTGGTCAGACGGCGGCACCGGGCGGTCCGCTCGTTTGAAGCCCAAGCTGCTAAAGCTCAGGCGACGGCATGCCACAATGGGGCGGTGAGCAACGCCAGCATCGCCTCGTGGGCGACGAGTTCGGCAGCCGAAGGCGCGTGCGGCCGCGGCGCGCGGGCAACCTGGATAGCGGTTACCGCATCCACTTCGGTTGAGACGAAATCGAGGCCGGGCTGGCGGCCGCCAATCAATTCGAGGTAGACGGCGGCAAGCAACCCGCAATCGGTCTTCGCCCCGTGACTGGCACGGACCGACAGATCGATGTCGAACCGCCGGCACAAGGCATCGAGGCTCGCCGGGGCGCCCGGATAGCGCTGCCGGGCCAAGGTCAGGGTGTCGACATGGGCCGGCGCGAACGGCGCGCGGCCGAGCCGCGACAGCTCCGCATTCAGAAAGGCGAGGTCGAACTCGGCATTGTGGATCACCAGCGGATCCGAGCCGATAAAATCGAAGAGCTGGTCGGCGATCGCGTCGAACGGCGGATGTGCGGCCAGAAACTCCTCGGTCAAGCCGTGCACCGCATGCGCGTCGGCCGGGATGTCGCGGCCCGGATTTAAATAATGATGAAAAATGCGACCGGTCGGGATGTGATGCACCATTTCGATGCAAGCGATTTCGACGATGCGGTGGCCGGCTATCGGATCGAGGCCGGTGGTTTCCGTGTCCAGCACAATCTCGCGCATTATCTGCCCTGTCGCGGTTTCGGTGTCGTTCGCCGGCCTTGCCGCGCCGGAGGTGCTTCCCCATCCCGCAGGCCGGTTATGATTGCCTTCAGCCGCCGCAGGCTAAAGCCGCGGTCTAAGCCCGTCGGAACAACAAAATCCGCCCGCCGCCGTTTTTCGGTATCGGACATTTGTTGCCCTGCGATCGCATCGAAACGTGCGGCGGTCATTCCCGGCCGCCGCATCACCCGCTGGCGTTGGAGCATAGCCGGCGCCGACACGACGATGACGTAATCGCAGCGCCCAGCCCCTCGGCTCTCGTACAACAACGGTATGTCGAGCACGGCGATCGCCTCGCGCCGGGCGCAAGCCTGAGCCAGAAACCGCTTCTCCGCGTCGGCCACCATCGGATGCAGGATGGCTTCGAGCCGAGCGAGGCTCTTGGGAGCGCCGAACACGCGTTGCCCGAGCTGCTTGCGATCGATACCGCCGTTCGCCGCGCGCATGCCCGGAAAAGCTTCCTCGACCTTGGCCACCGCGCCACCGCCCGGCGCCATCAGCCGGTGAACCACCCGGTCCGCGTCGAACAACGGCACTCCCATCCGTCGCAGCATTGCCGCAGCGGTGCTTTTTCCCATGCCGATGGAGCCGGTCAGGCCGACGACGATCACGTTGCCGGCGCCAGGGTCTTGACGATCATCGATCGAAGTGCCGGGGTCACCCGTACGTTGGCGCCAAACCAGGCTTCAAAGCCCGGCCGGCCCTGATGCAGCAGCATCCCGAGGCCATCGACGACAGGATGCCCGCGCCCCCGGGCCCGGGCGAGCAACCGGGTTTCCAGCGGTACGTAAACGATGTCGACGACGGGCGCCGAGCGCGGCAACGGTGATAGGTCGAGATCGAGCGGCGGCTCGCCGGTCATTCCGAGGCTCGTCGTGTTGACGAGGAGACCGGCGCCGTCGAGCACGTCGCTCGCGGCGTCCCACGCGTGGACCGAAATTCGCGTCGCCGAGGTCGCCAGCTGATCCGCGACGCTCTCGGCGCGGCGGCGCGTGCGATTGACGATGCGGATTTCGCCGACCCCCGAATCGCCGAGGGCGGCGATAACCGCGCACGCCGACCCGCCAGCACCCAACACAACCGCCGGACCCGCCGACGGGCTCCAATTCGGCGCGCCGGCACGCAAGTTCTCGCGAAAGCCGTAGATATCGGTGTTGCTCGCCTCGAGACTGCCGTCCACGGCGACGACGATCGTGTTTACCGCGCCGATGCGGCGTGCCAGCGGATCGACGCGGTCAACCGCCCGTAATGCGCTCTGTTTGTGCGGGATTGTCAGATTGCACCCGCGAAAACCGAGAATCGGCAAGGCCCGCAGCGCTCGCTCGATATCGTCGGGCCGCACCGGCAACGGCACATAGGCGCCGTCGATCCCGGTCTCCTCGAGCCAAAAACCGTGCAGCAGTGGTGAGCGTGAATGCGCCACCGGCCATCCCATAATCCCTGCCAAGCGGGCGGCGCCGCTGATCTTCATGACGCAATATCTAGCACGCCGGCGGTCGGCTAAACCATCCCGCTCCCTGACGCCGACCGAATAGTTGCATATCGAAACCAGGGTCAGCCGATCATTCGGCGACGCCATGGCGCCGCGCGAGCAGCTTCATGATCGTCGCCGCGGTCTCCTCGATCGAGCGGCGGGTAACATCGATGACCTGCCAGTGATGTTGGGTAAAGACCCGGCGCGCCTCGCGGACCTCGGCACGAACCGCATCGAGATCGGTATAGTCGGTGCTTTCGTCATGATGCAGCATGCTCAGCCGATTGCGGCGCACCTGAATTAGCCGCTCCGGGTCATTGGTCAGACCGACGATCAACGGGCGTTTGGTGCTGACCAGTTCGGGCGGCAACGGCACCCCCGGCACCAACGGCACATTTGCGGCCTTGATGCCGCGGTTCGCCAGGTAAAGGCAGGTCGGCGTCTTTGACGTCCGCGAAACGCCGACCAAGACGACATCGGCGTCGTCGAGGCCCCAACTCGATTGCCCATCATCGTGATTGAGGGCGAATGTCATCGCGTCGATGCGCGCAAAATATTCATTGTCGAGCAGATGCTGCTTTCCCGGCACGCCGCGGCTCTCGCGGTGAAGGTGCGACGCCAGGACGCCGATCACCGGATCGAGGATCGGAATCGCCGCGATCTGGAGGCGGCGGCAGCCCTGTTGCAGCAATTGCCGAAGCTGGTCGCTGACCAGGGTGAACAGAACGACGCCGGGATTGGCCTCGACCCCGGCGATCACCCGGTCGATTTGGTTGCGGGTCCGCACCATGCTCCAGACGTGCTCAACCGGCTGGACGTCGTCGAATTGCACGAGGCAGGCGCGGGCGACCGAATGCACGGTCTCGCCGGTCGAATCGGAGACGAGGTGGAGGTGAAACCGCGTCATCGCCGCACCGCTTGCTTGTGCCTGGTTATCCCCCGCCGGCTGTGCATCGCTCGTCTGTGATCCACATGATTCGACCTCGCCGGCGAATGCAGCAAAGATCTATCCCCGTTTCGCCGTCTTCGCCAACACCGCCTCGGCATCAAAGGCTCGGTTGCTCCGCAAGGCGGTGAGGATTGGGGATTGTCGAAGTGCGCTCCGTCATGTTCCTTGTTTTCCCTCCGACCAAGAAGCGCGGATTTTATCGTGATTTGGCAAAAATCCCCAGTTTTAGGCATGGCTGCGAGTTCGCCTCACTTGGTGAGGATCACCCTGTGAAACCAGATTGCATGGACGGCAAATCCCCAAAATTCACCGCCCCATCAACCTTCCACCATCTAAGAATTATATATTATTGAGAGGAGAATTTGCTTGATGGCGAGCATCCCGGTCAAACCCCTGCTACGCGTGCTCGCCGGCGAAACGGTATCGCCGCCGCCATGGTGGTTAATGCGGCAGGCCGGCCGGTATCTGCCTGAATATCGGGAACTCCGGAGCCGGGCGGCCGACTTCGTCGAATTGTGCCTGACCCCGGCCCTTGCCGCCGAACTGACCCTGCAGCCGGTCCGGCGCTTTGGCATGGATGCGGCGATCCTGTTTTCCGACATCCTGATGCTGCCCTATGCGCTGGGACAGGGGCTCGCCTATCGCGAGGGCGAAGGACCCGTGCTCGATGCGATCAGCGATAATACCGGCTTGGTGCGGTTGCATCCTGAAGCTGCTGTTTCGCGCCTCGAACCCGTTCTCGAAGCGGTGCGGCGCGTCGCTGCGTCGCTCGGTCCGCAAACCGCGTTGATTGGGTTTGCCGGCGCGCCATGGACCGTCGCGACCTATATGATCGAAGGTGGCGGCAGCCGTGATTTTCGCCGGGTGAAGGGCTGGGGCTATCGCGATCCGCGGGGCTTCGACGCGCTGATCGGCATGTTGACCGCGGCGACGGTCGAATGGCTCGCGGCCGAGATCGCGGCGGGCGCCGAAGTGGTTCAGCTGTTTGACAGCTGGGCCGGCGTGTTGCCCGAGAGCGGATTTGAGCGCTGGGTTATCGAACCGACTCGGCAGATTGTTACGGCCTTGAAAAAACGCCATCCCGGATGCCC
>DATMKU010000237.1:0-4831 GCA_035570935.1 Allostellaceae bacterium
TGCGATGCCGCGACCTTGACCCAGGCGAGCTGCTCGCTGGTCGTGCCATACTGGTACATGTGGCGCATCGCGCACATCGCGTACATGTTCGCGGTCGCCGGCGCGTAGGGGTTCTCGAACGCGGTCTCGGCCGACTGCACGGTCGGCGCGCGCGGGGTGGTGCCGGTCGCCACCCCCTCGGTGCGCGGCCTGCCGGCCAGGGTGATCAGCGCCACCGAGCACTTGCCCGACGCGATCGCCTCGGCCGCATGACCGACTTGCAAGAGGTAGGACGAGCCGCCGGTGTCGGTGGAATCCCAATGGCGTAGCTTCAACCCGAGGTAGTCGATCATCGACAGCGCGCCCAAGCCCGGCGTGTCGCCGGAAGCGCAGAAATAGCCGTCGATGTCGTCCTTCGTCAGCCCGGCGTCGGCGAGCGCGCCCGCAGCACACTCGGCATGCAGCTGGAACAGCGACTTGTCGTCGGCCTTGCGCGTCGGGTGCTCAAAGATCCCGACGATATTGGCCTTGCCCTTGATGCTCATCGCCGGCTCTTCTCCCCTTCGAGGCGAATGTGTTTGCTCGCCGATGGGATACCGTTCGGCCGTCGCGGTCAACCGGAAGTTCGTGGTATATCCGCCTCGTCATCCTGCGGCCGGCGCTTTTCAGAGGAATGAATTCCCGCGAGTGGGGAGAGCGGCATGAGCTTCACCTTGACCGAGGAGCAGCGCGAGATCCGGGCGGCGGTACTGCGGCTATGCGAGCGGTTCGGCGACGATTATTGGCTCGCGAAAGACAACGAGGGCGGCTTCCCGCACGAATTTCACCGGACAATGGCCGAGGCCGGGTGGCTCGGCGTCGCCATGCCGCCGGACTATGGCGGCAGCGGGCTCGGCATCACCGAGGCGGCGGTCTTGATGCAGGCGGTCGCCGAGTCGGGCGCCGGGTTCAGCGGCGCCTCGGCGATCCATATGAACATTTTCGGATTGCACCCGGTTGTCGTCTTTGGCAGCGACGAGCAGAAGCGCCGCTTTCTGCCGCCCTTGATCGCCGGCGCGGAAAAGACCTGCTTTGCGGTGACCGAACCTGACACCGGTCTCGACACGACCCGGCTCAAGACCCGCGCCGAGCGCCGCGGCGACTACTACGTGCTGTCGGGCCGCAAAATCTGGATCTCGACCGCGCAAGTCGCCGAGAGAATGCTGATCCTGGCCCGCACGACTCCGCTCGAGGAGGTGGCGCGGCCGTCGCACGGGATGACCCTGTTCTACACCGATCTCGACCGCAGCAAGGTCGAGGTCCGCGAAATCCCGAAGATGGGTAGGAAGGCGGTCGACTCGAACCTGTTGTTCATCGACGGGCTCGAAGTGCCGGCGAGCGACCGCATCGGCGAGGAAGGCCGGGGCTTTCACTATATCCTGCACGGCATGAACCCCGAGCGCATCCTGATCGCGGCCGAGGCGGTCGGGCTCGGCCGCGCGGCACTCGCGCGGGCCGCCCGCTATGCCGGCGAGCGGGTCGTGTTCGGCCGGCCGATCGGCCAGAACCAGGCGATCCAGCACCCGCTCGCCGCGCGTTGGATCGAGCTCGAGGCGGCCGAGCTGATGGTGCTGCGGGCGGCCGCCGCCTATGATGGCGGCGAGGAGGAGGGCGCGGTCGGCGCCTATGCGAACGCCGCCAAATACTGCGCCGCCGAGGCCGGCGTTCGCGCCTGCGAGACCGCTATCATGACCCATGGCGGCATGGGCTATGCCCGCGAATACCATGTCGAGCGCTATTTTCGCGAGATCCAGATCGCCCGCATCGCCCCGGTCAGCCCGCAGCTGATCTTGTCCTACATCGCCGAGCGCGTGCTCGGCCTGCCGAAATCGTATTGAGACAGCGGCGGCAGACAACTTCGGGACGCGTCACTTGCTGCCCCTCACGGCGGGACCAGAGCGAGGACCGCGCCCGGCGCAGCGGCCCGGCGCCAGGTTCAGATCTTAATGAACCGTAACAGTTACACCCGTCGAGGAGATGCCGTTTGCGATCACGTAAAGGGTGCTCGGTCCCGTTTCGGTCAGTCCCGACACCGTAAAGTTCGTCGACGAGGAGGTATTTGGCGCGACCGACATTGTGTTAAAGCCCGAGGTTCGCTCGTAGAAGACGTGACCCGTCGAATTGTTTACGATTTGCACGATCGGATAGTTGGTGTTGGCCTGCACATCGTCGCCGTAAGCCGCACCGTGCGTGAGCCCGTTGAATTGCGTGCCGGCGAGCTGATAGGTATAGGCGCGCGAGACGTCAGTCGGGGACGTGTCGATCACCGGGGCCCAAGCGGGATTGGCGCTGCCAACCGGCGTATATACCTGGGCCTGCGTCGAGAAGTCGGTCTGAAAGATCTGGCCGTTCGGCAACACCAATAGTTTATGTAATAGGAACGGTCAGTCCCGGCATTCGGCGTGTTCGCCGTCGTCGACACGACATTTGTAGAGCTGATTTCGAAGAATTGAACTGGGCTTGGGTACGAGGAGCTCGTGGCCCAGTTGCTGGGGCTTGCAGCGAACAGCACGGTGCCGTTGGGCTCGATAGCCGCGCCAGCGTCGGCGAGCGTATAGGGAACACCGGCGACCGAGGGGACGTTGGGACCGGCTGACCAAGTGCTGGCGGTCGAGTTGTAGATCGCGATGGGGTCGGCCCCCTCGTTGACACCGCCAAAAGCGACCATGGTGCCGTCGGGCCGCAACACCTCGGGCCCCATCTCACACGCTGAGATCACACCCGTGATGCACGTGCTGAGCTGTGCGCCCGTTGCGCCGCCGGTGGACGTCGCCTGTGACGGGCGAGTAAATTTCAGAAGTCTGACCCGAGTAGACTGCGACATCGACGGCTATCACGTTTCCGCTCGGCAGCACTGTCCAGCCTTCCTCATTAAAGGAGCCGTTGGCCTTGTCGGTGCCGGTCAGGGTCCAATTAACCGACGTGAAAGGCGGGGTGGCGTTGAACAGCCCTGCCTGCGGCGGGTTAAAAGCGCAGCAATCGCCGAGCAGGTAGGTGCCGTCGTCGAGCACGACGCTTGGCGAGTCGCCGATGTTCGCCATAAACGATGGCGGCGTTACGGATGTCCACGCCCCAAAGCTCGGGTAGTAGATCGCGCCCAGATTGGTGTCGTTCGCCACGCCCAAATTGTATTCGCCGCCGTTTGTGACGACGCGCCCGTCGGGCAACACTTCGGAACCGAAATATAACGGGCCGTAGCCCGACGGCAGCATGGCAAATTTCGACCAGGTGCCGGTGGCGTAATTCCCGTTGACGTCTGGGGTGAGCTTCCACCAATCGCGGGCCTGCTGATTGTGCACAATGACGGTCCCGTCAGTCAGCAGCAACGGATTGCTGAGGCTGACGCCCCCGAGGTTTGTCACGGCTGTCCATGTACCTGTCGCGCTCGCAGAACTGATCGTGCCCGCCGGTGCCGGGGCTGCTTGAGGGGCGGCCGGTTGGTTAAGCAACTCGTTTAAGGCTGTGGGGTTATTCTGCAACTGCTGCAACACCTGGTAGGAGAGCGGCGGCGGCGCTGTCTGCGCGAAAGCGGCTGCGCTCGCCATCGTCAATAGAGGAAGAAGTGTGTTTACTATCCGGAATGTCCGGCGGGTTCCGATCATCGATGGTCTCCCCAAAGACAGGTAAGCTTTTGTCGGCCGCGCGGAACGCGGCGCGGCCGCCGGCCCTCGTAAAAATCTCCGTCAGCCGGGTTATGTATCCCTGCGGCGGCGGCGAATCAGGGTCATGCCCACGAGACCCGCCGCGACGACGGCGAAGGAGGCCGGGGTGGCGCCGATGGGCGGCGCCGGGACCGGCATCGGGGTGATGGTCAGATTGTCCACCGCCACATCAAACCCTGCGCCCGAGTAGTTGGGGTTCTGGGTGCCCCCCGTCGCAGAAATATCGATTTCATCGATGTTGGCGAAGTCGAAAGTTTCAAGAATCGGTGCGGTCGAAGAGACAGTATCGGTCACACTGTCCTGTTGTACGCCGTCGAGATATCCGGCGACTGTCACCTGCAAGCCATCGTTCCAGAATGCCGTCAAATCGGCAGAGACCAAAGTGAACGGTGTAGCGCTGGTGATTTTTGCCAAAGCGCCGTAGGCATCCCAGGCAATGTTCGGTGGGCTGACGGTCCCGGCCGCGGCCCCGTTCGGGCCGACGTTGGTGGTGAAGTCCGGAGTATTGAGGACCTGCCAACCGACCCAGTTCAGCCCCTGATAGCCGTTGGCGATCGGCGTGCCGAAGCCATTGTCGGTCAGGTCGTCGAACCCGATTGTCAGCGCTGCGGCGGGCTGGATATAAAGACCCGCCCCAACCAGCAGCGCCAGCGCCGGAATGCCGTTTCTCAGGAAGCGACTGTGTCTCATGTTCTCCCTCGTGGATCGCGCCTCTTTTGGACGCTAGTTTAACCATTTTTTGACAGATTTTTGCTCTATGGTAAAGGCAATTTTTGTGCCGTTGCAAAAATTTTTATGCCATCGTATGGGAAATGTTAACTATCAATGTATTAACTGGTGTTTATCTCCGCCTGAATTACACCCAATCATGCCACATTTGGCTATTTCGTCGATGCAAGCTTTGGGTAGCTTGAAAGAGACACCTTCACGGTGCCGCAACAGGTTCAGGCCGTCGGCCAGGATCGTGCTCGCCTTGTTAGCGATCGGGTCGATCTGGGGCGCCGCCCAACCGGCTTGCGCCAACGACCAGCTTCCGGCCAACAGCGAGGCAGAAAAGGGCGCCGCCACGGACCGGCCTGGCCCGCCGATCGGGCCGCCGGCGGCCATCGAGGGGTTCCGCCAGGCGCGTTTCGGGATGAGCGAAGAGCAGG
>DATMKU010000238.1:0-2453 GCA_035570935.1 Allostellaceae bacterium
CCTTTTGGCGGCGATAAATCTGCGCTTCGACAATATCTGCAATTAGGGATTAGGAACGTGCGTCCCGGCGCTGGGGTCGACTGGGCAAAAGATAGCGCTCGCCCGATTGATAATCGGGAACCGGACGCTGAAAACAGTTCAGCGCCTCAGTCCAAAGTTCAACGCGTTCCAAATCCTCGTGCAGGCGCTCGATGGCCTTGGCGAGATTGCGAACGATCTGGTCTTCCGCCGGTTCCGGCATGTTATTCGGCCTTGTCTCGTTCTTGGACCTAGTCTCGCAATCGACGTTTCTACTCCCATGGGGTTAAGAGGCTGCCTCGCACTCTGGTTCCAGTGCTGCCAGCTGCGCATAGCAGATTGGAGAACAAATCTTAGTGGAACCAAGTTCCAGCGTTAGCTGTTTGGCCGCCTCGGCTCCAACCGGCCTGACGCTACTTCGATGATCATCGCGTCATCGCCGACCTCGACAAAAAGCGCCGGATCGGCGCCCGTCATCCAAACCTGTCCGCCGAGTTGCGCGAGCTCGACATGCAGCGCGGCGCGTCGGGCGGGGTCGAGATGGGCGACGATTTCGTCGAGCAGCAGGATCGGCGCAAAACCCGTCATCTCGGCGATCAAGCGCCCGTGGGCGAGGACGAGGCCTATGAGCAGGGCTTTTTGCTCGCCGGTGGAGGCATCCGCGGCGGCGATGCCCTTGTCCGCATAGGTCACTTTGAGATCGGTCAGATGCGGGCCGTCGCTGGTCCGGCCCGCCGCCGCATCACGGGCGCGATTGTCGCGCAGCACCGCGCGATAGCGTTCCTCGATCTCGATGGCCGGGTGCTCCGGGATCAGTTTTTCCATCCAGCCATCGAGCGCGATCTCCGCCGGCGGAAATGCGGAAGCCCGGCGGCTTGCCAGCACGCCGTCGAGCCGGCGTACCGTTTCCACACGCTGTCCGGCGACCGCCACGGCGAGTTCCGCGGTCTCGTGTTCGACGGCGTCCAGCCAATGAGTGTCGGGCCGCGCTTCCTCGAGCAGCCGGTTGCGCGACCGCAGCGAGCGTTCGAGCGCGTTGACGCGGCTGCCGTGCTCGGCATCGACCGCCAGCGCGAGCCGGTCGAGAAAGCGACGGCGCTCCGACGGGGCGCCGACGAATAGCGTGTCCATGGCCGGCACCAGCCACACTACGCGCAGGTGATCGGCGAAGGCAGCGGCCGAGCCGACCGGCTCGCGGTCGATCCGGCATTTGCGCAAGATCGCGGTGCCGTCTTCGAGCGGCCGCTCGATGCCGGTGCCGAGCGTGGCAAGGCCGAGCACTCCTTCGATCTCGGCTGCGGCCGCCCACGAGCCGTCGCCCTCGCTGAACGCCACCTCGTCGAGATTGGCGCGGCGCAGGCCACGGCCCGGCGCGAAGAAGGAAATGGCCTCGATCAAATTGGTCTTGCCGGCACCGTTCGGCCCGACCAGCACGATGGTCTTCGCGGCGGTTTCGAGAGAAGCCGCGTGATAGTTGCGGAAATTGTTGAGCGTGAGGCGAAGGACTGTCATTACCCGTCATCATCCGCGAAGGCGGATGATCCAGTAATCGCTTTGATCCGAAACAGCTACGGATGCCAGAGTATACTGGATGCTCCGCCAGAGCTTGTCATCGGGCCGGCCACTTCGGGCCGGACCCGTTGGCGGAGCATGACAACGCGGCTCAAACCCGCATCGGCATCAGCACATAAAGAGCGCCATGCGGATCCTTGTCCTGGATCAGCGTCGGCGAGCCTGGATCGGCGAGCTTCAGCACCGCGGCCTCGCTCTCGATCTGCGCGGCGATATCGAGCAGGTAGCGCGAATTGAAGCCGATATCGATCGGGTCGGATGCGTATTCGACCTCGAGCTCCTCGTTGGCGCTGCCGGAATCCGGGTTGGTCACCGACAACAGCAGTTTGCCGCCGGTGATCGACAGTTTTACGGCGCGGCCGCGCTCGCTCGAAACCGTGGACACACGATCGACCGCCGCCTCGAATTCCTTCTTGTCGACCACCAGCTCTTTGTCGTTGGCCAGCGGGATGACGCGGGCGTAGTCGGGGAACGTGCCGTCGATCAGCTTCGAGGTCAGGATGGCGTCGCCGATGGTGAAGCGAATTTTGCCCGACGACAATTCGATAGCCACCACGGCCTCATTGTCCTCCATCAGGCGCAGCACTTCGCTGACCGTCTTGCGCGGCACGATGATGCCGGGCATGCCGGCGGCGCCTTTCGGCAATTCGAGCTCCATCTGCGCCAACCGGTGGCCGTCGGTCGCCACCGCGCGCAAGGTTTGCGCTTTGGCAGAGCCGGCGGCGTGCAGGTAGATGCCGTTGAGGTAGTAGCGCGTCTCCTCGGTCGAGATGGCGAACTGGGTCTTGTCGATCAGCCGCTTGAGGTCGGCGGCCTTCAGGGTGAATTTGTGCGTCATCTCGCCCGGGGCGAGATCGGGAAAA
>DATMKU010000239.1:0-16201 GCA_035570935.1 Allostellaceae bacterium
GATCACAAAGCGCAACAGGTCGAGCTTGGTCGATACCTTGGCGCCGCCGACCAGTGCCATGACCGGGCGCGCCGGATGTTCGAGCGCCGCCGACAGCGCCGCGAGCTCGGCCTCCATCGATTTGCCGGCGGCGGCCGGCAGTAGCCGGGCGAGGGCGGCGATCGAGGCGTGCGCGCGGTGCGCCGCAGAAAAGGCGTCGTCGACGTAGACGTCACCCAGCGCCGCCAGGGCGTGGGCGAAATCGGGCGAATTTGCCTCCTCGCCCGGATGAAACCTCAGGTTTTCGAGCAACGCCACCTGTCCCGGCAGCAAGGCGGCGACGACGCGTTCGGCCGGAGCCCCGATGCAATCCGTGGCAAAGGCGACGTCGCGCCCGCCCAATGCCCGGCGCAGCGGCGCCAACACCGGCCGCAGCGACAGCTTCGGGTCGGGCCCGCCCTTGGGCCGGCCGAAATGCGACATAAGGATCACCGCCGCACCCTTGGCGAGCAGCACCTCGATGGTCGGCGCGAGGCGCTCGATGCGGGTCGCGTCGGTGACGACGCCGTCCTTGACCGGGACGTTCAGATCGGCACGCAGCAGCACCCGCTTGCCGCGCACGTCGATGTCGTCGAGGGTCAGAAAGTTGGGCATCGTTCCTCCGCCGGCTGATTGTTGCCATTGTGTCCAAATTTTATCTTATCGCTGGCGGATTGGCGGTGTCGCTATCGGTTGAACTGGGCCAAAGCATCGCGCAAGGGCTGGCTCGACACCATGAAGATGCCGCTGAATGGGGTGTCGAGATCGAGGATCACAAAGACAACCGAGGCGATCGACAGCGCGCCCAACAGGATCGTCACGTAGGACAGCATATTGCGCGGCGCGGTGAGCCCGAAGCTGGCAAAGATGATCACCAGCCAGAAGGTCAGCACGATGTAGAACGGCATCGAGATCGAGCTGTGCGCTTCCTCGATCAGCTTCCAGCGGGCGCGCATCAACAGCTCGAACTGGTTGATGCAGGTCAGGGCGAGCCGCCGGTGCATCGGGTCCTGTGGGTCGAGCGCGCGGATGTCGGTCTCGACCTGGGCCAGCATGTCGCCGAGCGAGGTGGCTTCGATCGAGCCGCTGGAGGGCGGCGGTGATACCTGCCTCGGATAATAATTCCCCGGGGGCTTGGGGTCTTCGGTCCAGGTCGAGGCGATCGCCGCCGCCGTGTAGCTGCGCAGCAATGCCCGCGCCGGGTCCGCCTCGCTGCCGTATTCACGCAACGACCGGTCGAGCTGGATCAGTTGGATCGACAGGCCTCGCAAATCGGTGTCGATGGTGTCGAACGACGCCTTGACCGAACTGGTCAACAGACCCAGCACGAGCGCCGCGAAGGTCACCAGCATGGTCAGGACCAGTTGGATCAAGTCGGTTGTCTCGCGGCTGCGGTGGCGCTCCGACAAAAACGGCCGGATCGACACGCCGACCGCGCTGCCGCCGAGCAGGATCAGCAGGAGGATCACTGCACCGCCGAGTTCGTTCATGACCCCATCTTCCTCGACCGCGCCGGTCGCGACGCCCCATGGCCCGCGCCGCAGCGGCGTTTTGTCAGCCCCGGCGGGTCTGCGGTAGTATCGGCGGCGGATTTATTACCGATTGACCGGCGACATGCATCAATGTCGCGGTATGGCGCTCGACCTGCGACGTAGGCCCGTCCGATCGACGGGCGCGGCGCGGCGCGGTAGCATCGACCGCGGCCGCGACACGGCAAGGGAGATCCGATGATCAAGACCATTCTCGTTCCGGCGACCGGCAGCACTGCCGACAACAGTGTGTTCGCCTCGGCTCTCGCGGTGGCGCGGGCGTTTGCCGCGCATCTCGAATTTTTGCATGTGCGCGTCGACGCGGCGTCGATGGCGGTCACGATGTCGTCCGAGGGCGGCGGCGCGACGATGGTCGGCGGACTGGTCGAGCGGCTCGACGAGGAGGCGGAGCGGCGTGAAGCGCGGGCGCGGCGGTTGTTCGACGAGTTTTGCGCGCGCAAGGGGGTGGCGATCACCGACTCTCCCCCCGGCCCGGCCGCGCCCTCGGCGCAATGGACGCGGCAAATCGGCCTCGAACCCTATTGGGTCGTCGAGCACGGCCGTGCCGCCGATCTGATGGTCATGGGGCGCGCCGCCGACGGCGAGGGCGTCGCTCCGGAAACCATCGAGACCGCTCTGCTCGACAGCGGCCGTCCGGTGCTGATCCCGCCTGCAACCCCGATGACCGCGCTGCCGCAGACCGCCGTGATCGCCTGGAAGGCGACGCGAGAGGCAGCGCATGCGGTGACCGCGGCCCTGCCGTTTCTGGCGCTCGCCGGGGAGATTCGCATCCTGACCGTCGCCGAGGCAGACGATCCGTCGAGCGCGGAAGGCAACCAGCTGATGACCAACCTGCGCTGGCGCGGCCTGAGGGTTTCGGCCGAGAGGCTGCAGCCGGATCAGCACAATCCGGCGGATACGTTGATTGCCGCCGCCGCTGAGAGCGGCGCGTTGCTGGTGATGGGCGGATATGGCCACAGCCGGCTGCGCCAGTGGATCTTTGGCGGGTTCACCCAACATGTCCTGCAGACCGCAGCCGCGGTGCCGGTGCTGATCGTACATTGACGGGGCTCGTCGAGGCCGACGATCCGGGGGCAGCAATATGCCCGTCACGGCGTTGGCGTCGAGAGGTCGGGGATTTTTATCGGCGATTGAGGGAGCGATCGGATGGCCGCGCAGGACGATGCCGAAATGGCCGGGCCGTTGTCGGCGGTCCAGCTCGAACTGATCGACGGGTGGTGGCGGGCGGCGAATTACCTGTCGGTCGGACAGATCTACCTGCTCGACAACCCGCTTCTCGAACAGCCGCTCGAACGCGCCCACATCAAACCGCGGCTACTCGGCCATTTCGGCACGACGCCGGGGCTCAATTTCATCTATGTGCACCTCAACCGGGTCATCAAGACGCGCGACCTCGATGTCATTTATATCTGCGGCCCGGGGCATGGCGGCCCCGGCATGGTCGCCAACACCTGGCTCGAGGGCACTTACAGCGAGCTATATTCGAGCGTGCCGCAGACGAAGGACGGCATGCACCGGCTGTTCCGCCAGTTCAGCTTTCCGGGCGGCATCCCGAGCCATGCTGCACCCGAAACTCCGGGATCGATTAACGAAGGCGGTGAACTCGGCTATTCGCTGTCGCATGCCTATGGCGCGGTCCTCGACAACCCCGACCTGATCGCGGCGTGCGTGATCGGCGACGGTGAGGCCGAGACCGGGCCGTTGGCTACCGCCTGGCACGGCAACAAATTCCTAAACCCGGCGACCGACGGCGCGGTGCTGCCGATCCTGCATCTGAACGGCTACAAGATCGCCAACCCGACGATCTTGGCACGCATCCCGCACGAGCAACTCGAGGCGCTGTTGGTCGGCTATGGCTACAAGCCGCATTTTGTCGAGGGCGACGACCCGCCGCGGATGCATCAGCTGATGGCGGCGGCGCTCGACCGGGTGGTCGACGAGATCGCGGCACTGCAGGAGGCGGCGCGCGCCGGTGAAAAGATCGTCTGCCCGCAATGGCCGATGATCGTGCTGCGCAGCCCCAAGGGCTGGACCGGGCCCAAAACGGTCGACGGGTTGAAGACCGAAGGCTATTGGCGCGCCCACCAGGTGCCGATCCCGGACATGGCCACGCCTGAGCATATCAAATTGCTCGAAGAGTGGATGAAGAGCTATCGGCCGCACGAATTGTTCGGCGACGAGGGCCGGCTGAAGCCCGAGATCGCGGCATTGGCGCCGCTGGGCGACCGGCGGATGAGTGCCAACCCAAACGCCAATGGCGGCTTATTGCGCCGCGAGCTGGTATTGCCGGATTTCGCCGATTATGCGGTGGCGATCGAGGCACCCGGGCGGGGCGACGGCGAGGCGACGCGAATCATGGGCGCCTTTCTGCGCGACATCATCAAGCAGAACACGAATTTCCGCCTGTTCGGGCCGGACGAAACCGCCTCCAACCGCCTCTCGGCAGTGTTCGAGGTCACCGAACGCCAGTGGGTGGCCGAGACCCTGCCCGAGGACGACCATCTGATGCCTGAGGGCAAGGTCATGGAAATCCTCAGCGAACACACCTGCGAGGGCTGGCTCGAGGGCTATCTGCTGACCGGCCGTCATGGCCTCTTCAATTGCTACGAGGCCTTTATCCACATCGTCGATTCGATGTTCAACCAGCATGCCAAATGGCTGAAGGCGTCGCGCGAGATCCCTTGGCGGCGGCCGATCTCGTCATTGAACTATCTGTTGACCTCGCATGTTTGGCGCCAGGACCACAACGGGTTCAGCCATCAGGATCCCGGATTTATCGACCACGTCGTCAACAAAAAGGCCGACATCATCCGGGTCTATCTGCCGCCCGACGCCAACACATTGTTATGGGTCACCGACCACTGCTTGCGCAGCTGGAACCGGATCAACGTGATGGTCGCCGGCAAACAGCCTTCGCCGCAATGGCTCGACATCGAGTCGGCGATCAAGCATTGCGACGCCGGCATCGGCATCTGGGAGTGGGCGAGCAACGACCGCGGCGCCGAGCCCGACGTGGTGATGGCGTGCGCCGGCGACGTGCCGACCCTGGAGACCCTGGCGGCGGTCGATCTGCTGCGCCGTCATGTCCCGGATTTGAAAATCCGCGTCGTCAACATCGTCGATCTGATGACGTTGCAGCCGCACGAAGAGCATCCGCATGGCTTGACCGACCACGATTTCGACGCGCTGTTCACGACCGGCAAGCCGGTCATCTTCGCCTATCACGGCTACCCGGCGCTGATCCACCGGTTGACCTATCGCCGCGCCAATCACGACAACATCCATGTCCGCGGCTACAAGGAGGAGGGGACGACGACAACCCCGTTCGACATGGTCGTGCGCAACGACCTCGACCGGTTTCATCTCGCCTCCGACGTGATCGACCGGGTACCCAAGCTCGGCTACATGGCCGCCTACGCCAAGCAGGCGATGCGCGACAAGCTGATCGAGCACAAGCAGTACATCACCCGCCACGGCGACGACATGCCCGAGGTCAAGAACTGGCGCTGGCCCGCGGCGCCGGTCGCCGTCCGACCCGAATGACGGAATGCGAAAGGCTTCAGGATGCTGACGATCCCGCTCGAAAAGCTGGCCTACATTGTCGAGAAGGCGCGCGAATACGATGCCGAGGTGCCGGCCGATCCCGATGCCCAAGACGGCTCGGACGCGGCCGACGACGACGAGCGGGAGATCCTGCTCGATACCCCGGACAATCCGACGGCACAGGAGTTGCGCGACGCGCTCGACGGGCTCAACATCGACGAGCGCGAGGAATTGCTGGCATTGGTGTGGCTCGGGCGCGGCGACTACGACGCCCAAAGCTGGGGCGAGGCGCTGCGGCAGGCGCGCGACACCCGCACCACGACCGAAACCGACTATCTACTCGGCACGCCGCTGCTCGGCGACTATCTCGAAGAGGGGGTTGAAGCCCTCGGCTTGTCGCTCGAGGGTTTCGAGAGAGGGTAGCGGCCGCGATGCCCTATGCGACGACCGCGGAACTGCCGCCAGCGGCGCGCCATCTGCCGCCGCACGCGCAGGAAATTTTTCGCTCGGCGTTCAACAACGCCTGGGCGACCTACGCCGACCGCGGCCCGCACGATCAGGAGGAGATCGCGTTTCGCGTCGCGTGGGCCGCGGTCAAAAAACAGTACCGCAAACGCGGCGAGATTTGGTTGCCCAAGGCCGGCGCGGGGTAGCGCGCTGACCTGCCGGATCGTGACCGAGGCGGATCTCGAATGCGAGCTGGCGATGCTGCGCGCCGAGGCGACGGGGCGGCTGGGTGGGGTCTTTGGGCCGGGATCGATGGTCTGGCATATCGACCGCGAAGCGGCGGTGTTTCTCGCCGCCGGCCGCGCCTTGCTTTTGCAGCTTGCCCATCCCTGGGTCGCCGCGGCGATCGCCGAGCATTCGCGCAGCCTCGCCGACCCGATCGGCCGGTTTCACCGCACTTTCGGCTTTGTCTTTACGATGGTGTTCGGCACCACCGAAGAGGCGATTGCCGCCGCCCGCCGTCTTCACCGCCGCCATGCCGCGATATCAGGCATCCTCGCCGAAAGCACCGGCGCGTTTCCAGCCGGCACGCCTTATCACGCCAACGATGTCGCGGCGCTGCGCTGGGTTTTCGCCGCGTTGGCCGACAGCGCGATCGTCGCCTTCGAACTCGTGAACCCGCCGCTTTCGGCCGGTGAACGCGAGCGCTACTACGCCGAATTTCGCCGGTTCGCGGCGTTTTTCGGCATCCCGCAATCGGCCCCGCCAGCAAGCTGGCCGGCCTTTGCCGCTTATTTCGAGGAGATGGTCGGCTCGGACAGGCTTGCCGTCAGCCCTGCCGCGCGGGCCATCGCCGCCGAGCTGTTCGCCGGCGCCGGAACCCGGTTGCGCTCCCCCGGCTGGTATCGCGCGCTGACCACGGGCATGTTGCCCGAGCGGCTGCGCGATGAATTCGCCCTGCCTTACGGACCAGCGGAGCAGCGCGCCACTAAACGGGCGGTCGCGGCCCTGCGGTTCCTCTATCCCCGCATCCCGCCTCGGCTGCGCCATGTGGCGCCCTACCACGAGGCCTGCGCCCGGCTCGCCGGACATAGCCGGCCGGGGCCCCTGACGCGGCTGCTGAACCGCCTGTGGATCGGCCGCGATTCGATGGCGGGGTGATAGTTGCGAAAGTGATATCGTTGGCTCGCCGATCCGCAGCCGGAGCAGACGCATGGCGACAGCCGCCGCAAAAGTCGCAGAAAGCGCCACAGCCCGCGTATCGCCAGTGCCGGCCGGGACCGATCTCGTCGAATGGTATTTCGCACAGGGCTGGACCGACGGGTTGCCGATCGTGCCTCCGACCCGCGAGCGGGTCGACGAGTTTGTCGCGGCACTCGGTGGCGAACCTGATTTTGTCGAATGCAAGGTGCCGCCGCGCCACGGCAACCTGACGCGCGAGGTGCTGGCGGTCAATATGGTCATGGCCGGGTGCAAGCCCGAATATGCGGCGGTGGTGCGCGCGGCGATGCTGGCGCTGACGACCAAGGCGTTCAATTTGAACGGGGTCCAGGCCACGACCCACATGGCCGCACCCTTGCTGATCGTCAACGGCCCGATTGCCGGTGC
Source organism: Allostellaceae bacterium (assembly GCA_035570935.1). Lineage (GTDB taxonomy): Bacteria > Pseudomonadota > Alphaproteobacteria > ATCC43930 > CGMCC-115725 > AP-15. The sequence goes on from DATMKU010000239.1 coordinate 7,167, forward strand.
GATCGGCATGAACGGCGACTGCAACGCCTTCGGCTCGGGCAACCGCGCCAACGCGACAATCGGCCGGGCGTTGCGGCTGATATTGCTGAACGTCGGCGGCGGCCGGCCGGGCGACCTCGACAAGAGCACGTTGGGCCATCCCGGCAAATACACCTATTGCGTCGCCGAGAACGAGAAGGCGAGCCCGTGGGCGCCCTATCATGTCGAAAAGGGCTTTGACGCCCAGGACTCGACGGTGTTCGTGCTTGCCGCCGAACCGCCGCACAGCGTCACCAACCACGTCGCCAACGACGCGGAGGGAATTCTCGACAGCATTGCCTCGGCAATGAGCACGATCGCCAACAACAACGCGGTGTCGAGCGGCCATTGCGCGGTGATCATCGGCCCCGAGCATGCGCGCACGATCGCCGGCAAAGGCTGGACCCGCCACGACGTCAAGAGCTACCTCTACATGAACGCCTACAACCTGTTTTCCGAGCTGACCTTCAACGAGCGCTACGGCAAGATCTACAACCGCAACCTGCCGCGTTGGTACAAGCGCGAGCAGGGTTCGCGCATCCCGGTCGTGCCCGACCCCGACCACATTCATTTGTTTGTCGTTGGCGGCGAGGCCGGCCGGTTCTCCGCCTTTATCCCCGGCTGGGGCCACATGTCGGCGCCGGTGCTGCGCAATATCGAAAGCGACGCGGCCCCGAGGCGCGAACCCGTCTGCGTCGACGGCACGTGTTATTTGTAGCGGATGGGTCGCGGCGGCCGGAGGTTTGTCTTTGCGAGGCGCGGAGCGACGAAGCAATCCCGCGCGGGCGAGCCGTGGAGGCGGTCTAGTCGAGATTGCTTCGCTGCGCTCGCAATGACACAGCTGCGATCTGAACCGCGTCCGCGATGGAACGGGAGAAATAGCAATGCGAAACGAAAGGGATCCGATCGTCTTTGACCCGCGCGGGGTGGTCGAGGCGGAGACGAAACCGCTGGCGCCGCGGGTGGACGATCTCGCCGGGCTGCGTCTCGGCGTGCTTGACAACACCAAATGGAACGCGGGCCGGCTGTTGCGCAAAACCGTGGCGCGGCTCGGCGAAGAGGCGGCGCTGGCCGCGGTCAGCTACTACCGCAAGGAAAGCTTTTCGAAAGACGCCGACCCGGCATTGATCGAGACCATCGCCGCCGGCAGCGACATCGTATTGACGGCGATCGGCGATTGAGGTTCGTGCACATCGTGCTGTACGCATGACGGCATCAGCCTCGAAGCCCTGGGCCGCCCGACGGCGGTCATCGTCACCGGCGAATTTGTGCATGAGGCGCTGATGCAGTGCCAGGCCCTCGGCATGCCCGACCTTTGCCCGGTCGTCATCGACCATCCGCTGAGCACGCTCACCGACGCCGAAATCGACCGGCGCGCCGAGCAGGCGCTGGCGCAATGCATCGCCGTGTGGCGTCACGGTAGAGCGGATCGCTAGGGTCGGACCGCCGATCAGGAGGAAGCGCCGATGACCGTTTCGCCGTTAGCCGGAAAGCCGGCGCCCGAGGAGGTGCTGGTCGATCTCGCCCGCCTCGAACGCGACTATTACCAATGCCGGCCCGATCTCGATGATCGTGAACAGCGCGTCGCCTTTGGTACCAGCGGGCATCGCGGCTCGCCGTTTCGCGGCTCGTTCAGCGAAGCCCATATTCTGGCCATTACCCAGGCGATCTGCGACTACCGCCGGATCCAGGGGACGGACGGCCCGCTCTACCTCGGCAAGGACACCCACGCGCTGTCCGCGCCGGCGCAGCGCACCGCGCTCGAAGTTTTGGCGGCCAACCGGGTGCACACGATCATCCAGCGCGACGACGGGGTGACGCCGACCCCGGTCATCTCGCGCGCGATCCTCGTCTACAATCGCGGCCGCAGCTCGCATTTGGCCGACGGCATTGTCGTCACCCCGTCGCACAACCCGCCCGAGGACGGCGGTTTCAAATACAACCCGACCCATGGCGGCCCGGCCGACACCGAAACCACCCAATGGGTTCAGGACCGGGCAAACGAGCTGTTGCGCGGCGGCAATGCCGCGGTGAAGCGGGCAACGCCCGCCGCCGCCGTCACGGCCGGCACGACGCATCCGCAGGATCTGATCCATCCCTATGTCGACGATTTGCGCAATGTCGTCGAAATGGAGGCAATTCGCGCCGCCGGGCTCAAACTCGCGGTCGACCCGCTCGGCGGTGCCGCGGTGAATTACTGGGAGCCGATCAACACCCGCTACAAGCTCGATATCGAATTGGTCAATCCGTTGGTCGATCCGACCTTCGCCTTTATGACCCTGGACCATGACGGGCGGATCCGCATGGATTGCTCTAGCGCCCACGCGATGGCGCGGCTCGTTGGGCTCAAGGACCGCTACCGGCTCGCCTTTGGCAACGACCCCGATGCCGACCGCCACGGCATTGTGACGCCGGGTGCCGGGCTGATGAACCCCAACCATTATCTGGCGGTCGCGATCGGCTTTCTGCTGGCCCATCGGCCGCACTGGCCGGCAGGTGCCGCGATCGGCAAGACAGTGGTCACGAGCGGCATGATCGACCGCGTCGTGCACCAGGCGGGGCGGCGGCTCGCCGAGGTGCCGGTCGGGTTCAAATGGTTCACATCGGGTCTGTTCGACGGCTCTTGTTGCTTTGGCGGCGAGGAGAGCGCCGGGGCAAGTTTTCTGCGGCGTGACGGCAGCGTATGGACGACCGACAAGGACGGCCTGATCATGAATTTGCTGGCGGCCGAGATCACCGCCTGCACCGGCGAGGACCCGAGCCGGCATTACCGTGAACTCACCGCGCAATTCGGCACGGCGTATTACAGGCGGATCGACGCGGCGGCGACGCCCGCGCAAAAGGCGAGGCTCGCCAAACTCGCGCCCGACGCCGTCGAGGGAGCGAGCCTCGCCGGCGAACCGATCATCGCCAAGCTGACCCGCGCGCCCGGCAACGACAGCCCGATCGGCGGGCTGAAGGTGGCCGCCGCCAATGGCTGGTTCGCAGCCCGGCCGTCCGGCACCGAGGCGGTCTACAAGATCTACGCCGAAAGCTTTAAGGACGAGGCCCATCTCGACCGCATCGTCGCCGAAGCCCAGGCGATGGTAGACAAAGCGCTGGGGCCGTGAGTCGCGGGGTAGCCCACGGAAGCGCACCCGACAAACCTCACGCCCCGCCGGAAAGGCAAGCCGCATGCTGACCGCGAACCCGACCGTCTTCCTGGTCGATGTCGACAATACGCTGCTCGACAACGATCGCATCCAAGCCGATCTCAAGCGCCATCTCGAACGCGAGTTCGGGGCTGCCTGCCGCGACCGCTATTGGGCGATCCTGGAGCAGCTCTTCACCGATCTGGGCTACCGTGACTACCTCGGGGCGTTGCAGCGCTATCGGGTCGAGCACCCGAAGGACATACATCTCTTGTCGATGTCGTCCTATCTGGTGGATTACCCGTTCGCCAATCGGCTCTACCCCGGAGCGCTCGACGTCCTCGAGCGTCTGCGCGACTGGGGACAGACCGTCATCCTGTCCGATGGCGACGTAGTCTTCCAACCGCGCAAGGTGGAGCGCTCCGGCATCTTTGAGGCCGTCCAAGGACAGGTGCTGATCTACATCCACAAAGAAGACGAGCTCGGCGATGTCGAGGAGCGCTACCCGGCCGCTCGCTACGTCCTGATCGACGACAAGCCGCGAATTCTCACCGCGGTAAAGAAGGTCTGGGGCGACCGCGTAACCACGATTCTGCCCCGTCAAGGTCAATTCGCCTGCGGCCCGGACGCCGCCTCCTATCCGGCCGCCGATCTGACCATCGAGCGGATCGGAGAGCTGGTCGACTACGACCTTCCCGCTTTGCTGGGAGGCCACGAACGACAGTGAGGCAGAGAGCCGGTTTTTGAGTGGCGCTCGGCCGGCGGCCCTTCGACCGATCAGCGATCGGAGCACTGCTTACGGCGGCGGGTGGTCAGGAGGTGTCGCCGTTCCCAGACCCGACAAAACGAGCACCCTCAGAAATGCGTGGGCCGCGCCGTTTGGAGTTGCAGATCCTGGCGGGGAGCGCCATCGCTAAGCGAATTTTACCGCAGCGTGAAATTTTCGTCCGTCCGGGATGGGGACCAGGATGCAATCATACGCATCGCCCGTGGCGAAGCTCCGGTGGGCGAGTCCATTCTTGATCGCGGCACAAAGGCATGTCCGTTATCGGCGCACCGCCGGTTCGATGCGTCCGCCGCAGCGGTCTCGCGCCTCAACAATCGTCACTCGTTTGCCTGCGCGCGCTCGTGCGCAGTCGTCAGGCCCGCGGCGCCAGCACCCAACGACGCGAAAATTCGTCAGATGCAGCGGGGTCATCATGGTAATATCAGGCTCGCTCTGGAACCGGCAGCTGTAGGCGGCAGCGGAAACGAAGTGCGGCCCTGGCATTCTCGCCAGGGCTTTGCGTAGCTGAACTACTCTCCCGTGCGGACCGGAGCGTGTCGCGATCAGGCCGCCGCACCCGTGCGCGCGGCGGCGCTAAGCGCGCGGATCTGGCGGGCGGCGTTCTTCAGCTCTTGATCCCGCAGCTGCGACGCCACCTCGTCCTCCTCGGCGAGAGCGAGAAGCCCCCGCAACCGAAGCGGCTTTTCAAAGAATGCCATGGTGGCGTCCAGCGGAGTTTGGCCCTCGGCGACCGGGAGCGGGATCTGCTCGGCGAGCCCCGGCCTGATATGGTAGTGGGCGCCCATACTGAAGGGGTCGAAGCGCAGCGCCTGTTCGCGCTTGCCGGCTACGGCAACCACGATCGAGGGCCGTTCGATCTGGTCCGGCTCGCGGCCGGCCAGCCGCCGGTCGGGGTGGAACAGTATCTCCAAATGCGGACCGGCATCGATATGATGCCAGCCGCTCCTGTCCTCGGGCATCGTTTGCTGCATCCGCGGTCGTTCCATCATGCACCTCCCTTTTTGAAAATGTTGAAAACCAACCGGCCCCGACCGGGCGCGCGCCGCCGTCAGTGCAAGCCATAGAACCCCAAAGCACCGCCGGCCAATACCTGGCGCCTCGCCTCGGCGGATAACGGCCCGAGCCGGTCGCGTACCATCTGCGGTGCTCCCGGGAAGAAGCCGTCCTGATGCGGATAATCGGTCGCCCACATGATTTTGTGCGGGCCGATATAATCGGCCAGCACGGCGATGCTGTTCTCGACCGGCTCGAACGAGATCCAGCAGTTGCGCTGAAACAGTTCGCTCGGCCGCGTTTTCGGCGCGGTATCGTTGAAGCCCTGGTCGTCAAAATGCCGGTCCATGCGGTCGAGCCAGGGTGCGATCCAGCCGCCGCCCGACTCTAGAAAAGCGACGCGCAGCCGCGGGTGGCGATCGACAACGCCGCCCCAGATCACGCTCATCGCCGCCAGCATCATCTCCATCGTGTGGCTGATCATGTGGCGTGCCGCGCGGTCCGCCTCGAAGCGGTCGACGCCGACGGTGGGCATTGCGGTGGTCGAGCCCTCGTGAAAGCCAATCGAAAAGTCGAGCTCCTCGGCCATCGTCCAGAACGGCTCGTACATCGGGTCGCTGATCATCTTGTTGCCGTGATACGGGTTCGGCCGCAGAAAGCCGCCGCGCATGCCGAGCGCCTCGCGCGCGTAGCGCATCTCGTCGATCGCGAGGTCGACCGACTGCATCGGCAGCATCGCGACCCCGAATAGCCTGTCGGGATAAGGCTTGCAGTAATCGGCGAGCCAGCAATTGTAGGCGCGGCACATGGCCCCCGCGAGCCCGGGGTCTGCGACCGCGCCGGCGAAGAGGCCGAGGCTCGGGTACAAGAAAGCAGCATCGATACCGTCGGCGTCCATGTCGACGATGCGGGCGTGCGGGTCGAACCCGCCCTTCTTCCCCTCGGCGTATTTAAGGGTGTCGGGCTTGACCGCGCCCTGGCGGACGCCGACCGCGCCGAGGCTGCCGATCCCGCGCGGGTTGCCCAGCATTTTGCCTTCGACCTGAAGGCGCTCCTTGCCGTTCTCGTCGATGGCGAACCGCGGCCGTCGCTCGCGGAAGGCGGGATCGATGTATTTGTCCCAGAGATCGAGCGGTTCCAGGATATGGCCGTCGGCGTCGATGGTGTTGTAGGCGCGAGCCATGACCCGTCTCCTCCACAGATACAAGGCACCGATTTTAGCCGACGCGCGACGCCGTCGCGAGGCCGAAGTCCCAAAAATGACGGCCGCATCGGCGGGCTGAAAGTCCGAGCCGATAGGCCGCTCTGGGCGTACCAGCCGCGAGCGAACCGGCCATCGACGAGGCGCATTCACTATTCCGAATAGGGTTCACGCTCGCGCCATTCGCGAAGGTGCGTTAGCATCCGGCAGACCCGCAGGGATGCGCGCCCCGAGGGGCGTCCGCATCGTCGGGAGTGCAATCCTTCGAGGGGTGCGTCCGGTGTCAGAAACAGAAAGAGTGATTGCCTCACAGGCGGCAATAGGCGACGCCGCGGCCGACCGGGCCTCCGATTTTGACGCGGTCGTCATTGGCGCCGGCGTTTCGGGCCTCTACCAGCTCTACAGGCTGCGCGAGCTTGGCCTCAAGGTGCGGGTGTTCGAAACCGGCACCGGCGTCGGCGGCACCTGGTACTGGAACCGCTATCCCGGCGCCCGCTTCGATTCAGAGAGCTATACCTACGGCTACTCCTTTTCGCGGGACTTGCTGGAGGAATGGGACTGGGCCGAGCGCTTTGCGTCGCAGCCCGAGACCGAGCGATATCTGAACTATGTCGCCGACAAGTTCGACCTGCGTAGCGACATCCAGTTCAAGAGCCGCGTCGCCGCCGCGCATTACCGGGAGGAAAGGCAGAGCTGGGAGGTCACGCTGGAGGATGGCAGGCTCTACCGTACGCGTCTCCTGATTACCGCGATCGGCGTGCTCTCGGCGCCGACCATGCCGCGCATCGCCGGCGTCGACACGTTCAAGGGCCAGTCCTGCCACACTCATTACTGGCCCAAGGAACCGGTGCGCTTCGACGGCAAGCGGGTCGCGGTGATCGGCACCGGCGCGACCGCTGTGCAGACCATCCAGGAAGTTGCCAAGACCGTCGGACACCTGACCGTGTTCCAGCGCACCCCGCAATGGTGCGCACCGTTGCACAACGGCAGGATCGGCGAGGCGGAGATGCGCCGCATCAGGGCCAGCTATCCCGAGATCTTCGCACGCTGCGGCGACACCCCCGGCTGCTTCATCCATGCCCCCGACCCGCGCTCGACCCACGAGGTGACGCAAGAGGAACGCGAGGCTTTCTGGGAGAAGCTTTACGCCGAGCCGGGCTTCGGCATCTGGCAGGGGAACTTCCGCGACATCCTGGTGGATCGCGAGGCCAATGCGCTGATCTCGGATTTCATCGCGCGCAAGATCCGCCAGCGCGTCAAAGACCCTGCGGTCGCCGCGAAATTGATCCCGAAGAACCACGGCTTCGGCACTCGCCGGGTACCGCTCGAGACGCGGTACTACGAGGTCTACAACCAGCCCAACGTCAAGCTCGTCGACATCAACGAGACGCCGATCGAACGCATCACGCCGGCCGGCATCAAGACCAGCGACGCCGAATACGAATTCGACATGATAATCTACGCCACCGGTTTCGACGCGATCACCGGCAGCTTCGATCGCGTCGACATCAGGGGCGTCGACGGACGCCGGCTGAGGGATGAGTGGAAGGCGGGGCCGCAGACCTTTCTCGGCATTCTCGTCGAAGGGTTTCCGAACATGCTGATGGTAATGGGCCCACATGCCGGGCTCGGCAACTTTCCGCGCGCCGCGGAGTACAGCGTCAATTGGGTGACCGGCCTCGTTCGCTTCGCGCGCGACCGCGGCCTGACACGGATCGAGGCCACCTCTGCGGGCGTGGCCCAGTGGACCGACCACGTCAAGGCGCTGGGCGAAGGGCTGCTGATGAACGAGATCGACTCGTGGATGACCGGCGTCAACCGCAACGTCGAGGGCAAATCGACCCGCAAGATCATGCGCTACAGCGGCGGCCACCCCGCCTTTCGCGAGCACTGCGATAGGGTCGCGGCAGACGGGTACCGTCAGCTCGCGCTGGGCTAGACGGACAAGACAAGGTTTACATGGGTGGTCGATTCGCGCCGAAAGCGGTCGTCGGCCGAGGCGTGCTCGCTTTGGTGGTCCAGGACCATCCGAACCGCGCGGGCACGAACCTCAGGGGAATACCGCGGAACTCGCTTCGTCATCGCTCCATCCTCTCAAGGGTTGGAGCCTCCGGCAAACCCGGCGCGGGGCATGCGGCTACGTCTCATCGCCCTTTGGAAGCACGCTCCGAGCGGAAACACAAAGCGGGCCGCGGCCTTACTAACTAGCCAAGGGCTTGACCTTAATATCCCTACCATATCGGCGGGTACGGGCGTCCCCTTCCCAGGACCCGATCGCGGCAAGCCGATGGCTGCTGGCGCGACAGTTAGTTAGCCCGCCGACATCGCTGCCGCGCACGGCCTTCCCGCAATCGGTGAGTTTCGCAACGCGGTTTGGCGTTAGCATCAGGGGAGCACGGCCGAGGGTTATTTGGTGTCGTAATGCTCGGCGCCGTCCCAGTCGTCCAGGGGCGGGACGGCGAGAAAGCGGCTGCAGCGCTCGGCATAAAGGGCTGCCGCTCGATCCGCGGGGCAGCATGCGGCGAAATGCCGAAACCGGTCGTGCGCTTCGCCCCACTGCCGGTTGCGATAGGTCTCGATCGCCTGCCGCCATTCGCAGCATCGCGCGACCGCCGCCGCCGAGGCGCCGCCGTCGGCTCCCGCGTCGAGCGCGCCGACCAGCTCGAATAGCGGAATGATGTGCGACGTGCCGGCCGGGACGACAAGATCGAGCGGCCTGAATAGGAAATGGTCGCGCACCTGCGCCTCGACCGCCTCGGTCGCAATGATCTGCGTGCCGTAGCGCTTGTTGAGCCCCTCGACGCGCGATGCCAGGTTTACCTCGGCACCAAGAGCCGTGTACTGCATCCTGTCGGACGAGCCGACATTGCCGACCACCACCTCGCCGCTGTGCAGGCCAAAGCGG
>DATMKU010000240.1:0-22710 GCA_035570935.1 Allostellaceae bacterium
CGCGCAGCTGGGCAACCACGCTGCGCGGTGTGATCAGGTCGGCGATCTCCATGATCTGGCCCGGCAATCTCCGGTGACCCTCAGCCCCGCTCCGCACGAACCGACGGGCGGCACGCGAGGCGGGTGTCCGCGACCGAAGCGCGGTCGCGAAACAGCGAGAGTTCAGCCATCGCCGACCGCAAACGAGGTCGCAGGTCGATGCTCGCGTCGAGCGGGATCGAGCACCGGATCGACCCAACCGATATTGCCGTCCGCTCTCCGGTAGACAAGGTTCAGCTCTCCATGCGCGCGATTGCGGAACAGCAGCACCGGTGCATCGGCAAGGTCCATGCGCATCGCCGCCTCGCCTACGGTCAGCCGCGGGAGCTCTGTGCTGATTTCGGCGATGACCGCCGGCGCCCCGGCGGGATCCTCCAACGGCGCTTCGCCGGCTTCTTCGGCGATCGGCGCCAGCACCGCATCGCGCGCGCTCTCGACCGGTTCCGCCGGCTCGCGCAGGTTGGCGTGGTGATCGCGAAGCCGCCGCTTGTAGCGGCGCAATTGCTTGGCGACGCGCTCGGCGGCCGCGTCAAAAGCGGCGTATGCGTCGAGGGCGGCGGCGCTGGCGTTGACGACGATCCCGCGGCCGATGCGCAGGGATAGCTCGGCGCGGATCAGATGAGCTTCCTTCGCCACCACGACATGGGCTTCGATCGCGGTCTTGAAGTATTTGGTCAAGATCGACTTGAGGCTGGCATCGACGTGTTCGCGCAGCGTATCGCCGATATCGACCTGCTTGCCCGTGACCGTCAGCTGCATGGGTGCGGGTGCCTCTCCGCTGAAGATGGGCTGCCGTCGAAGCATCCCAAAAGCGAAATTGGGATCACCTCCAAACGCGGTCAAGCAGGCGAGGGTACGGATCACCGTTCGAGGCGTCAAGAACCGGCGGCGGCAAATCGCACTGGCAGGCCGCGCAGGCTTAGAAGGCGAGCAACTTTTCGCGGCGCCGCTGCACCGATGAAGGGATGCGCATCGCTTCGCGATATTTGGCGACGGTGCGTCGCGCGATCTCGACGCCGTCGCGCTGCAGCAAGTCGACGATGCGCTCGTCCGAGAGCGTGGCGCCGGCGGGCTCGTTGTCGATCAGGCCGCGGATCAGATGGCGCACGGCTTCCGCCGAATGGGCATCGCCGCCGCTCGACGCCGGGATCGACGAGGTAAAAAAATATTTCAGCTCATAAAGACCGCGCGGCGTCGCCATGTGTTTGTTGCTGGTCACCCGACTGACGGTGCTCTCGTGCATCCCGATCGCCTCGGCGATGTCGCGCAAGATCAGCGGCCGCAACGACTGCACCCCGCGCCGGAAAAACGCGTCCTGCTGGCGGACGATTTCGGCGGCGACTTTGAGGATCGTCGTGGCGCGCTGATGCAGCGACTTGACCAGCCAGTTGGCGGCTTGCAGCCGGTCGGTCAAGTAGTCCTTTTCCGTCTTGTTGCGCGTCGCCTGGCTGATGCGCGCGTGATATTTGTTGTTGACGAGGACGCGCGGCAGCGTCTCGGCGTTGAGTTCGATGATCCAGCCGCCTTCGGGCTGGGCCCGCATCAGGATATCGGGCACGACCGGCTGCGCCAGCGGCGGATCGAAAGCCAACCCAGGGCGGGGGTCGAGGGATTTGATCTCGCCGATCATCTCGACCATGTCCTCGGCATCGACACGGCACACCCGGATCAACGCCGGGATGTTGCGTGCCGCAAGCAACGGCAGATGGTCGAGCAGCGCCTGCATGGCCGGGTCGAGCCGATTGCGGTCGCGCAGCTGAAGCGCAAGGCATTCGGGCAAGTCGCGGGCGAAGACGCCGACCGGGTCGAATTGCTGAAGCCGCGACAGCACCGCCTCGATCCGCACCAGGTCGCAGCCGAGGACCGAGGCGATGCTGTCGAGCGCCCCGCCGAGATAGCCGTTTTCGTCGAGCAGATCGAGCAGGTGCAGGGCGATCAGCTGATCGCCCTGGTCCGAAAGATCGGTGCCGATCTGTTCGAGCACATGCTCGCGCAGCGTGCGCGGCCGTGCCGCGGTGTGTTCGAGCCCCGGGCGATCGTTGCTGCCGAGGGCGCCGTTGCGACTGCGCCACGCCTGCGGTTCTTCGGCGAGATCGAATGATCCGTCCCCCTCGACCCCCGAGGCGGCGTGCCAATGCTCGGTAGCATCGGGAGTGAGATCGTTGACCAAACCTTCGGGGAGGGCTGCGGTCGCCGGCTGCTCGACACCATTTGCGGCGTCGCCGGCGGGAGGCGCTTGGTCGCCGGTCCACTCGCGCCGCTCGAGAAGCGGGTTTTGCTGGATCTCCGCATCGACAAAATTGTTCAGTTCGAGATTTGAGAGCTGCAGCATTTTGATCGCTTGCTGCAGCTGCGGCGTCATTACCAACGCCTGCGACTGGCGTAACTCAAGCCGCTGCGAAAAACCCATTCTATTCACATCACGCTCCGCTTGGAGCGGCTTATAGGCTAAACCGGTCGCCGAGGAAAACCCGTCTTACGTCGACATCTGCGACGATTTCCGCGGGTTCTCCTTCCATCAGCACCTGACCGGCGTGCAATATATAACCTCGATCGACGATTTCAAGCGTTTCACGCACGTTATGATCGGTGATCAGCACTCCAATGCCGCGATGTTTGAGGTGTCCGATCAGATCGCGGATGTCGGACACCGCGATCGGATCGATACCGGCGAGCGGTTCGTCGAGCAGAATGAAATGGGGCTGGGTTGCCAGCGCCCGGGCGATCTCGCAGCGGCGGCGCTCGCCGCCCGACAGCGCCATCGCCGGCGCCCGCCGCAAATGGGTGATCGAAAACTCCGCGAGCAGGGAATCTAGTGTCGCTTCGCGCGCTTCGGGTTCAGGTTCGACGATCTCCAGTACGGCACGGATGTTCTGCTCGACGGTCAGGCCTCGGAATATCGAGGCTTCTTGGGGCAAATAGCCGATCCCACGACGGGCGCGGCGATACATCGGAAGATCGGTGATGTCCTGGCCGTCAAGCGTCACGACGCCAGTATCGGCGGCGATCAATCCGGTGATGATGTAAAAGCAGGTGGTCTTGCCGGCCCCATTCGGTCCCAACAACCCGACCACCTCGCCGCGCTGGACCGAGACGTTGACCCCGCGCAGCACAGGGCGCCGTTTGAAACTCTTGCCGAGACCGGTTCCGCGCAAGCCATGTTCGGGCGACGATCGCCTCGCCGTGCCGCGTCCCGGCAGGTCGAGGTTTTGAGCAACGAGCCGCGGCCTCTGCTCGGCTGCCTCGCGCGAGCCAAAGCCGAACCGCGTACCGATCGCCCTCACGATTTTGGCGATCCGGGGCCGGCGGATTTCGCGCCGGGTTTTTGAGCGCCGGACTTTTTCGCGGCGGATTTTTGAGCGTTGTTCGTCCCGGCGGCGGCTTGCCCAGCGGGGGCCTGACGGTAGAACAGGCCTTCGACCCGCGGCGCCGGAGCACCCGGTTTGGCGGCAAGGGTGATCATGCGACTGATATTTGTGTTCAGGTCCACCACCGCGTATTGGCCTCTGACAGTGTCTTGTCCCCGCGTGATCGTTACGTTGCCGAGCAACGTCACGATCCCGGTATCGGCATTATACACCCCATAGTCTCCACGGCCGATATCGGTTGCGGTTACGACGACGACATGGCCCTGGGCGTCGACGCGGCTGATCCGCGAGCTGCCTTCGCCGCTGTCGGCCAAACCCGCGCCGACACCGGGCTTGTTTTGGCCGGCTGCCTGGCCGGGCTTAGCCGGTGCCGATGCGGGCTTGGGTGCGGACGGTTGGTCGGCCGCCGGTTTGCCGGCCGCCAGCTTGGCCGCGGCTTGCTTGCCGTCGGTCGGCTTTGCCCCCGGCGCGCCAGCGGTCGCGGCGCTCCTGTCCTTCACAAAGTGAGCGGTGAGCACGTCGGCGCGGATCCGCCGGTCGGCGCGGATCGCGAGTGCGTCGCCGCGCGCTACGGCGACCTGCTGCTGGTCGTACCATTCGAGGCTGTCGCGCGCCGTGACGACATCGGTCGGGGTCGTCAATTTCAGATGCTTGCCGGTAACAACGCCGATCTGCTGATCGACATCGTAGGTGGCCTGGTCGCCGACAACGGTCTGGTTGGGACCCTTGATGACGACATGGCCGTCGGCGTCCAGCCGGTAAACCTCGCTGCCGCCTTGGGCGGATTTGTCTTTGCTCGGACGGTAATGGGCGGTCAGCGTGTCGGCATGCACTTCGTTCGCGCCGCGCGTCGCCACCGCGTTGCCGCGCGCGATATAGACCTGCTTGTCCTGCTCCCACTCGATACCCGTATCGGCGGTAATGTCGATCGGCCGCTGATCGGAGGACGCGCCGAGCGGATTCAAACCCTGTGCCGCCGCGGGCGGCGGGTGGCTCATCGCGCCGGCAAGCAGCATTGCCAGGGTCAGCGCCCGCCGACATATCCGCCGACCCTCCGGTTCCGGCGCACCGCGTGCCGCCGCGCTCCGTTCAGTCGACATGATGGCCGACCTTACGAACGATGCGCGTGCCGTCCACCTGCGCTTTGCCGCCATGCCCGACAATGTGACGCGGCCGAGGGTCAGAAGGGCGGGCGCCGGCCGGCTTGATCGATGCCAAGTCGCGGACCGCCGCCGGCGCTGGTTGTGAGCCGGGCGTCGCAGGCGCCGCGGCGGCAGCAGCGACCGCCGCGGCGGTCTTGACAATTGCTGCCGGAAGAGCCGGCGGGCTTGCGGGCTTGGTCGGCTTGGTGCCCTTCAATATGGCGTGCGACCGTCCGGTGAAGATGATGGTGTCGCCCTTGTCGAGGACATGGAAGCCCTGTCCCCAGATGTCTCCCGAGGGGCCGTGGCCTTCGATCGGGTCGTGGCCGTCGGCGGTGTTGCTGGCGAGATTGGCGTGAGCCTGCCGGGTCACGAAGCGGGTGCCGTTCTGGTGGGTGAGGGTGACGTCGCCGAACAAATCGAGCAGCTGAGGCTGCGATTGATAAATCCCGGTGGCAGCGGTCAATAGGACCTTAGCGCCGCCATGCACGATCATCACCGCGCGCGGCTTTTCGAGCGACATCAGATCGCTGCGGTCCGGAATTTGGCGGCCGACCGCCGCGGTGAGGACGTAGGGTCGGTTCAGTCGATCGGTACCGGCGTATCGCGGGTTGATCATCTTGAGCTCGCGCGCCTCGCGCAGATCGATGCCCGAAACCGCGAGCCGCACACTCTCGATCAGCGGGGCGATGCGCGGCCACATGGCGACCAACAGCAGCAGCGCAGCGCCGATCGCCGGCAGCACGCGCTTCAGCAGCGCGACGCCGCGGCTGTAGCGATCCGCGCCGAGGCGCCGGCGGACGGCAAGAGCAGCCCTCGGCGCTGCCGGCAAGACCGGGCTTTGCCTGAAATCGGCTTGCCGCTCGACCGCTTTCATTGTCCGGCCCGGGTTCCTCGCCTACGCGACGCCGGCACGCAGACAGTCGTGCATATGTAAAAAGCCGATCGCAATTCCGCCGTCGTCGACGACAAACAGCGAAGTGATCGCGGTGCGGTTCATCAATCCCAGAGCTTCGGCGGCGAGCGCCGCCGAACCGATCGTCTTCGGCGAGACATGCATGATTTCCTCCACTGCCCGCGAAAGCAGGGAATCGTCCATATGCCGGCGCAGATCCCCGTCGGTGACGATCCCGACCAGCCGTCCTTCTGCGTCGGTCACACCGACGCAACCAAAGCTTTTGGCCGACATCGTCAGGACGGCCTCGGACATCCGCGCGGCGGGCGGCACCAGCGGCACGGCGTCGCCGACATGCATTATATCGAGAACGCGCAGCAGTCGCCGCCCAAGCATGCCGCCGGGGTGGAACAAGCGAAAGTCCGCCGTCGAAAAGCCGCGGCGCTCGAGCAAGGCGATGGCGAGCGCGTCGCCGAGCGCCATCATGACGGTCGTCGATGTCGTCGGGGCGAGGCCCATCGGGCAGGCCTCGGGCGCCGGCGGCAGCAGCAGAACCGCATCCGCCGCCACGGCGAGGGTCGACCGGGCACCCGATGTGACTGCGATCAGCGGGATCCCAAAGCGGCGCGAATAGGCGATGATGTCCGCGAACTCGGTGGTTTCGCCGGAATTCGACAGCGCCAGGATCGCATCCTCGGCGCCGATCATGCCGAGATCGCCGTGGCTCGCCTCGCCGGCATGGACAAATTGCGCTGGCGTCCCGGTCGACGCCAGGGTCGCGGCAATCTTGTGCGCCACGTGACCGCTCTTGCCGACGCCGCTGACGATGATGCGTCCGCGCGCCGCTGCGCATAAATCGACCGCGGTCGCGAACGAACCGCCGAGGGTCGCGGCGAGGCTTTCGAGACCGCCGATCTCGGCCCGTATGACCCGCCGGGCGACGGCGAGGTCGGTCTCGCCACCGCGAACTGGCGGCGGTTCCGATGCGGGCCCAGCCGCTCCGGCTGCGGCGGCCGTGCGGCTTATCGCCACCGCGTCGCCGCCGGCTCGAAGAATTGACAGCGTAGTGAACCCCCCATGCGCGATCAGTGCGCGAAGATGTCCTGCTCCGCCCAGCCGCCGAGATCGAGCAACACGCGATGCGGCAAAAAAGCGAAAGCGGCGCGGGCCAGCGATTCGCGCCCCTCGCGCGCCAGCATGGCGTCGAGCCGGCTGCGCAGCGCATGCAAATGCAGCACATCCGAGGCAGCGTACCGCTGTTGCTCCTCGGTCAATGTCGGCGCGCCCCAATCCGAGCTTTGCTGCTGCTTTGACAGATCGACATTAAGGATTTCCTTGCACAAATCGCGCAGCCCATGCCGGTCGGTAAAGGTCCGGGCGATGCGCGAGGCGATTTTTGTGCAGTAGACCGGCTGTGCCATGATCCCGTGATAGTGGTAAATCATGGCCAGATCAAAGCGCGCGAAGTGAAACAGCTTGATGACACCCGGATCGCCGAGCAGCCGCTGCAACCTCGGCGCGTGGTAAATGCCGGGGGCGAACTGGACGAGATGGGCGTCGCCATCCCCTGCGGAAAGCTGGACGACGCACAACCGGTCGCGGTGCGGGTTCAATCCCATCGCCTCGGTATCGACCGCGACCGCCGTCCCGAAATCGACGCCTTCGGGAAGGTCGCCGCGGTGAAGCCAATAAGTCATCTGGCGCTGAAGCGCGAGCCGGCGCTGCCGAGTAATGGTGCCCAGGAGAAGACTCGAACTTCCACGAGCTATCGCCCACTAGAACCTGAATCTAGCGCGTCTACCAATTCCGCCACCTGGGCCCGTCAGAGTGAGCGGAGATAAGCCTGGGCCCCGGCGATGTCAACGAGGTTAGGCCGAACCGCGACCCCCGTCTTATTCCCGATCTTATCGTTGTCATACCGAAAGGGTTCTGTATTAGGGTGCGGCCTCGCCGGCGACCGGTCGCTATCGGCCGTTGGAGCGAGCCTCTGCTCGCCGCATTTTCGCTGCCCGGCCATTCGAGGCGAATCGAGCCTGCCGTCATGAACCCCGCTCAAATCTTCAATCGTCGCGCCCGGCTGCGCTTGGCGCTCTTCGTACTCGCGATTGGGGCAGCCGCCGTCACTGCATCGGCGCAACCGTCACCGCCCGCCGTGCTCGTCGCCGCGGCGCAATTTCGCGATGTCTCGGAAACCGCCGAATTCGTCGGCCGCGTCAAGGCGGTCGATAAGGTCGATCTGCGCGCCCGCGTCGCCGGCTATCTCGGGCCGCGTCTCTTCAAGGAGGGCGAGCTGGTTGCGACCGATCGGACCGTGTTCACGCTCGACCCGGCGCCGTTCGAGGCGACGCTGGCGCAGCGCAAGGCGGAGGTCGCGGCCGCCAACGCCGCGCTCGATCTCGCCGACCTGCAGGCTCGGCGCGGGCGCGAGCTGATCAAGACCAAAACGATCCCGCAGTCGGAACTCGATCTGCGCGAAGCCACGCTGCTCAAGGCAAAAGCCGCTCTCGCCCAGGCGCAGGCGGCGCAGCAGGCGGCCGAGGTCGATCTGTCCTACACCCAGATCAAGAGCCCGATCACGGGGCGCATCGGCCAGGCGGCGTACTCGCCCGGCAACCTTGTCGGGCCCGACAGCGGCGTGCTGGCGACGGTGGTCAAAGAGGACCCGATCCAGGTCGTCTTCAACGTCAGTCAACGCCAGTTGCTGGCGGCAAGGCGCGAACTACCCGCCGACCAGTTGGCAGCCTTTGTCACCCGGCTGCGCCTCGCCGACGGATCCACCTATACCGAATCGGGAAAGCTCGACTTTCTCGGCGTGCAGGCCGATCCCAACACCGATTCGATCCCGCTGCGCGCCGTCTTCCCCAATCCCCAGGGCATGCTCGCCGACGGCATGAGCGTACGCGTGGTCCTCGAAGCCGGCAAACCGGTGCAGGCGCTAGTCATCCCTCAATCGGCGATCGCCCAGGACCAGGCCGGCACCTACGTCTTTGTCGTCGACGCTGAGAACAAGGCGATCATGCGCCCGGTCAAGGTCGAGATGCAGCGTGACGGCACCGCGGTGGTCAAGAACGGGCTTGCCGCCGGCGACCGGGTCATCGTGCAAGGCCAGGCGCGCGTGCGCCCCGGCATGACCGTGGCGCCGAGTGCGGCACCGCCGGCCTGAGCCGGCAAGCAAAGGGAGCGTCGATGATTTCGGCGGTTTTCATCGACCGGCCGCGGCTCGCGATCGTCATCTCGGTCCTGATCACGCTCGCCGGGCTGATCTCGCTGGCGGCGATCGCGATCGCGCAGTTCCCCGACATTGTGCCGCCCGAGGTGTCGGTCACCACCGCCTATCAAGGTGCGAACGCCGAGGTCGTCGAACAGACGGTCGCCCAGGTCATCGAAAGCGAGATCAACGGCGTCACCGGGATGCTGTACATGCGCTCGTTTTCGGGCAATGACGGCTCCTACAACCTGACCGTGTCGTTTGCGGTCGGCACTGACCCTGAAACCAACACGGTCAACGTCCAGAACCGGGTGCAGCGGGCCATGCCCCGGCTCCCGCAGGAGGTGCAGCAGTACGGCGTCAAGGTCGACAAGAAATCCTCGGCGATCCTGCAGGTCGTCGTCTTGCGCTCGCCCAAAGGGACGCATGACAGCCTGTTCTTGTCGAACTACATGCTGATCAACATCCGCGACACGATCAGCCGCATACCCGGCGTCGGCCAGGCCAACCTCTTCGGTCAGCAGGACTACGCGATGCGCATCTGGCTCGACATGGACCGGCTGACCGGCCTCGGGCTGGCGCCGCAGGACGTGATCGCCGCGGTGCGGGCGCAGAATGTCCAGGCTGCGGTCGGCCGCATCGGCGGCGCGCCAGTGATCGAGGCGCAGCAGCGGACGATCCCGCTGACGACGCAAGGCCGGCTCGAAACTCCTGAGCAGTTCGGTGCGATCATCGTGCGGGCGCGGCCGAACGGCTCGCTGATCCGCCTGCGCGACGTGGCCCGTATCGAACTCGGCGCGCAATCGGGCGACGTGTTTTCGACCTTCAACAGCCAGTCGGCCGCGGCGATGGGCATCTATCTGGCGCCGGGGGCGAACGCGGTGGCGACCGGCAAGGCGGTGCGCCAAGCGTTGACGCAAATGGCCGAGCGCTTCCCCGACGACGTGACCTGGGAAATCCCTTACGACACAACGGTCTTTGTCAGCGCTTCGATCCACAAGGTCATCTCGACCCTGCTCGAGGCGTTTGTGCTGGTCGCGATCGTCGTCTTTGTCTTTCTCGGCAGCCTGCGCGCCACTCTGGTGCCGATCATCGCGGTGCCGGTGGCGCTCGTCGGCACCTTCGCCGCGATGCTGGCGCTAGGCTTTTCGGCCAACACGATCTCGCTGTTGGCGCTGGTGCTGGCAATCGGGATCGTTGTCGATGACGCGATCGTCGTCGTCGAGGCGGTCGAGCACATGATGGCCGCGCACCCCGAAATGGCGCCGGCCGATGCGACCAAGGCGGCGATGGCACAGATCACCGCGCCGATTATCGCAATCACCTTGGTGCTGCTGTCGGTGTTCGTGCCGGTGGCGTTCATTCCCGGCATCGTCGGTAAGCTGTACCAGCAATTCGCTGTCGCCGTGTCGGTGTCGATGCTGATCTCGGCGCTGAACGCGCTGACCTTGTCGCCGGCCTTGTGCGCGCTGTTGCTACGCCACGCGCGGGTTCCCGGCCGGATCATCCGCGCGATGCAGGGCGGCATCGACGGCATGCAGCGCGGCTACATCGGCATTGTCGGTCGGTTGGCATCGCGCGTGCTGTTGACCTTTGCACTGGTCGGGGTCGCGGTTGCGCTGATCTGGTGGTTCGGCCGCGCCGTCCCGGCGGGTTTTTTGCCCGAGGAGGATCAAGGCGCGCTGTTGATAGAGGCGCAACTGCCCGAAGGCGCGTCGCTGAACCGCACCGGTGCTGTCGCCGCCGATGTCGACAAAATCACCCAGGCAACACCGGGGGTGGCGGCGGTCACCACGATCGTCGGCTACAGCCTGATCGACGGCATCAATCAAGCGAACAAGGCGACGTTTTTTGTCGCGCTCGAGCCGTTCGCGGACCGTCATGGCAAAGCCGAGAGCGTGTGGGGCGTCCTCGACCGGCTGCGCGCGGATTTTCTGAAACTGCCGGCGGCGATCGTGATCCCGTTCAACCTGCCGCCGATTATCGGTCTCGGCACCGGCGCCGGTTTTGATTACCAGCTGCAATCCTTTGCCGGGGCGCCGGCGAGTGAGATGGCGGCGGTCGCCCGCGGCATCGTGCAGGCGGCGAACGCGGATCCGGCCTTGGCCGGCGTCTTTACCACCTATGGCGCCTCGACCCCGCTGATCCGGCTCGACATCGACCGCGAGCGAGCCGCGACGCTGGGCATCGGTATCAACGACATCTTCAGCGCGCTGCAAGCCGCTCTCGGCGGCTATCGCGTCAACGACTTCAACAAATTCGGCCGCACCTGGCAGGTGGTCCTGCAGGCCGAAACGGCCGAGCGCATGCAGCCCGACGACATCTTCGAGGTGCATGTGCGCGCGACGAACGGCGCCCTGGTGCCGATCCGCACGCTGGCCACGATCGAGAACGTGCTCGGTCCGGGTTACATCTATCGTTTCAACAATTTGCGCGCGGTGGCAATCCAGGGCCGCCCGGCGGCGGGCTATTCGTCGGGCCAGGCGCTCGCCGCGATGGAGAGAGTGTCGCAGGCGACGCTGCCGCCGGGCTTCGGCTATTCGTGGAGCGGCACCGCCTACCAGGAAAAGATCGCCGGCGGCCAGACGACGATCATCCTGGGGCTCGCGGTGCTGTTCGCCTATCTGGTGCTGGTCGGCCTCTACGAATCGTGGGCGATGCCGGCGGCGGTCATCGTCTCGATCACGGTCGGGCTCGCGGGCGCGTTCGGCGGGTTGTTGTTGACCGGATTGCCCAACGACGTGTTCGCGCAGATCGGCATCGTCGTGCTGATAGCACTGGCCGCCAAGAACGCGATCCTGATCGTCGAGTTCGCGATGCAGGCGCGGAGTGAGGGTGCGGGCGTCGCCGAGGCGGCGGTGAGCGGTGCCAGGGCTCGGTTCCGCGCTGTGATGATGACCTCCTTCGCCTTTATCCTCGGCCTCGTGCCGCTGCTGATCGCGGGCGGCGCTGGTGCGGTCACCCGCCACGCGGTCGCGACCGCGGTGTTTTTCGGCATGCTCGCCGCCTCGGTCTTTGGGATCTTCCTGATCCCCGGCCTTTATGTCGTGTTCCAAAAGCTGCGTGACGGCGTCAAGCAGCGGCTCTTCGGTATGGCGCCCGAGCCCGCGGCCACAACGGTCGAGCAGTCCGCCAAGACCGCCGCCGAATGACCTGCCGTTACATCGACCGGGGGCGCCGCCCGTTGCGCCCGAATTCCCGATGTGCCGGGAAATAACCGCGAATTTTTCCGCCGAGCGCTGTTTTGGCCTGAAAACAGTAAATCCAATCAACGGCTTGTCAGAAAATTCCCGTGGCGCTTAAAACGGGAATTTTTACACCCGAACCGGGATTTGTTTGCGCCGAACCGGGAATTGTCGGGAAATCGTCTGCAGGGCGGCGGATTAGGCCCGCGATGACCTTTGCCCGGCAACCCAAAACGGACGACCACCGCGTCATCTCTCTTTGCTGCCGCCCTATCCGGATCAGACGAAATCATCCAGCCGGAGCCTACGACCGAAAATCGCCTTTTGTGGGGCCGATCAGCGCATGACCGGCGAAAAAAGGCGGCGGTCGGCTGGCCTGAACCGCCGATTGATCTGGTGCCGGGTGAGGGATTCGAACCCCCGACCTTCGGTTTACAAAACCGCTGCACTGCCACTGTGCTAACCCGGCGATATCAATGAGTTAGTCGTCCCGCTGGCATCTTTGCTAAGAGCCGCACTGCCAAACAATTACAGGTATGCTCGCACGCGGCCAAACACAACGCAACGTCACGGGGCCGCGCGCGAAGCACGTCGAAAGGTGTCATAAAGCCGGGCCACCGCCTGCTGCTGCATCAACTGCGTGACGTGCGAATCGAGATCCAGAATGGTCGTGATCGTCGGTGCCCAAGGCGCTCCTGCGCCACCTTGTGAGATGCTCTACGGCGGCCAGCAGCAGGGTCGCGTGCAAACGCCGCAAATCCTGCGGCTATCCCGGCGGCGGCACAACCCGGACGACCTTGCCGCCGGCGGCCTCAACGGCATCAGTCGCGGAGTTTACTGCTTGGGCAAAGGACGGGCCTTCCCTGTCGAAATCGAGATAAAGCACTCCGCCAATTACGGCAATCAGCGCATCGCGACACCCAGCAGCGTACAACGCGTCTTCGAAAGCGCCGCGCGTGTCGATACCCGACACCTGCAGAGTGAAGGTGTGGTTCATGGACCGCTCCATTGGTGAGCGCAGGCATTGATTCGCCGCCTGAGTTGCCGAGCGTGGCCGAACGGATCGGCTGGCGTCGACCACACGGACAGTATGCAATCTCCGAGCCGGCCGCCCGGATAGTAGAGGCGCCCCCACGCGTGGCCGTTCGAGATCTCGACGCGCCACCCCTCGGCTTCGGCGAAACTCACAACGGCCTCGATGTCTTTATCCGGATGAACCGGGCGCGCCATCCTCGCCTGTGATCATTAAACAACGGTTGCCCACGCATGTTCCAAAGCAAGCGTGGGCTTCACCCGCGCGTCTGACAAGCAGAACTTAGCGACTTTTGCCGATGCTGATGCGGAATGTATAATACGATCCCGACCTAAGATGGCGAATGCGACAGTTGTGGCACTGTGTGACAGCTGGCTCATGTGACCCAAAACCGCAACGGTGAGACAGGCCGGACCATCAAACATAGGCGTGCGTTACCGGGTCGCCATCTCTATCACTTTGCACCGTCCAGGATCGTTCGGCGAGTTCATCCAGCTCGTCCCGACTTTCAGTTTCCGGCCCCTCCTTGACGGGGTTGCCGTTCGCTTATTGACGCGATCCCCGGACGGCGGGTTTGAGCGCGGAGAGGAAATAACCACAACGAGCGATGACGGGTCGTTCACGAAGCTTTTTGACGAATGCATGGGAGGTATGCCGCAGCTACCTCAACTACGATCCGTTCGCGAAAGACGGTAGCTCGCGGCCGATTGGGTTCGACATTGGCCCGAGCCGATGAAGCCACGCCGCACCTGCCGAAAAGCTTCCCTTCGGCAGGGCTTCTGCGAGAACAGATGCTGATCCTATGCTACTGTCTTTGCTCAAAACGGCGCGAAGCATGTCGGGACGTGGAACGGATGAGCACCGATGGGAGAGGATTGAAAGCCGAGACATTTCCAGGCATTGCATATGGGGCCGGATAGTGGCAGCCACCCGGCGGCGGTTTACAAAACCGCTGCACTGCCACTGTGCTAACCCGGCGATATCATTGACTTACGTTTTCGCTCGGCGGCCGTTGCTGCGTAATTGCCCTTTATCGCTGTCCGGCCTCCCGACCCCGCTTATAGCACCGCGCAAAGCGGCGTCGATATGGGCCGCCGCATCGGTGCTCCGCGGCCGTTCAGGGATTTGCGCAGTCTTCAAAGGCGTTGTTGGGACACGGGTAGCCGCCGCCCGGATCGGGTCCGGCGAGGGCGTCGCCCCTTCCGCCGCATGCGGCGAGCAGCGTTGCCAAGCAGAGGGCAATCAGCGTTAGCCTCCCCATCGTCTCTTCCCTCCGCCCCGGGTTGGCATCAGGCCGGGCTTCACTGCGGCAACGGCTCGGGCGGGGCCGATCGTGGATCGAGCCCGGCAAGGATCGCCTTTCGCTGGCCGAGCCAGGGTGTGTTCCTCGTCGGCCGCGCGTCGGAGAAGCCCGACGAGCGCGCGGGTCTCGTCATCGGTTAAATCGAGCGTCATAATCTCCTCGATATAGCTACGCTGGTCCGATGAACCGACATCAGGCGCCCACCACGAATAGGGAACCTGCCCGATCCCAGAGCAAGAGTACCGTCGCGCTTCTTATCCTGTTGACGATGACCGCGTGCGCTCACACGGGCGCCGCGCCGGTGCAAGCCCCGAACGCGCCCTATTCGCGGGACGACAACGGGATCAGACCGGAGCACGGCGGTGGGGATGGCGGCGGTGGCAGCGGCATGTAACCGGGGGCGCTACCTTGCTTGATGATCTGCGATCCTCGTTCACTACCATGAACAATCGGGACCATAGACATCGGGCGCGATGCGCCGGTATCGCAGCGGTCGAATGGCAAAAAGCTGTGCTTTAACTGTGCTGAAGCATGATTCGATCAGGTCGCACCATCAGCTCGTCGCCCCGAGCACGCGGAGGTCCGGGGCAGCCGAACGTCGCTTGCCCCTGGGTTCCCGCTTTCGCGGGAATGACGGTTCGATGTCATCGGAAGCCGTGATAACCGGGCAAAATCTATCGCCATGGTTGATCCGCCGGCCGCGATTCCGGCGCGGTTGCGCCGTCCGAGATGGCGCCCGGGCCCGCAAACGGTCGCGCCATGGACAGCTTTTGCTGTATCCTCGCCGTCTATCCTGCCGGCCCTCTTCCCCAAGGGCGGAGTTTCCGACGGCAGGCGCTGGCTTCGGACGGGGGTGCGACGATGATGGACGCGGCTGACGCGCTCGCCGACTACCGGCGCCGATACCCTGACCCTTTGCCGAACACCGGCGGTCGCTTTTATCGTCAGCACATGCCCGAATTGATCCGCTGCACGATCCGGCCGGCGACGGCCGAGGCCTGGCTCCAATCCCATTTCTCCACGCCGCAGGCAAAGCTGATCCTGTTGGAAATCTCAGCCCGTTACGCGGCGGTGATGGAGGCCGGCGCCTGGGAAGACCGCGGCGACGACGATCCGGTCGTGGTCCACGCCACGGCCAACCGCGCCGGGCGGATGGTGTGGAACGGCGCGCATCGCCTCGGTGCGGTGATACTCCTCGGCCGACCGTTCGACTTGCCGATTCGGTTCTGCCGTTAGCGTCGCCCCTGTCACCGCCGCGATCGGCCCCTCGACTGGCGACGTTGAGGCGCCGCCTTCGGCAAAGCTCTGACGCCATATTGACGACCCGGTGCGAATTTCGCCGATCGCCTGCTGAGAGCGGGGCGTCAGGTGCCTTTCTCGATTGTCGAGCAGGACGGCCGCATCGCCGTCAGGTCGCCGTTCCACCCCAACTTTCCGGCCCGGGCGCGCGGTCTCGGCGGGGCATGGGATCCGGTGCAACGGCTGTGGGTCTTCGACGCCGCCGCCCACGACCGGGTAAAGTCGCTGTGCCAAGAGATTTACGGCGCCGGCGCCGACGGGTCGGCTCCGTTCCCGGCGGCCCCGGCGCACGGCCGGAACGAGTTTGCCGAAGCCGCACCTGCGGTGCCGCATTATTACGGCCACCGTCAGCGGCTGCGCGAGCGGATGATGGCCGCCGGCCCCGAAACGCTGCCCGATTACGAACTGCTCGAAATGCTGCTGTTCGCCGCCTACCAGCGCGGCGACGTGAAGCCGCTGGCGAAGGCGCTGTTGGCGAAACTCGGCGGGTTTGGCGAAGTGATCGCCGCGGAGCCCGACGCGCTCGCCGCCGCCGGGCTCAACCTGTCCGGCATCGCCGCGCTAAAATCGGTGCGCGAGGCGGCGCTGCGGCTGATGCGCTTCGAA
The DNA here is from genome assembly GCA_035570935.1 of Allostellaceae bacterium. Classification (GTDB taxonomy): domain Bacteria; phylum Pseudomonadota; class Alphaproteobacteria; order ATCC43930; family CGMCC-115725; genus AP-15. The sequence goes on from DATMKU010000240.1 coordinate 16,079, forward strand.
CTGAGGGAGCAGCCGGTGGTCAATTCCTGGGACAAGCTGATCGACTATTGCAGCGCCCAAATCGCCCACAACAAGGTCGAGGAGTTTCACATCCTGTTTCTCGACCGCAAGAACGTCTTGATCAAGCACGAGCGCCAGCAGCGCGGCACCGTCGACCACACGCCGGTCTATCCCCGAGAGGTCGTCAAGCGCGCGCTCGAACTCGGCGCCTCGGCGCTGATCCTGGTGCACAACCACCCCTCGGGCGACCCGACCCCATCCAAAGCCGACATCGCCGTGACCCAGGACATCAAAAAAGCCGCGGCCCCGCTCGGGGTCACCTTGCACGACCATCTCGTGATCGCCCGCGACCGCCACGTCAGCCTGCGCGACCTCGGGCTGATCTAGGCACAAGGTCGGTTGACCGGAACACGCAAGAGATGGGGGATTCCACAGCGCGCGCCGGACACCCACGTCACCTCCGATTGCTGCGCAATGGGCCCCTCCCTCTGCCCCCGGAAGGGCGGAGAGGGGTATCGCGGGCTCATCGGCACACGCTTGTTTTAAATGGCGTGGCCGGGGCGCGGCGCGGGACTGCTCGTCCGGGGGAACGATCCGTCGTGGCGTACAACCGGCTCCCTGTCCGGCGGTTCGCCGGCAAGGCGGGCGTCAATAGCCGCCGCCATGCCCTGCTTGCGTGTTTGGACATTGGCCCGCCGGAGGACAGATGATATCGATCGCTCTTGTCGAACAGGCGGACAGCGCCAAACCGACGACGACCGCCCACGGGATAATTCGCCTCATCGCCGCTCCGTCCCGAGACACGCAATATCCACCCGCGGGCCGCCGACTGCCAGGATGTGGTCCTGTCGCTCACCAGCCGGAGTAGGCTTCGGCCTGGGCCCGCTTCAGCCAGTCGGACGCGGCGATTTCATCCGGCCCCGGGAAGCTTGGATCATGCCGGGGGATGACGGCTCCAGCCACGCTGTCCACGCGCGGCGGCGAAGGAGCGTGCCGGGACGCCATGGCTTGAACGGTCACGAACAGCGCCCCGACAATGATCGCCACTAACCAGGCCGAGGCGACGATACGCCAGCCGCCGGTCGATTTCCCGGCCGCGTCGAGCTCCTGTGGCATGCATGCACCGTAGCTTGTTGCGGTGCAGCAAATAGGCATGCGGCCGTGAGGCGCAACTCCGAGGGGTCATCCTGTCGCAGCTTCGCCGGCGATGTGCCGTGGTCAAGTGGTTGAGCAAGCTCGGGCCACGTCGCCGAATAGCGGATAACTCGGTGCGCGCCCGTGGGTGCCGATTTCAGGCGTTTCGGTTGGCGGCTGGCGCGTTAGCGGCGCTCCCAGGGCGGGAACAGTTCTTCGGGGTCGTTGACCCAGACGAACGGGATGCCGTGCTGGTCGGCGCAATCGACGGCGAAATGAAACTCCATCACGATCGAGGCGCCGGGCTTGCTCTGGTCGATGGTTCTGTCGCCGTGGGCAAAGCGCCAGCTTCCCAAAACGAGGTTGGGATCGTCCGGGCTGCGGTGGACGGTGAATTCGATGTATTGGGCGCCGCCCGCTTCTTCCTTGCCTTCGATCACCGCAACCACAGCCGTCTCCTGTCATGCGAACGGGACAACCCATTGCCCGCAATCCTTTATCGGTCGATTTTTGCGGGCGGTCCCGGTTGATGGGTGCCGCCACCCGAATGCGTTTCCAGTTTGTTAGATACGTCAGTTGAGGTTGGCATAAACAAATCGTAGGCTCTGGCCGCGACGATCAATGCTCCGATGATCAGTGGTGCTAAAATCGCAGTGACCAGAGCAACCCCGATTTGCTTATACCAGACCGACGCCTTTCTGAGTTCGGCAAAAATTACCTGATCTCGATTTCGAATCTCATTTAGAATTGACTGATCTACGGCGTCTTTCCTTTGGCGCTCAATTTCGGTTGCCAGATATGCTCTCGCCGCGCCATCGAAGAACCTGACCGCGCTGTCGCGCCACACGGCAATTCGATGATCGGTGATTTGCGTTATCCAGTTATCGGTATCTTGAGCCGACGGCGGTGTTCCATTACTTGTCTCAAAAGACTGAACCCAATCGTATTTCTCAAAGGCATAAATTGCATATGTCAGGTAATTCACTTCAGCGGAAGACGCTTTCTGGCCGCTTATGGCTTTCCACATTTCCCGGTCGTTGGACGGCATAATAGGCCACGGACTACGCCCATTAGCCGCTTTCCGATTTAAACGCGCCGGTCTTTATATTTCCGATTTCCATCGCGCGCCCAACCAGCCGAGCGGTCTCAGCCGATTCCCCAGTCGGCAGTAATTCCTGAAGTTCCGCGCTCAGGTTCGGTTCCGCATCGATTTGACGGGCAAGCTGTTTGCGTAGGTCAGCCAGATTATCTTCTGAGGGGAGTATCTCCACATCTTGCAGCGCTTCCGAGGCGCGACCGGTTAACCGGTCATGCATCCATGCGCGCAGCCGGTTGGCATTCCCAGCAGCCCCCGCGCCGAATTCCCGATCCTTCAAAATCGAGGCAAGGATCTGGACGGCCTGGGCGACGACGATGCCCGATATCGCAGTAGCCATTGCCGTCGCCTCCATTCGTTCCCGACAACTCTCAGATAGCACGCGGCTGCCGCACTTCCAATTGCAGCGGTAGGTGCAGGCGCACCCCTTGTTGCAGTCTTCGGTTGGGGCGGCGGTGGTTACTCCAGCCCATTCGATCCGGGGCCCGCTGACAATGCGAGCGACTTTGGTTGACGATCAGGTTGGGCGGAGGGCGCGGAGGAGGGCTTCGGGTTTGACTGGGGTGGCGTTAACCTCGACCCCGAACGCGGCGAGCGCGTCGCAGACGGCGTTGGCGACGGCGGCGGGCGGAGCGACCGCACCGCCCTCGCCGACGCCCTTGACCCCGAGCGGGTTGAGCGGCGAGGGCGAGTGCTGGTGGATGATTGTGATCCCTGGGATGTCGCCGGCGGTCGGCAACGCGTAATCCATCAGCGAGCCCGACAGCAATTGCCCGTTCGCGTCATAGGCGATTGCCTCGCACAGCACGCCACCGAGCCCTTGCACCGCACCACCGATGATCTGGCCCTCGACCAGCATCGGGTTGACGACGGTGCCGCAATCATGCGCTACGGCGTAGTTGTCGAGCGTGACCCGGCCGGTTTCGACATCCACCGCGACGATCGCGACATGCACGGCATAGCTCCAGGTCACCGTCTCCGGCTGCCAGTAGCAGGTTTCCTCGAGGCCGGCCTCGACCTCCGGCGGACGGGTGATCTCCCAGCCGGGGCGCGCCGCCTGCGCCACCTTGGCGAGGCTGACCTCCGCCCCCGGCACGCCGGCGACGCCGACGACGCCGACCCCGGATGACCCTGGGCGCAATTCGAGATCGGCGGGCGCGCATTCGAGGAGGTGGGCGGCGATCGAGAAAACCTTGTCACGCAGCCGGCCGCTCGCGACGTGCATCGCCGCCGAGGCGGTGACGGTGCTGCGGCTCGCCATCGTGCCAAAGCCGATCGCGATCGCCGCGGTGTCGGCAAAGGTCAGGACGACGTCCTCCGGGGCGATCTTCCAAAGATCGGCCATGACCTGTGAAAAGATCGTCTCCATGCCCTGGCCCTGCGGGGCGGCGCCGCACGAGACGTAGATCTTGCCCGACGGGTCGACGCGGACAAAGGCGCTCTCGAACGGGCCGACGCCGGTGCCCTCGATATAACAGCCGATGCCGAGGCCGAGATAGCGGCCATCGGAGCGGGCCCGGCGCTGGCGCTCGCGGAAGGCTGCGACGCCGCCCACCGCGGCGAGCGCCTTTTCGAGGGCGCCGGGGTAGTCGCCGCTGTCGTAGACGATCGGCTCGCCGTCGCGATAGGGAATGCCGACCCGATAGGGCATCTCCTCGGCGCGGATCATGTTGCGCCGTCGCACCTCGGCCGGCTCCAGACCCAGCGTCCGCGCGACCAGGTCGATGGTGCGCTCCATCGCAAACGCGGCTTCCGGGCGGCCGGCGCCGCGATACGGGGCGTTCGGGACCTTGTTGGTGACGACGATCTTTCCCGAGGCCGCCAGATTCTCGATCTTGTAAGGACCGGTCAGGTGAACCGCGGTGTTGTAGGCGACCCCCGAACCGATCGGGTTCCAGGCGCCGCAATCGACGATGTAGTCGTCGCGCAGGGCGAGGATACGCCCGTCGCCGTCAAAGGCGACTTCGAGGTCGTGCAGCTGGTCGCGCGAATGGGTGGCGCTCATCATGTGCTCGCGGCGCTCCTCGATCCAACGCACCGGGCGGTCGAGCCGGCGCGCGAGAAAGGCAACCAGCAGATCCTCGGGGTAAACGTGGCCCTTGCCGCCAAAGCCGCCGCCGACATCGAGTGCCACGCAGCGCACCCGCGCCTCGGGCAGCCCCAGCAATGCCGCGGCCTCGCGCCGCACCCAATGCACCACCTGGGTCGAGGACCAGATCGTCGCCGAGGAGGTGCGCGGATCGTAGGCGGCGACGACCCCGCGGCACTCCATCGGCACCGCGGCGTAGCGGTGATGGTAAAAGCGGCGCTTGAGGCGATGCGGGGCCACAGCGAACGCCGCCTCGACATCGCCGCGGCCGACCGAGAAGGCGCCGATCAGGTTGGTGCCGTAGCGCTCGTGGACGATCGGGCCGCCGGGGCGCAGCGCCGCCTCGGGATCGACCACCGCGGGCAATTCGTCGAGGTCGCAGACGATTTGCTCGGCGGCGTCCTCGGCCTGGTCGCGGGTTTCGGCGACGACGATCGCGACCGCCTCGCCGACATGGCGGACCTTGTCGTGCGCCAATAGCGGTTCCTGCGGGTTGAGAAATTTGTGCTGGATCACCGTCGCCCATTTGCTCGGCATCGCGATCTGCCCCTCGGGCACCGGCGGCAGCAACTGCAAGAGATCGGCGCCGCTCATCGCGAAAGCCACACCCGGCATCGCCGCGGCGCGCGTGAGGTCGACCGAACGGATATGGGCGTGCGCCAACTGGCTGCGCACAACGACCGCGTGCAGCATGCGCGGCAATGCGAGATCGGCGATAAACTGGCCTTGCCCGGTCAACAGGCGGCGGTCCTCGCGCCGCAGCAGCGAGCGCCCGACATAAGGGGTTGCGATGTCGTTCATGGGTTCCAACTGCGCAATCGCCGTGCCGCGAGTGTGGGCGAAGCGCCGGGCGAGGTCCAGCGCCGGCCAATACTTCTCTATGCCGGCGGGGTGTTGCGGGTGAGTTCGTAGAGGGCGACCGCGGCGGCGTTGGAGACGTTGAGGGTCGGCTGCGCCGCCGAGGTCGGCAGGCGCGCGAGGTGATCGCAATGCTCGCGCACGAGGCGGCGAATGCCGCCGCCTTCGGAGCCGAGGACGAGCACCGCGCGCGGACCGAGGTCGAGCGCGGCAAATGCCCGATCGGCGGTCTCGTCGAGCCCGCAGGCCCAGAACCCGGCCTCCTTGAGCCGGTCGAGGGCGCGCACCAGGTTGACGACACGGATCAGCGGCACCCGGTCGACCGCACCCGAGGCGGCCTTGGCGAGCGCTCCGGTGATGGGTGGGGCGCCGTGTGCTGCGACCAGCACGGCGCGGGCGCCAAAGGCCGAGGCCGAACGCAATACCGCGCCGACATTATGCGGGTCGCTGACCTGGTCGAGGGCGACGACGACGCACCGCCCGGCGGCGGTCGCCAGCTCGCGCAACAGATCGTCGAGTTCGGGTTCGGGAAGCGGCTCGACTTCGAGGGCCAGCCCCTGATGCACGGCACCCGGCGGCAAGAGTGCCGCGAAGGCGTCGCGATCGCGCACCTCGAGCGATCCGCCCTCGGCCCCGCGACGCTCGGCGACGGCCGTGGCGAGCAGCTGCTGGGCCTCGGTCTCCTGGCCGGCGAGCACGGCGAGCCGGCGCCAGCGGCGCTCGGGATTGGAGAGCGCCGCGGCCACCGCGTGCCGGCCGTAGATCCAGCGGTCGCTGCCGCGCGTCGGGCGGTGGGCCGCGGCATCAGGCGAGGGCCGGCGCGGCGATGGTCGACCCTGGCGCCGGGGTCGGGGCGGGCTCATATGATAGGCCTCCGCGGTCGGATGATGATGCGATCGGCGCCGGCCGCTGCCGGCGCGCTGCCGAGCCTCTTACGGCAGAGCCCGATTGACAAGTGCGGGCGGAAACCGTATGAGCCGGGGTTTCCGCTGCGCCGGGCTGCATGCGATCCCGGAGGGGTTGCCGAGTGGTTAAAGGCAGCAGACTGTAAATCTGCCGACGTACGTCTTCGTTGGTTCGAATCCAACCCCCTCCACCATCGCTTCGGTCTCGTGGGACCCGGCGACGGGAGGCCGGAGGCGGATCGACGGGAAGCGGCGGCGAAGGGTCGGGTCGGCGGATGCCGAGTGGAGCGCGGGTGTAGCTCAATGGTAGAGCTCCAGCCTTCCAAGCTGGCTACGTGGGTTCGATCCCCATCACCCGCTCCAACCTTGCGCGGGCGTTTTGTGATCTCTAGTTGACGGAAAGCCGGAAACGATGTCGAAGGCGAAGTTTCAGCGGACGAAGCCGCACTGCAACATTGGGACGATCGGGCATATCGACCATGGCAAGACGACGCTGACGGCGGCGATCACCAAGGTGTTGGCGGAGGGCGGCGGGGCGACGTTTGTGCCG
>DATMKU010000241.1:0-2105 GCA_035570935.1 Allostellaceae bacterium
GACGCGGCCGGTCCCGCAGTCCCTCGATCCCTTCTTCCTCATAACGGTTATGCCACTCATAGGCCGCGGTTCGGCTGAGCCCGCAAAGCCGCCCTGCTTCCTCCGGTTCCATCCCCTCGAGCAGGTTGGCGATCATCAAAATCCGCTGACATACCCGTCCGCTCTCCTGCCGGGCTAAGCGCCGCAGCTCAGCTGCCCCCGGTTCGCTGCGAAAAAGTAAAACATGGTCCCCAACCATACGCTGTGCATTCCCCGGTCCACTCTACTAAATCAGGGCATCAAGGGAAGCGCGTATTACTGGCCGCAGATAGACCAATCAGCATGATTCGTAACGTATAGGTACGTGGAATTTGCTTTGCATAATGCCGAACTATTTTGCGCGTGGACACGGGTGCCCACGCGCAAAATACAGATGTAAGTGAATCTGCAGTTTAGAACTGTCAGTGGCGCCCACCGTACGGCTCTCGAAACCGTACCGATTGTTTTAGCGGGCGAGCGCCAGCTCGCGTCAAGAGGCCGTCTCTGAGGACGTCATTCTCTAATCGCTCGCGATGATCGTGGCCGTGCCACCGGCGTTTGTGCCACCCTCATGATTTCGCGATATCACGGATTAGTTGTGCAAGTCGTGGCGCCAGAGACGATCAGACTGTATCGCGAGTGAACGGCCGTCCGCCCGGCCGCTCCAAGCTCTTCCGCCCCGCGGCGATCGGCGAGGATGCTCGATATCGCCTCGACCCATTCGGCTTGGGTCGTGGCCGCAAGCCCGATTTGACCCTGCGCCAGCACATCTTTGTTCATGCCCACCGGCGATACCACGCACGGGCGCGCGGCCCCCATATATTGCAGCATCTTGAAGCTGCATTTGCCGCGCTCCCACGGGCCGTCGTCGAGCGGCATCAGACCGACGGTCAGGGAGGCGAGAAAATCATTTTCGGCCGCTCGCGACCATGACGCATAGCGCACCGGCAAACCCGGCAGGTTGGGAGGCCGCTCGCTGCACACGGCGATCGACACCTGCGGAAAGCGCCGCACGATCACGGCCAGCGCCGGCGCGATCCCTTCCAGATACCGCAGATTGCCGAACGACCCGATCCAGCCGACAGAAGGGCGCTCGCGCAATGGCTCGACATGGTAAAAATCGGTATCGACCGCGGTCGGCAACACTTCCACCGCCGCGTTCCAGCGCCGCCACGTCTCGGCGAGCCAGTCATTGCCGACGATGACCAGATCGGCGCGCTCGGCCAGGTGTTTGGCCGCCCACCCCCGGCGAAAGAGACGAATGGCGTCGTCGACATCGACGATCCGCGGCCGCCGGGTGGACCATGCATTCTGGCGAATGCACCTGCGGGCCAGCCCGATAAATGCCCTGGGGGTGCGGCTTGCACGTCTGGTTCGCCTCTCGCGATCATCCGGGCATGGCGATCCAGTTTGCCCGCGCCCGCTATCTGTCGCGCGCCTCCGGCGGCAACGCGGTGCGCTCGGCTGCCTACAACGCGCGTGAGGCGATCGCGGCGGAGCGCACCGGCGAGGTGTTTTACTTTCGCCATCGCGACGCGCCGGAGCACCACGAGGTCCTGTTGCCGGCGGGGGCGGCCGAGCACTTCCGCGAAGCCGCGGTGTTGTGGAACATGGCGGAATTGGCCGAGAAGCGCCGGGATGCGCAGGTCGCGCGCGAGATCGTCGTCGCCCTGCCGGCCGATGCGGCGATCACCGGCGAGGACCGCATTGAATTGGTGCGATCGTTTGCCGAGCAGCATTTTGTCGGCAAGGGCCTCGCGGTGCAGTTGGACGTGCACGCCCCACACGAGGGCGAGGCGGAAGCGGAGCGCGCGAACTGGCACGCGCATCTGTTGATCACGACCAGGCGGCTCGAGGGCGACCGGTTTGCCGCGAAGAAGGCGCGGGACCTCGACCCCGCAGTGCGGAGCACCAAGGGCCGCGCGATCGTCGCCGATGGCGAGGCCTGGGGCGAATTGTGGCGGGACCACCAGAACCGCTATTTCCGCGAGCACGGCATTGACCTCGAGGTCGACCCGACCGCGGCATATCCGGCGCCGCATATCGGCCCGGTGCGGATGCGGGTGGCGGGGTCGGAGATCGTCGAA
>DATMKU010000242.1:0-3155 GCA_035570935.1 Allostellaceae bacterium
GATGTGATCAAAAAGCCGCGCAGACCCGTCATTGCGAGGAGCGACGCGAAGAAGCAATCCCGACCGGACGACGCGTAGCGCCCCGGGATGGCTTCGCCGCAGTCGCAATGACGACAGTTCGCTGAGATCGATACTGCGTTACCGCTTCGCGCCGTGCTCACCGGTTGTCGTCATCATTCGGCATAGCCGTGGTTCAGCTCTTCCGGTTGGCGTTGCAACTCGGCGGCGCGGACCCGCGGCCGGGGCGGCAAGCGCCTCGCCCGCCGCGGCCGGCTGCGCAGCGTTGCAGCCGCCGGCTCGGCGATCTCGATGTCCGCGCGCGTCCCGGGGCGGGCGGCGATCCAGGCGCGCGCCTGCGGCGCCTCGATCGTCGCAAACACGCGGATCGCCCCCGGGATCAGAAAGCGGATCGCCTTGACCGTCAGCCTGACCCAGGCGATGTCGGTGACGATCGCGATCCGCTCGCAGCGCGAGGCATGCTCGAAGCCGAGGTCGAGATCGTCCCACCCCGACCCCGGAAAGCGCGAGCCGAGTTCGTAATAGAGGCGGATATTGTCGCGCCAGCGGAGCGACTTTTGCACCGCCGGCGCCAGGATGTCGCGGCATTCCTGTTTGGTCACCCGGCCGGTCACCGAGATGCCGACGACGTTGTTCGGCAGCCCGTCGATCAGTTCGATCATCGGCCGCGCCTCGGTTCCGCGCGCCTAGAAGGCCACGCGGAACTTGTAGATCAGCACGTGCTCATGACCCGTGAGGTTGGCGACGACAACGCGCTTGCCGTACATGTACTCGACGCCCGTGGTGACGAACGCGACCGGGTTCCACACCAGGTTGACGAAGCTGTTCCACAGGATCTTGTTCACCGCCGCGGCCTGCGACGGCCCGATCAGCTGCGAGGAGACCTGCTGATTGGCGTAGCCGGCGGCGATCGTCGTCCGCAGGTTCGGCGTCCACCAATGCTGGTAGCCGCCATTCGTGCTGAACGCGAAGATCGGCTTGAACAGAATGTTCGACGCCGCGAACTGACCGGTGCAGGTCTTCGTGGGTGATGCGCAACCGGTGGTCACGGTGTAGTTGCTGGCCAGCGGGTACAAGATGGCCAGGCCGCCGCTCGCGTAATTGCCAATCGCCTCGCCGGCGACAAAGCTGAACAGGAAATCGTCCTTGTTGTAGCCAAACCAATAGGGATGCACGTCGCCTGCGATATGGCCGCCAAACCCGCTGAATTGCTGACTGATGTGGGTGCCGTCGGCGATCTGATAAAAGCGAGCGAGGCCGGCGAAGTCGATATGCCCCCAGGGCTGCGACCAGTAGTTGGCGATGGTCAGGTTGGGAGCTTTGGCAACGGTCGGGTTGGAGAGCGCTGTCCCCCCGACACTCATCGTCGACCCGTTTACTCCGGTGCAGACGATCCCATTGCAGAGCCCGGTCGCTGCGGCGCTACCGGGAACCGTCTGCTGCGCCGGGGTGGTCGCGGTCCCGGTGCCGGACAGATTGTAGTCGCTCGACTCGATGCCGCCCGGAGTGACGACGGTCGTCCACGGGTTTTCCGCCGATACCGAGAGGGCGCCGCCATAGGCGAGCGGATAGGTGTAGCGCACCTGCGGGATGCGCTGGCCGCCGGTCGAGCCGATGGCGCCGCCGAATTCCATCGATTCGGTGTCGGCGTCGGCGTCGGAGAAGTTCGACAATGCCTGACCGCCGAGGAACCCACCCAAGGTGCCATAGGCGAACCTCAGACGCGGCAGCAGGCTGTTGCCGCCGCTCTGCTGCAAGGTTTGGCAGGTGTAACTCGAGCCGGAAGAGCAGCCGGCCCAGTCGAAGGCGAGAAACGTCCGCGCCTCGCCCCAGCTGGTTGGCGTGCGAGTTTCGATATCAATTCGCGACTGCTGCGGGCTGAAGTCGAGGACGCCGTTGTTGCGCGTCGGCGCCCTGTTTGGCGAAGGGGCAACAAACCCGCCGCCTGGAGCGCCGGGAACGAACCCGCCGCCCAGCGGAAGCGAGGACAATGTCCCGTTTTGCCCGGAGTTGGAACCGTAGTTGCTGCCGTCGACACCGCCACCGCCATTCAAAAAATCGAGAATGGTAATATCGACAAAGCCGCCGACGCGCAGCGAGGTGTCGGTGCCGGGGATCAGGAACGACCGGGGAAAGCTGCCGCCCGCGACCGGTGCGTTCGGCGCCGCCTTGGCACCCGTGATCCCGATCCCGTAGCCGCCGCCAGCCCCGCCGGTTAGCGGCGGAGGGGGCCCAGGCTCAGGCGCAAGAGGCTGACCCTGAGCTTGCGCGAGCTGATCGATCCGTTGCTGCAATAGCTGCTGGTTGGCGCGCAGATCCGCCAGCTCGTCCGCGCGGGCGGCGGGAATACCCGCCAGCACCGTCGTCATCGCGACCAGGCCGGCGAACGCCGCCAAGAATCCGAGATTCCGTTTTCCGCTCATTACGCCACCGCCCCCCTGGCCACTAAACAACTAGTTGATTTTGGCCGATCGGCGCGACGACGTACTATCCATCACACGAATGAAATCCGACTTATTGACCGATTTAAGTCTGCACCTTTGTTTAGAGGTGTAATTCCACCACGCCGGCGGTTCCCTAATTTTATTAAACGGACGTGCTCCGCCCAGTCTGTTTTGATGAGCAACTTTAAATGGAAAGTATTAGATAGCGATTGAAGCTTCAGCCTGACGAAAGCACGATGCGGGATGGGCGTTCCGGTTGACGCAAATTCAACCTTGCTCTCAATCCGACGCCAATAGAATACGCGATTTCAATGCCTTACGGTCCCGCCGCGCAAGAACCGCGAGCCGGCGCCTCCCCCAGCTTAAAAACTACCGTCGCGTGCCTCGGCGGAGAGGCGTCGCTTTCGGTTCGGATTTTGCCGGGTGCGCCGCACCGGTCTCCCGCAAAGGCCAGAGCTGTCGGCCGTAACGCCATGAACGGGTCAGGAGACGGGTTGTCGCCAGCCGCTCGCCACGGTTCCGTCACAAGGCTTTCTGCGGGAATGACGGCTCGATGTGATCAAAAAGCCGCGCAGACCCGTCATTGCGAGGAGCGACGCGAAGAAGCAATCCCGACCGGACGACGCGTAGCGCCCCGGGATGGCTTCGCCGCAGTCGCAATGACGACAGTTCGCTGAGATCGATACTGCGTTA
>DATMKU010000243.1:0-2357 GCA_035570935.1 Allostellaceae bacterium
TTGCGCCGCAACAACGGGATCGCGCGCGGATTGCGGCTGTAGGCGAGCGACGTGAACAGCCCGAGAAACAGGCGAATCCCAACGACCGCGCCATTCGCATCGAACCGGCGCACGCCGATCGCGTCCATATGCGCCACCCGATGGACGGTGGCCCGGCGGTTCGACTTGGTGACGACAAGAAGCTCGCGCCGGCGGACGAAATCCTGCACGTCGGGCGGCAAGGACGACAAATCGCGCAATCCGTCGAAGATCCGATAGCCGGGATCGGCGAGGATGCCGAGCGCCGGTCGCTCGGGCTCGGCCGCACCGTTAAAATCGTATTCGCGATAGCCGAGAAAGGTGAAGTTGTCGTCATCGAGCCAGCGCAGGAAATCCTGCACTTCCGCCAACTCGTGCCGCGGCACCGGCAGTGCGGCCGGGCCGGGCAATTCCTCGAGCACGGCGCGCAGGGTCCGCCGCATCGGCTGCCAGTCGGCGACCGCGGCGCGGACATCGGCGAGGACCCCCGACAAGGCCTGGGTCAGCCGCGGCAGCCCGGCCGCATCAGGTTCGCGGGTGATTTCGATCTGCATCCATGATTCGCGACGCCCGCCATCGCCGCTGTCGCCGATGTCACGCAACCGCCCGCTCGCATCGCGATCGACGGTCATGATCGGGTGAATGATCAGACGGACGACGCGCTCGCCGGCATTGATCGCCGCGGCCACCGAGTCGACCAGAAACGGCATGTCGTCGTTGACGATCTCGACGATCGTGTGCGGCGACGACCAGCCGTCTATGTCCGACTCCGGGTTATATACCCTGATCTTGGCCTGGCCGGGCTGCCGGCGCCCGGCAAAGCGCCACAGCGCCAGCGCCGCGCCGGCAAGATCGCGCAGGCTGCGCTCGGCGACGTCGTCGGGCGGCACGTGGTCGTAGAATTTGGCGATTACCGCCGCGGCGGGGGCGTGCTCGGCAAAGTCCAGGCTTTCCGCGGCGAGGGCGGTCGCCTTACGGATCAGCTTGGCCTTTTTCGCTTCGCCGGGCGAGGCCTTGTCCGCTCGCTCGCCGGCGTCGAGCCGTACGGGTCGCCGCGGCAATGGGAGGTCGATTGCGTCGCTCATCGAGCTTTAAACACTGGTTACTCGCCGGTGTCCGGACAAGTTGTCTGGGACATCGGCGATTGTGGAAAACTCTGGCAAAGTCGGCAATGATAGGCGTTGCCGACTTTGCCGTCCCAGGATTACCGCACAAACTTGACGCTCGGCACCGATGCGTATTTTGGCCCAGCTCCGCCAAGGCGTCATCTATCTGCTGCCGCTTGCCGTGCTGCTGGTGGCGATCGGCGCGCGCATCGTTGCTCCCGATCTGCTCGACCGGCTGTCGCTGATCGCCTTTGATCTTTACCAGCGCGCGGCGCCACGCCAGCCGGGAAACGCGCCGATCCGCATCGTCGACATCGACGACAGGAGCCTCGCCAAAATCGGCCAATGGCCGTGGCCGCGGACGATCGTGGCACAACTGGTCGATCGTCTCGCCGCCGCCGGCGCCGCGGTCGTCGCCTTCGACATCGATTTCGCCGAGCCCGACCGTACCTCGCCGCAACTGCTGCTGCCGCTGATCGCGCAGAACGGGGTTAGCACCGCCGACGCCGAAAAGCTGTTGTCGGTCTTACCCGACCCCGATCAGGTTCTGGGCGCGGCGATGCGCAAAGTCCCGGTGGTGACCGGGTTTATCCTGACCGACCACGGCGCGACCCGGCTCCCGGCGGCAAAGGCAGGGTTCGCTTTCGCCGGAACCGACCCGCTCGGGCATGTCGACGGCTTTTCTCATGTGGTGCCGAATTTGCCGGTGTTCGAAGCCGCCGCGGCCGGCGACGGGTTTCTCAACCAAACGCTCGATTGGGACAATGTCGTGCGCCGGGTGGCGCTGGTCATGCAATTGAACGGCAAGCCATATCCTTCGCTCACTGCCGAGGCGCTGCGGCTCGCCTTTGGCGCCTCGACCTATATCGGGCGCGCTGCCGGCGCCAACGGCGAGAGCAATTTTGGCCAGGACACCGGCCTCACCGCGATTCGCATCGGCCCGGTGACGGTGCCGACCGATGCCGCCGGCCGCGTCTGGTTGCATTACGCCAAGCGCGAACCCGGCCTCACCATCTCCGCCGCCGACGTGCTGGCAGGGAAATTCGATTCGACATCGGTGGCGGGACATATCGTGCTGGTCGGAACCTCGGCCGCCGGGGTGATCAACGACCAGCGGGCAACCCCGCTTTCGCCCGCCGTGCCGGGGGTCGACATCCATGCTCAATTGATCGACGAGATCCTGCAGGGCGACTTTTTGACCCGGCCTGACTGGGCGGTCGGCGCCGAGATCCT
>DATMKU010000244.1:0-3279 GCA_035570935.1 Allostellaceae bacterium
CGTCCGGTCCGACAAACCGGTTGAGCGGCCGCCCTTCTCCCTGCAGCCGGTTGAGACAATCGTCTAACCCGCAATCAGGGGCGAAGTCGGACACGAAACGGCAACCTTACGTGAATATTAATTATATGGGCGTTAACACCCAAGAACATTAGCGGCACCGCCCGCTTGGGTTGCCGAGCGGGCGCCGCCGCGGCGATCCCGGACCCAGCCCAGTCGACAAGTTCTGACGCCTGGGACCCACCCGCCTACCTCTTTGTCGGTCTCGCGAAAATCGTTCCGCCGCAGCGTGCCGCGCGATGCTGTTCTCGTGACCGCGCGCAACCCGCCGGTTATGCTCTTGTCGATCTGCACTCCGCGCAGCGCACTGCGCCACAAGGCGACGACAGGGAGGATCCGACATGAAGGGACGCTCACGCGAGACCGCCGCTGCGATCGCGGCGGCGCTGCCGCGCCGTGCGGTCATGCGCGGGGTCGCGGCAGGGCCGCTCGCGGCGGCGCTGATCGCGGCCGGCGGCGCCGCCCGCGCGGCCGACGATTCGGGGCCGTTCCCGCCGCATCCGCGCTGGAAATTCGTGTTCGTCAACCACGTGACCACCAACGCCTTTTTTGTGCCGTGCCAGTACGGCATTCACGACGCCTGTGCGCTGTTGGGCTGCGACTATCAGTGGACCGGCTCGGAAACCTCCGATGTGGCGCAGATGGTCAACGCGATGAACGCCGCGATCGCCGGCAAGGCGGATGCGATCGCGGTCGCGATCGTCGATCCAAAAGGCTTCGACCGGCCGATCGGCCGCGCGCTCGACGCCGGCATCCCGGTGTTCAGCTACAACGCCGACGCGCCGCGCGGCAGCGACAACCGGCGGCTCGCCTATATCGGCCAGGATCTGTTCCGCTCCGGCCAGTTGATGGGCGAGCGCATCGTCAAATTGGTCGGCGCGGGCGAGGTGGCGCTGTTTATCGCCACCCCGGGCCAGCTCAATCTGCAGCCGCGGGTCGATGGTGCGATGGACGCGATCAAAAAATCGGGGGCCAAGATCGAGGCGACGATGATCGCCACCGATCCGACCGCGAACGCGGCGCTGTCCAAGATCCGCGCCTATTATCTGGGCAATCAGAATGTCAAAGGCATGTTCGGCACCGGCGGCAACGACACGATGAACACGGGCCTGGTCATGCGCCAATACGATCTCGCCAAAAAGGGCGTGCACGCCGGCGGCTACGACCTCCTGCCGCGCTCGCTCCAAGCGGTGCATGACGGCTTCCTCGATTTCGTGATCGACCAGCAGCCCTACCTGCAGGGCTTCTACACGGTCATGGAAATGTTCGCCTTTATGGTTTCGGGCGGGCTCGTCGGCCCCGCCGACATTAATACCGGCCTCAAATTCGTGACCAAGGACAACATCGCCCCTTATCTCAGCACCAAGACGCGCTTTGAGGGCGGTTCCGCGACGCCGCAGATCGTGGCGCGCAACGGCCCGATTGTCCGGTGAGCCTGTCGCCGCAGACCGCCGACGGCACCGCCGCGCGCCGCCCCGGCATCGCCAGGCGGGCCTACGTGTTCGTGCTGCGGCCGGAGGCGAGCGTCATTGTCGTGTCGGTGGCATTGATCGCCTATTTTGAGATCGCCAACGCCAATTTCCTGACCAACGACAATCTGCAGACGGTGTCGCAATTCGTCGCCGCCCCGGTGATCATCGCCTGCGGCGAGATCATGCTGCTGATCTGCCGCGAGATCGACCTGTCGGTCGGTCAGGTCTTTGCGCTGTCCCCGTTCATCATGGGGCATGCCGAGGCGCTCGGGATGCCGGTGGTCGCGGCGATCGTCGCCGCGCTTGCCGCCTGCGCGCTGATCGGGCTGGCGATCGGGCTGATTACGATCGGGCTCAAGGTGCCGTCGTTTATCACCACGCTCGGCATGCTGTTTTTGATCACCGGGATCACCTTGACGATCTCGCGCGGCTTTCCGGCCAACATACCGGGTGGCCCCTTCTTGACCGGGATCATGGGGGCCTGGGGCTATTCCGAGATCGTTTGGGCGTTCCTGATCGTGGCGGTCATGCACGTCGTGCTGCGCCACACGCGCTGGGGTCTGCACACCACCGCGATCGGCGGCAACATCGTCGCCGCGGCCGAGGCCGGCATCGCCATCAACCGCATCAAGATCGGCAATTTCATCCTGACCAGCACGCTCGGCGGCTTTACCGGCCTGCTGGAGGCGTTTCGCGTCGGCTCGGCCGATCCGCTCGCCGGCGGCAGCGGCATCATGTTTCTGGGCGTCGCCTCCGGGGTGATCGGCGGCACCGCGATCGCCGGCGGCGCCGGCACGATCGTCGGCGGGCTGGTCGGCGGCATCATGCTCGGCGTCTTGCAGGACGGGTTCACGCTCCAGGGGATCAACGCCTTCACCTTCGACATCATCATCGGCGTCGCGATCCTGGTCGCGATGGTGGCGAACATCCATTTGGCGCGGCTGCGCGGCGGCGGCCGCGGATGAGCGGCGCGGCGCCAGGGGTCGGCGGCGAACCGGCTCGCGCCGAGGCGATCCGGGCCGAGAATGTGGTGAAGGCGTTCGGCAAGGTCACCGCCCTCGCCGGGGTGTCGTTGCACGTCGCGCGCGGCGAGACGCTCGGCGTCCTTGGCGACAACGGCGCCGGCAAGTCGACCTTGATCAAGATCCTGACCGGCTATCACCGGCCCGATGCCGGGCAGGTGTTCGTCGACGGCCGGCCGGTCGAACTCGCCTCGGTCGACGACGCGAGGGCACTCGGCATCGAATGCGTCTATCAGGACCTCGCGCTCGTCAACGGGCTCAGCATCTACCACAACATGTTTTTGAACCGGGAGCCGCTGCGCTGGGGCCCGCTGCGGCTCCTCGACCATCGCGCGATGCGGCGACGCGCGGCCGAGGCGCTGGCTGAGATCGGCGTCGATGTGCCTTCGGTCGAGCTCGAGGTCGGCATGCTGTCGGGCGGGCAGCGCCAGGCCATCGCGGTCGCCCGCGCGGTCTATTCCAACGCGCGCATTCTGCTGCTCGACGAGCCGCTCGCGGCGATGGGGGCGCGCGAGGCGCGGCTGATCATCGAGCTGATCGAGCGGCTGCGGGCGCGCGGCGACATCGCGATCGTGATGATCGCCCACAATTACGCCCAGACCCTCGAGATCTGCGATCGGGTCATGCTGATGCAGCATGGCGAGGTCACCTTCGAAAGCCCGGCCGCGACAACCTCGGCCGAAGAGCTCCTCGACATCGTCCGCCGCGAATACCGCGCCATCCGCACC
>DATMKU010000245.1:0-15701 GCA_035570935.1 Allostellaceae bacterium
ACTACCTGCATGCCCGCCGGATCGCCGCGACACTGCCCGGTACGGTCGTGGCGCGCGAGGACGGCCAATTTCTGGTCCATCTGATCGCCACTGCGGCACTCGGCGACGCGATCTACGGCGCCCAGTTCCGCCGCAGCGCCGTCGCGGAGGGCGCCGAGACCGACCGCCGGTTTCGCGCCTGGCTCTCAGCACTGATCCGGCCGCGCGGCACCCCCATTTGAGCCGAATCTGTCATCGGTCGGCGCCCTGGCCGGGTCGGGGTTTGCCATCGCTGCGGCGCCGCCGAATAGTGGCGAAAGCCTCCCCATCGCCGCCGAGGTGCTGAAGGAGGAGGACTCCAAAAACAGGTGACCTCGTTCCGCCCGACGCGCAAGACGCTGACCGTCGCCGCGCTCGGCACGACCCAGACCCTCGCCTGGGCGTCGAGCTACTACCTGCCGGCGATCCTGGCGGGGCCGATCGCCGCCGGCCTGCACGTGTCGAAATCATTGTTTTTCGGCTTTTTCTCGGTCTCGCTGCTGCTGCAGGCGGCACTCGGGCCGGCGATCGGCCGGGCGATCGACCGGCGCGGCGGGCGCGGTGTGCTGATGCTGTCGAACCTGGTGCTGGCGGCCGGGCTGGTCTGGCTGGGGCTCGCCGCCGGCCCGATTGCACTCGCCGGCGCCTGGATCGTGCTCGGGTTTGGCATGGCGCTCGGGCTCTACGACCCGGCCTTTGCCGCGTTGACGGCACTCTACGGCCGCGAGGCGCGCAGTGCCATCACCGGGATCACCTTGATCGCCGGCTTTGCCAGCACGGTCGGCTGGCCGCTCTCGGCCTGGCTCGACGGCGCTTTTGGCTGGCGCGGCGCCTGTTTCGGCTGGGCGGCGCTTAACCTGCTGGTCTGCCTGCCGGTCAACCGCTTTCTGATCCCCAAGCCCGCCGGCGCGGCGGCAACCATCGCGGCGCAATCGGCCGGGCCCGCCCCAACCAACGGCATGGTCGTGCTGGGCTTTGTGTTTGGTGCCGTCGGCTTTGTCACCGGGGCGATGGCGGCCCATTTGCCGCACCTGTTGGAAATGGCGGGCGCCTCGACCACCGCGGCGATCGCCGCCGCGGCTTTGATGGGGCCGGCGCAGGTCGTCGCGCGCCTCTTCGAATTCGGCGTGCTGAAGCGGCTGCACCCGCTGGTCTCGACCCGCATCGCGCTGGTCCTGCACCCGCTCGGCGCGGCGTTGCTGGGATTGTTCGGCGCCCCGGCGGCGGCCGGCTTCGCGATGCTGCACGGCGGCGGCAACGGCCTCTTGACGATCTCGCGCGGGACCTTGCCATTGGCCTTGTACGGCCCCGTCGGCTACGGCCGGCGGACTGGCATCATCGTCGCCCCGGCACGGGTGACGACGGCGGCCGCACCCTTGCTGTTCGGCCTGCTGACAAGCCGGTTCGGGCTCGGCGCGCTGGTCGTGTCGAGCGCGCTCAGCCTCGCCGCCTTCGTCGCGCTCGCCTGGTTGCGGGTGCAGCCCGAGCCGGCGCCAGCGCGGGACAATTAGCGCAAGCTTTGCGCCGTCGCGCAAACCCCGAACCCGGCCTGGTCGAGCCGGTCGCGGACTGGTCGTTGACGCGCCTGAAGGAATGGTGCTTCGGGGTCGAAAGGCGCGGGTCGCGACGGCGAGGGTGCGATTTGATCGGGGCAAACCGCAGTTCCGACGCCGCGAGGCAACCGTCGCGGAGAAGTGGGTCGAAGAGGCAAGGGCACGATGGAGCTGACGTGGCTGTCATGCGGTTACGCGTATTGCGGGAGCCGCCAAACGGCGAGACGATATCGATCGCGGACCCGAGAATCCGCGGAATGTCGTTAAGGAAAACCCATGAAATATAACGTGGTGATCGTCGGCGGGGGAGCCGCCGGATCGGTATTGGCCAGCCGATTGGCGGCCGACGCGCAGACTTCCGTGCTGTTGCTGGAAGCGGGGCCGGATTACCCCGATCCCGCCCATCTTCCGGACGACGTCAAGTTCGGCCACACCCGCTTTGCCGAAGCGCCGGACTCGCAACACAACTGGGCCTTGCGCGGCACCATCACCGAGGAGCAAGGGGCGATCCACGTCGCGCAGGGCAAGGTGATCGGCGGCGGGTCGTCGATCAACGGTCAGGCGATGCAACGGGGGTTCCCCGAGGATTTCGACTCCTGGGCGGCGCTCGGCAACGACGAATGGTCGTATGACAAGATCGTGCCGTACTTTCGCAAGTCGGAGCGCGATCTCGACATTCAGGATAATTATTGCCACGGCTCGGACGGGCCGATGCCGGTCAGGCGCCGTCAGTCAGGTCCCTTGCCGGCCATCCAACAGGCGTTTCATGCCGCCTGCCTGCAGGCGGGTTTCGGCACCACGAATGATAAGAATGGCCTGCACCCTGGCGGACTTGGGATATCACCGTCGAACAACATCGACGGTGTGCGGATGAGCACTGCGATGACGCATCTCAATCCGGTGCGCCACCATCTGAACCTGACGGTGCGGGGCCGGGTGTTCGTTCGCAAGATTCTGATCGAAGGTGGCAAGGCAATCGGCGTCGAAGCCGAAAGCGGCGGCAAGGTATTTCAAATCGGGGCTGACCGGGTGGTGCTTAGTTCCGGGGCGATCCGATCGCCGCACCTGCTGATGCTCTCGGGCATCGGCCCGGCGGACCATCTGCGAGAATTCGGAATATCGACGGTTTATCATCTTCCTGGCGTCGGGCAGAACCTGATGAACCACCTCAGCGCCCAGGTGACCTTCAAGGTCAAGGACGGCATTCCCCTAGCCGGCCATCATCGCGATGCCGCACACTTTTCGTTGCACTACACCGCCCTGGGGTCGAGCGCCGTCAACGACATGGTGCTGAGATCCACCCCGGTCGTCGACGAACGGGAGGAGCGCGTCCGCGGGGTCCGGACCAAGTTCCTGAGCGGTGACGTTCCCCCCGAGCAGGTGGCGCGGATCTCGTGCACGCTCGGATTGCCCGACGGCTCGGGATACGTCAAGTTGGCCTCGGCCGACCCCGGCGTCCAGCCGGACTTCAACTATTGTTACCTCCAGCATCCAAACGACGCTCGACGGGTGCGCGACGGCGTGCGATTGGCGGTGAGACTGCTCGAATCCGACCTGTATAAAGACGTGGCCGATCGCCGGATTCACCCCACGGACGACATTCTGGCCGATGACGACGCATTGGACCTCTGGATACGCCAAACCGTGGGCACCGCCAGGCACGTGTCGGGGACCTGCAAGATGGGGCCGGACGCGGATCCGATGGCGGTCGTTGACCAGTACTGCCGAGTGAAGGGCATCCAAGGGTTGTGGGTCGCCGATGCGTCGGTGATGCCGCGCATTCCCCGATCAGGCGGCGCCCATGCCACGGTGATCATGATCGGCGAGCGTGTCGTCGACTGGATCGCGGCAGGGTAACCCCGCCGGGCCGCTATCCGCAACTTCGCGCCGGTGCCGTCGCCGGGTTTGGTTCACCCGCCGGGCGCGAAACGCGCTACACTCGGTCCATGTCCGAGCGTGAGGGGAGACCGTCGCCCGAAGCGCTGCTGGCGGCGGCGAAGCATGAAGGCCGCGGCCGGCTGAAGATTTTCCTCGGCGCCGCGCCCGGCGTCGGCAAGACCTATGAGATGCTGCTCTCCGCCCAGGCCAAGCGGCGCGAGGGTGCGGATGTCGTCGTCGGCATCGTCGAGCCGCACGGACGCAGCGAAACCGAGGCATTGCTCGCTGGGCTCGAGGTCATTCCGCGCCAGCAAGTCGAGTACAAGGGCCACCTGCTGGCCGAGATGGATCTCGACGCGATCCTGAAGCGTCGCCCGCAACTGGTTCTCGTCGACGAATTGGCGCACACCAACGCCCCCGGCTGCCGCCATCCCAAACGCTATCTCGATGTCGAGGAGCTGATCGCCGCCGGCATCGACGTGTTCGCGACGCTGAACATCCAGCACGTCGAGAGCCTGAACGATGTCGTTGCCCGGATCACCCGCATCCGGGTGCGCGAAACCGTTCCCGACAGCGTCCTCGACCAGGCCGACGACATCGAAGTTATCGACCTCTCGCCCGAGGATCTGATCAAGCGCCTGCATGAAGGCAAGGTCTATGTGCCGCAGCAGGCCGAGCGCGCCGTCCGCCATTTCTTTTCGACCGGCAACCTGACGGCGTTGCGCGAACTGGCGTTGCGGCGCACCGCCCAGCGCGTCGACGAGCAGCTCCTCTCGCACATGCGCGAGCACGCGATCGCGGGCCCCTGGCCGGCCGGCGAACGACTGCTGGTCTGTGTCAGCGAAGCACCGAGCACCGCCGGGCTGGTCCGGTATGCCCGGCGCGTCGCCGACCGGCTACGCGTGCCGTGGACCGCAATCTATGTCGAGACCGCGCGCACCCCGCGGCTGAGCGATGTCGAGCGCGACCGCGTCGCCGACCACCTGCGGCTCGCCGAGCGGCTCGGCGCCTCGACGATCACGATCCCCGGCCGCAACATCGCCGACGAGCTGATCGCCTATGCCGGCGCCAACAACATCACCCAGATCGTCATCGGCAAATCGGCGCGCTCGCGCTGGTTCGAAATGGTGCACGGCTCGGTCGTCCGCGATCTGATGCGCAACAGCGGCCAAATCAGCCTGCACGTGATTTCCGGCGACGACGAGGAGCCGGTGCCGGCGAAATCGGTCGCGACCCGGGCCTCGGTGGAGACATTTCGCCCCGGCCCCTATCTCGGCAGCGCCGGGGCGGTCGCGCTCGCCCTCGGCATCAGCCTGTTCCTGCAGAAATTCGTCGCGGTGCAGAGCATCTCGCTGGTCTTTCTGACCGCCGTGCTCGCCGCGGCTATCGCCTGGGGGTTGCTGCCGTCGCTGTTCGCCTGCGTGCTGAGCCTGCTCGCCTATAATTTTTTCTTTTTGCCGCCGATCTATACCTTTTCGGTGGGCGATCCGGAGAACGTCGTCGCCTTGTTCTTTTTCCTGGTTGTCGCGGTCATCGTCAGCAATCTGACCGCGGCGACCCGCAGCCAGGTGGTGACCGCCCGCGCCCGCGCCAAGACGACGGCCGAACTCTACGCGTTCAGCCGCAAGATCGCCGGGATCGGCGCGCTCGACGACCTGTTGTGGGCGACCGCTTATCAGATCGCATCGATGCTGAACGTCCGCACCGTGCTGCTGATGCCCCTGGGGGATGGCGAAGGGCTCGAAGTGGCCTCGGCCTATCCGCCCGAAGACCGCCTCGACGAGGCCGATTTGGCGGCGGCGCGCTGGACCTGGGAGCATAATCGTCCAGCGGGGCGGGGCGCCGACACCCTGCCCGGCGGCAAGCGCCTGTTTTTGCCGTTGCGCACCGGCAGCGGGCCGGTCGGCGTGATCGGCATCGACCGCGAAGCAGCGGGGCCGCTGCTGACCCCCGACGGACGCCGCCTGCTCGATGCGCTCGCCGATCAGGCGGCGGTGGCGATCGAGCGCATCTCGCTCGCCAAGGGTCTCGACGAGGCGCGGGTATTGGCCGAGACCGAGCGGCTGCGCGCGGCGCTCTTGACCTCGATCTCGCACGATCTGCGCACCCCGCTCGCCTCGATTATCGGCGCAGTGTCGAGCTTGCGCGGCTTCCCCGAGAAATACGGCGCCGCCGAGCGCGAGGAACTGTTGGCGACCCTGCAGGACGAGGCCGAGCGGTTGAACCGCTTTGTCTCCAACCTGCTCGACATGACCCGGCTCGAATCGGGAGCGATCGAGCTGAAGCTCGACCTGATCGATGTCGGCGAGATCATCGGTGCCGCGTTGCAGCGGGCGGCGAGCGTGCTGGCGCGGCACCGCGTCGAAGTCGGGGTGGCACCCGAATTGCCGATGCTGCAGCTCGACGCGGTGCTGTTCGAGCAGGTCCTGTTCAACCTGCTCGACAATGCCGCCAAATATTCGCCGCCCGGCAGCCGGATCGACATCCGCTCGAGCCGCGACGGCGAGCTCGTCGAGATCGAAGTCGTCGACGAGGGGTCCGGCATCCCGCCCAACGACCTCGAACGCATCTTCGACAAATTCTACCGGGTCCAGGCGCAGGACCGCCGCCGCGCCGGCACCGGGCTCGGCCTCGCGATCTGCCGCGGCTTTGTCGAGGCCTTGGGCGGCTGGATCGTCGCCCGCAACCGCCGCGACCGCTCGGGCGCGGTATTGACGATCCGCATGCCGGTGGTGCCCGAAATCAAGGTCGAGCGGCGCACCGCGATGGCGCATGGCTGAGAAAATTGGGCGATATTCGGGAATACAGCCCCGACCCTCAGGCGAGAGGGAGGGCCGTCCCCTACTCGGCCTTCCCCCGCCAGCGGCAGAAACACAAAGCGGTGGCGTATCGATCGCCGGCTGCAACCTTTTTCGTCTTGGCCGGGCTTGACCCGGCCATCCACGCCTTCGTCGCACGCCGCAATGCCCGAGGCGGCCCCCGTGGATGCCCGGACAAAGTCCGGGCACGACGATCTGTGGTGGGTGCTGGTGCAGCCTAAACCCCGGAAAGTTGTACCAGAATTTCCTCGGACAGCCTCCCCTGCTTGCAGGGGAGGGAAGCGCGGGGGTGCGAGGGGTGAGATGGGTGGCGCCGTCACTAGCATCCGGACGCCCCACTGCACCCCGCCCTTGCCGCCCCGCCGGCAGAGGGGAAAAATGCGCGATCTCGTCTGACTGAGGAGCATCCGACAGAATTGGCTAAATCCCTGACCGTGCTCGTCGTCGATGACGAGCCGCCGATCCGCCGGCTGCTGCGAACGACTTTGGCCGCCGACGATTATCGCGTCGTCGAGGCCGACAACGCCGCCGCCGGCCTGCGCCTCGTGGCAGTCGAGAAGCCCGATCTGGTGATTCTCGACCTCGGCCTGCCCGACCGCAGCGGTCTTGAGCTGATCGGCGAGATCCGCGCCACCTCGCGGGTGCCGATCGTGGTGTTGTCGGCGCGCCACGACGAACGCTCAAAGGTCGAGGCGCTCGACCTTGGCGCCGACGATTATGTCGCCAAGCCTTTCGGTATGGCCGAGCTTTTGGCGCGCATGCGCGCGGCGTTGCGCCACGCGTTTCAGGCGCAGGGCGAATTGCCGGCCTTTGTCTCGGGCGATTTGACCGTCGACCTGGTGCGCCGCCACGTGACCCGCGCCGGCCAGGAGGTGAAACTGTCACCAAAAGAGTTCGACCTGTTGCGCCATCTCGTCATGCATGCCGGCAAGGTATTGACCCATCGCCAGCTGTTGCGCGAGGTGTGGGGTCCGGCCCAGGCCGACGAGGTGCAATACCTGCGGGTCTTCATCCGCGGGTTGCGCCACAAACTCGAACCCGACCCGGCCCGGCCGACCCACATCCTGACCGAGTTGGGCGTCGGCTACCGGCTCCAGCTCCCGCCCGACCAGCGCATCTGAACGCCTCCCGCCTCGGGACTGCCCGCTCAGTGCTGGACATCGAGGGTCGGACAGTCCGGATGGATTTGCTGATACTGCCGGCCGTCGAAGCGGATTTCACATTGGGTGTACAACCGTCGGTAACCGTTGTCGTTTCGCCGAAGGATAGTGATTTCGTCGTCGCCGTGTCCATCATAGAGCAGGTGACAGACCCCATCATTGCGCCGCTCCCCGATTAGAAGCTTGCATCCCGCGCTTCCACACCAGCCGAAATCGTGGATGATATATACGTAGTCCTCACGGCGGCCGTGGTTCAAATCGGTGCGGCTTACCACTGCCTCTGCGATCAACTTTTCGAGCAGTGAGGCAGAAGCGTCTGGCCAATCGCTGGCGCGCATCAGTTCGAAAAGGCATCCCGTTTCCTCGGCGTTGAGCCGTCTCGACCGCTCCAACTGCTCGGCGCCGGCGGCAACCGTCGTAATCAGGTTCGCGCAGGCAGCGAGCAATATTCCTGGCCACGTCCTAGCGCGGCGCCTATTCATATGGGGCGTCGGCAAAGATCCGGAGGCGGTGTTCGACAGCGCGCTGGTCGTGGTTCAGACTGAGACCCCGGCTCGTAAATCCATTATCGCGAATCTTTTCCTGATAGCTGTAGGTAGCGCCCGCTCCTTCTTCGTGCGCGGCAGCGATCAGGCCGGCGTGGGTGACCGTGAACGGGGCAACGATCCCGTTGATCGTCCGCCCGATGTAATCGAAGGCGCCGTTGGTGTGCAACTGACGCTCGGTCTCGCGCAAAAAATCGGTCAGCGCCTTTTCCTGCGCGTCGTGATCGGCGAGGAACTGCGCACTGGAATGAACGCCGTATTTCCCAGTCCAGTCGCCGTCTCCGTCGATCATCCCGGCTGCAAGAAGACCGGCGCGGGTCATCTGGTAGCGGCCGAGCGCATTGTTGCTGCGCCGCACCTCGCGATAGCCGAAATCCGGCTTGCCAGCGCTTAGTTCGGCGATGGCGAGACGGTTGCGAAACTCGGCGTTCGGATACCGCGTCCAGTCGCGGCCGCTGTCGGTTCCACCCCGCGACGGGCCAGTCGAGCGGACCGGTGTTATCAACCCCGCAGCCTCGTCGTGCGTCCACCGGCCCCCTTCGTCGCGCGGCTCGGCCGGGTTGAAGTTGTACTTCAGCAGCTCTTCGGCGCATGCCAGGCGCGCGAGCGCCGCCGCCGAGAGCTCGGTAAGCCCGAGCAGCACCGCCGAGATCATCGCTCGGCTGAGGTCACCCACTTCAAGATGGGCGGCTACGGCGCGCATCCCCGCAAGGAGGGAGGCGGAGTCGGGCGCGGGATCGTAGGCCGCTGCGAGCAACGCTGCGATCTCTTGCTCCGGTCGCAGACGATAGCCGCCCTTAAAATCCCGTTCGATCAGCGGCGAAGGGCCGAGATACAGCCCTTCGTGGCCGCAATACAGGCCATGGCTCGCGACCAGATTTTCAGCTAGCTTGATCATTTACGCCTAACGTTGGAACAAACCATGAATATGGCGTTGGCGCGCGCCACCGTCAAGCCCGATCCGATTCGGCGAGTCCTTCTGTCGCCGCCCCGCGCGCGACCTGAACGCAACGCAGCTCAACCGCGGGCGGGCGCCGCGCGCGGCGCCGGCAATAATTTCGCAAGGCTCGCGAAATAGACGAGGCAGCTCAACAGCACGATCCAAAAGGTCGGCGGCCAGTCGGTGACATAGGCCAGTGCGAGACCGCCCCAGGTTTCCAGCACGGCGAGAAAAATCGCCAGCGCCACGCCCCAGCCCAGGTGCGGGGCCAGGCGATGCGAGGCCGCCGCCGGCCCGATCATCAACGCAAAGACCAAGAGGACGCCGACCACCTGCGCCGCCTCGGCGACGGCGACCGCGACGATCGCCAGAAACAGCACTGAGACGACGCGCAACGACACGCCCTTCGCCTCGGCGAGTTCGGGTGCGAGGCTCGCGAACAGCAGCGGCCGCGAGATTATCGCAAGCGCGAACAGGGTCGCGAGGCTCAACCCCGAGAGGGTCCACAATGTGGCGAGGCCGACGCCGAGCAGATTGCCGAACAGGATGGCGGTCGCCTCGCTGGCACTCGTCGTGTAGAGATAGAGAAACAGCACGCCGAGGCCGAGCGCCAGCGACAGAATTATCCCGACCGCGACGTCGCGGTTGCGCAGCCGGTCGCCGAGCAGCCCCATCGCCAGCGCTGCCGCCACGGTAAACGCCAGCAAACCCCACAACGCGCTGACCCCGATCAATAGCGAGCCGGTGGCGCCGGCAAAGCCGATATGCGAGAGCGCGTGCCCGGCAAAGGTCAGATTGCGCAATACCAGGAAAAAACCAACGGCCCCCGCCACCACCGCGACGACGCCGCCCGCCATGAAGGCGGTGCGCATGAAATCGTATTCAAACATCGTGGCGATGGGCGTCGCTCTCGACCGGGCCGTGCCCGCCGACGACCACGACCCGGTCTTTTACGCGCAAGACCTCGATCGGCATCGCGTAAAGGCGCGACAGCACTTCGGAGGTGACGACCTCGTCTACCGTCCCGATCGCGGCACGGCCGTTTCCGAGATAAAGCACCCGATCCATGACCCCGAGCAATGGGTTTACGTCATGGGCGGTGAACAACACCGTGACCGCCTCCGATCGCTGGATCTGTTTGACCACGGCGACGACCGCCTGCTGAAAATGCGGGTCGAGACTGATCAGCGGTTCGTCGAGCAGCAGGACGCGCGGCTCGCCGAGCACCGCCTGCGCCAGTAGTAGCCGCTGCAATTCACCGCCGGAGAGCTGCGACAGCCGCCGCGCGGCGAGCGCCTGAGCGTCGACCCGGGCGATTGCCCGGTCCACCTGCCGCCGGCCGCGATGGCCGACGAGCGGCAGCCCCCAACGCTCTCCTTGATAGGCGCTCGCAACGAAATCCCAGCCGCGAATGGGCAGGTCGGCGACGCTGGCGCGCTGCTGCGGCAGATAGCCGGCGGTGCTGTTGCCCTGCCCGGGTTTGGCGCCGAACACCCGGATCTCGCCCGCAACCGGCTGCGACAGCCCGAGGAGCGCGCGCAATAGCGTGGTCTTGCCGGCACCGTTCGGGCCAAAGACGCCGACGAACTCGCCGGGGCCGATCTTGGCGCTGACCTCGTTGAGGACAATGCGTCCGCCGCGCGCGATCGTGACCCGGTCCAGCTCGATCGCGTATCCCGCTGGAGCAGTTTGCGATCTGATCGAGCGGTTACTTCCCGTGTCGTCATTGCGAGCGAAGCGAAGCAATCTCGGGCCGCTGAGCAATCGTCCATTCGGGATTGCTTCGTCGCTCCGCTCCTCGCAATGACAGCGTGGCAACTTGGTCGAATTCTGCTTTAGCGAGCAAGCGCCCGGTCGAGCGCATCGAGCTGCGAGCGCATCCACTCCTGATAATCCTTTCCCCGCGGTTCGGTCTCGGTCACCCCGACGACCGGAACACCGGCCTGCACCGCGAGTTCGCGCATCCGCCGGGTCAACGCGTCGCTGGTTTGGCTGTTGTAGATCAGCACCTTCACCGCCTCTGATCGAAGATCCTTTTCGAACGCGGCGATGTCGGCCGCGCTCGGCTCGGTGTCGTTCATCACCGCCAGCTGAAAGCGCCGAGCGCGCATGACGAGCCCCAGGGCATCAGCCATATAACCAAACACCGGCTCGGTTGCGGCGACCGGCGTGCCGGCGTATTTCTGTCTCAATTTGGTGATCTGGGCGGTCAACGCGTTCGTCGATTTTTCGAATATTGCAAGGCGGCTCTGATAGTCGCCACTGTGCACGGGGTCGAGCCTGCCGAGCGTGTCGGCGACAGTGCGAGCCAGTATCGACGCCGTGTTCGGGTCGTACCAGACATGCGGATTGTCGCCCGGTTTTTTATGCACGAGCACGGCGGCGACGATGATTTGGCGCGCGGACGACGGCGACGCGGCCAACAGCTTCTCCGCCCATGGGTCGTAATCGGCGCCGTTGTAGACGACGACTTCGGCGTCGGCGAGGGCTTTCGCCGTGGATGGGCTCGCTTCGAATTCGTGCGGGTCTTGGTCAGGGTTGGCCAGGATACTGGTAACGGCGACATTGCCGCCGCCGATCTGCCGGGCGATGTCGCCGTAAAAATTCTCCGCGGCGACGATCTTGATCGGGTGCGCCGGCGCCGCGGCCGTCGCGATGGCCAGGGCGATGCACGCTCCTGCGAACCGACGACGCATCTCTCTCCCGGCTGTCAGTCGCACGAACTGCCGCGGCGGCACCACGGCGCCGGCGACGCCAAGCGACGCTCGCTACCCGCCGCGGCATCACCCCGCGGGCAAGCTCCACAAAGATGATATAACATATCGTCTGGTGCGCCGAAGCGGAAGCCTTCCGGGGACGGAAGCGATCCGCTGCGAAAACACCGGAGCCAGGCTCGCATCGGCCCCTCCCGGCAAGGATCGGGGACGGACCGGGAAAGCCGGCCAAGAAACTCGCGCGCGAAACTCGCGCTGAAAACCCGCCTGCGGCGTGCGTGCCCATAGCCAATTCGGCCGGAAGCGGGCAAGATGCGCGCCGCGGGGACTATCCCGCGAATTGGGGGTGAGGGAAATGCTCAAAAAAGTTGGGGTGGTGGTTGGTGCGTTGGCCTTGGCGGCCGGGATTGCAGTGCACGGGACACCGGCGCAGGCGCAGGCCGGCGTGCGGGTCGGCACATTGAGCTGCGAAGTGGCCGGCGGTTGGGGCTTTATTTTCGGCTCGTCAAAAGCACTGCACTGCGTCTTTTCACCCGGACCCGGCCACCCCGAGCATTACGCCGGCTCGATCTCGAAATTCGGCGTCGATATCGGCTACACCCAAGGCGGCGTGCTGGTTTGGGCGGTGTTCGCCCCGACCACCGGCTTGGCGCCGGGGGCGCTTGCCGGCAGCTATGCCGGCGCCACGGCAAGCGCCACGGTCGGCGTCGGGGCCGGCGCCAACGTGCTGATCGGCGGCTCCAATCGGACAATCTCGTTGCAGCCGGTCAGCATCGAAGGCAATACCGGCCTCAACGTCGCCGCCGGTATCGGTGCCATCACCTTGCGCCACGTCCGCTGAGCCAGAAGGCGGATCGCGGGGGCCGCGGCGAGGGTGGCCGGACGTCGCTGCGATGGGCGTCGCGGCCCCGCCAAAATCCGTTCGCGCCCACCGGCGCCACGGAGCCGAAAGTTCAGACAAATGAGGGACGGCATCGCGACCGCGCCCAAGTTAACGCGATCGTCATAAGCCTGCCGTATTTTGAGCAAACTCACCACCAGCACCTAAGACCGGCAGTCATTGCCCTGACGGGCGCTCGGGGGACGCGTTGCCACGGCCGATGTTCCGGCTCCTCTATTACTTGTACGCGCGCCGGCTCGCCCGCAATATCCGAAGCAGCGCCCGCCCGCGTCATATCGGCATCATCCTCGACGGCAATCGCCGCCATGGCCGCTCGCTGGGCATCGTCGAGCCGCGCGCGGTCTACGACCTCGGCGCCGACAAGCTCAACGAGGTCCTCGAATGGTGCGCCGAGCTCGCCATTCCGACCGTGACCTTGTGGGTCTTCTCGACCGAGAATTTTCATCGTTCGCCGGCCGAGGTCTCGGGGATTCTGGCCTCGGTCGAAGCCAAGCTGACGGCCCTCGCCGAGGATCCGGCGATCCATCGGCGCCGGGTCCGGGTGCGCGCGATCGGCTGCCTCGCGATGCTGCCGTCCCCGGTGCGCGACGCCATCGAGGCGGCCGAGCGCGCTACCGCCCGCTACGACGGGCTCGAGCTGAACATCGCCGTCGCCTATGGCGGCCGGCAGGAAATCACCGATGCGGTGCGCGCGCTGCTGTCTAGCCTCGCTGCCGACCGGAGGACCTTGGCCGAAATCATCGACCAGATTACGCCGGAGGCGATTGCCCGCCATCTCTACACGGCGGGCCTGCCCGATCCCGATCTGATCATCCGCACGTCGGGCGAAATCCGCCTTTCCGGCTTTTTGCTGTGGCAGAGCGTCCACAGCGAATTTTACTTTACCGACGTGTTGTGGCCGGCCTTTCGCAAGGTCGATTTTCTGCGCGCGATCCGCTCCTACCAGGACCGCCAGCGCCGCTACGGCTGCTGATCGCACCCGGCCTGGATAGGACGGCTCACAGCTTCAGCAACCGGCGGGCGTTGCCGTTGAGCAATTTTTCCTTGTCTTCGTTCGAGATCGGCAGGGTTTCGGTCCATTTGGCGCCGGGCGGGTTGTCGACAAACGGGTAGTCGACCGAGAACATGATCCGGTCGATGCCCATCTCCATCATGCAGTGCAACAACGCCGGGTCGGAAAAGAACCCGCTGGTCGTGACGTAGAAATGCTCGCAGAACAGGTCACGAAAGCTCTTGGCGCTCTGGCGGTCGCGCTCGAACCCCATATTGATGCGCCACAGCAGGAACGGCAGTCCTTCGCCAAAATGGCCGATGATGATCTTTAGGCCCGGGTATTTGTCGAACACGCCGCTTAGCACGAGGCGCACGCCCTGCGTCGCGGTCTCGACGGTAAACCCCCAGGCGGCGCGCAGCAGCGACGGATACTGCTCGACATAGTCCTGGTAATAGGCCTCGACCACCGCCGGATGCGGGATCGCCGGGTGCAGGTAGAGCGGGACGTCGAGCGCCGCCGCGCGCTCAAAAATTGGCCAGAACCGCTTGTCGTCGAGAAAAACCCCATTGGTCAGCCCGTTGACCAGCGCGCCCTTGAAGCCGAGCCGGGTCACCGCGCGTTCGAGCTCGTCGGCCGCCGCCTTTGGATCGGGGGTCGGGATCGCGGCGAAGGCGGCAAAGCGGTCGGGATGCGCGCGCACCGTTTCGTGGAGCCGGTCGTTGGCGCCGCGGGCCAGCCGAACCGCGGTCTCGGCGGCCATCTTTTGCATGCCGGGGTTGGCGTGCGAGAGCACCTGCAGATCGATGCCGGCGGCGTCCATCTCGGCGATGCGGCCTTGCCCGACATCGTCGAGCCGCTCGGTGACCCGCGGCGCATGCTGCGAGTCGGTGCCGGTGTAATGCTGCTTCACCTCGGCGTCGAGATAATGCTCCTCCAGCGCTATGATGTATGGCTTTGCCATTGCCGTTCCTCCCAAAGACGTGCGATCGGCTCGCCTGGTTTGTAGCAGCCCGGCCAAAACCTGTCATCCGGCTGGCGGATTGGTGTCGGCGGCAACAGGCGCGCGCTGCAGACCCCTTGCCAGCGACGTCGCCCCGGATTTTTGGAGGGGTTTTTTCGCGGCGGCGGCAACCGAGATTTTCGAGCGATGCAGGCCATGGGCCGCCACCGCAAAACTACCGCGATCGGGATCACGCTGACGCCGGCGGCGATGCGTTTCCGCGTGCGCGCGGTTTAGGCTAAACATCCTGACATGCGCGCCGCGATTCTCGCCTCCGCGTTGCTGCTCCTGATCGGTGCGGCGCCGGCCGGCTGGTCCGCCGACCCGGTTGGCGCCACAATTGTCCTGCGCCTGCCGCCGTCAATGCCGCCCGGTGCAGTCGATCGGTTGATTGCCGACCTCACCGCCAAGGGCGCTCGAGCCGATGGGGCCGCCGGCGCCACCCGCTCCGAGCCCCTTCCGACCACCGCGAATTTGGCCGCGGGCGTCTGGGAGGCCACCGGGCGGGCGTTGCGAGCGGTCCCGGTTTTCCGCTACGCGCCGCAACGCTGGTTCGAGGAAGTCGAGGCGGAAGGCGGTGCGTCCGGCACAGCACTCTGGTTTTGGGTGATCGGCGTGGCGGGGTTGATTGCGGCGCCGCTGATCGGTCGAGGCTTTCGCCGGCTGCTCGACCGCCGGCAAAGCCGGGTGACCGACGCGGGGATGGCGCCGCGCCTGCGAGTCGGAGCGATCCGATTGTTCGTCGCGGTCGGTTCGCTCGCGGTTTTCGCGATCGTGTTTTGGGCGGCGCTGCTCGCAGTCTCATCGGGTCGCCCGATTCTCGAAGAAACCGCCGATCAACTCGTCTGGGCCGCGCTGAAGTGGCGGCTCTCGATCATCTTGTTGCTCATCGTGCTCTCGCCGCGGCGGCCCGACCTGCGGCTGTTGGCGATCGACGACGGCGATGCGCGCGCCTGCTTCCGCTGGCTCGCCGGCTATCTGACAATGAACCCGTTCAACGTCTTTCTGATCTGGCTCGGCGAACGGTTGGGTTTCGCCCACGAGGCGGTATTCGGCGCGGCATTCGCCTTCGGCCTCGTCATCACCGGCTACAAGGTGGCGATGTTCTGGGCATTGCGTCGGCCGATCGGGCGCGCGATCCTGGCGGCAACCGGGGGCGAGCCCGGCGCCTTCCGGCGC
>DATMKU010000246.1:0-3655 GCA_035570935.1 Allostellaceae bacterium
CAACGCCGCGGGCTGTCTCGACCGCTGCGAATACGGCCCCAACATGGTCATCTATCCCGAGGGGGTGTGGTACCGTTACGAGACGACCGAAGACATCGACGAGATCGTTCAGAAGCATCTGGTCGAGGGCGGCCGCGTCGAACGGCTGATGCTGCAGCCCGACCAAATGCCGCCGAAGCACTGATTTCGCTTCGCGATAAAGCTTTTTAGGCGAGTATTCTGCTACATCCCCGTGGCCGGGCGCGACCCGGCCACCCACGTCTTCCTGATCACAGTAGCGCGCTCTGAGACGTGGATGCCCGGATCGAGTCCGGGCAAGGGGTGCTAGGGTATGCTGGCGAGCACGGACACCATCTTCGCCCCGGCGACGGCGGCGGGCGTCGCCGCCATCGCGGTGCTGCGGCTGTCGGGACCCGATACCGTGCGCGCGGTGTGTTCGCTCACCGGCAATCTGCCTCCCGCGCGGTCGGCGCGCCGCCGCCGGCTCGTCGATCCCGAGACCAGCGAGCCCCTCGACGATGCCCTCGTCCTGTGGTTTCCGGCGCCGGCGAGCTTTACCGGCGAGGATGTCGCGGAGTTCCACTTGCACGGCAGCCGCGCCGTTATGTCTGCGGTTATCGCGGCACTGGGCCGGCTCGGGCTGCGGCTGGCCGAGCCCGGCGAATTCACCCGCCGCGCGTTTCTGAACAACAAGCTCGACCTGACCCAGGCCGAAGCGATCGCCGACCTCGCCGCGGCCGAGACCGAGGCCCAGCGGCGCCACGCTTTGCGCCAGCTCGATGGTGAGCTTGGCGGCCTCTACCGCGATTGGTCGGGGCGGCTGACCCGCGCGCTCGCCCATCTCGAAGCCGCGATCGACTTTCCCGACGAAGACCTGCCCCTCGCGATCGAGGACCGGATCCTCGCCGACATCCGGACCCTTGCAGCCGAGATCGCCGGTCATCTCGCCGACGGCCGGCGCGGCGAGCGGCTGCGCGACGGCATCATGGTCGCGATCGTCGGCCCGCCCAACGCCGGCAAGTCGAGCCTCTTAAACCGGATCGCGCGGCGCGAGGCGGCGATCACCTCGCCGATCCCCGGCACGACGCGAGACATCGTCGAGGTCGCGATCGATCTCGCCGGTTATCCGGTGATCCTCGCCGACACAGCGGGGTTGCGCGACAGCGACGACCCGGTCGAGCAGGAAGGGCTGCGCCGCGCCCGGCGCCGCGCCGAGGAGGCCGAGATCCGCCTCTTCGTCTTCGACGCTCGACATCCTGCCGATGCCATCGGCGCCGCCGCATGGCCCGGCCCCGACACGATCCCGGTCGCCAACAAGATCGACCTTTTGCGAGAAATCCCCCCGGCCTCTTTTTCACCCTTCCCCGCAAGCGGGGGTGGGAAGGGTGGGGGCGACACAGTCAGATGGGGGTCGGCAAGCGGGCTGGACTCCCCCACCTCACCTCAACCCTCTCCGCCCCCGAGGGCAGAGAGGGGGGAAGCGTCCGCGCCGGATGACGTCACCGAAGCGGCATTCCCGATCTCGGCGTTGACCGGCGACGGCCTCGACATATTGCTGAAAGCGCTCGGCGTCCGCATCGCCGAAAGCTATCGCATCGAGGCGCCGCTCCTGACCCGCGCCCGCCACCGCCAGGCGCTCGAAGACGCCGCGGCATCGCTCGACCGCGCGCTCGCCGCCGACCTCCCCGAACTGCGCGCCGAAGATTTGCGCCTCGCCCTGCGCAGCCTCGGCCATATCACCGGCACCGTCGATGTCGAAGACCTGCTCGACATCATCTTCCGCGACTTCTGCCTCGGCAAGTGAGGGGATTTATGTAGCTCTCTCACCCTATCGTCCCACCTTCTGGGGACGTGCCGTCGTCGGTTAGCTGCGCCTCTAAGAGACGCGCTAAATACGTTACCATAAGGGTAAGATCTAGATTGCCCTGCTCCCAGGCTCGATCCGCCGCGCGAAGTGCTTCTACATATGGGCCACGGTCTTCTCTTATGCGCTCGGGGACGATCTTGTTTCCATGAAGCAAATTTCCTGTTCGCACAGACATGAGATAATAGCAAGCGGCCCTTGCAGTCCTGCCGTTTCCTTCAACAAATGGGTGAATCCAATTCAACCTCCATAATCCGTATGCGGCCAATTGCACTGGTGACGCCGAATACCAGTTTTCGTGAATGAACGAGACGAAGCGATCCATTAGATCTGGCACTTCGTTGAAATGTGGGGGAATATGATTCCCCACATAAATAGGCTCCTGCCGGA
The DNA here is from genome assembly GCA_035570935.1 of Allostellaceae bacterium. Taxonomy (GTDB): domain Bacteria; phylum Pseudomonadota; class Alphaproteobacteria; order ATCC43930; family CGMCC-115725; genus AP-15. Next base: position 2,255 of record DATMKU010000246.1, read on the forward strand.
ATCTGCCCCCTAATTGAGAAATATTTGCTACGGCGACGTGATTTAGCGACCACAACATGTATTTATCAAACGCAAACGGCCCTTGACGTAGACCGATTTCCATACAATTTGTTAAGAGCGCGTATTGTCTAATGAGGTTTATTTCCTGAATCCGTGCATAAAGTTCCGAATCGTCGTCTTCTAGTATTATCATACTCAGATAAGAGGCCCATAATATCGGGCCTCTCCTTTCGTGGCGAAATTAATCCTCTGAAATTCTGAACCGGTTCGAGGTACCTCGCACTGAATCTTTGGTTATGTGGCTTGAGCTTGGTGCGTTTCCATATGCGAAGCTGATGGCCTGTTCGCGAAGCTGCTCGTCACTCACACGAATTTTGCGGGCTTCCTCTAGCAAACGGTCAAGCTTCGGATGATCTGGTTTCGGTCCTAGGAACACCTTTCGAGCTGTCATGTCGCGTCCTCCGTTATCCCCAGCGGGATCATTTTGTATCCTATATATGGGTGGATAACTACATAAGATGGGCAAAATCCGATCGGTGGCCAATACCAGCACGCATCTCCGATCGCGTCGACGGTGGTACTCGACAAGAACCCTGCTGGCCTTTCAAAGGGCACTGGGGGCTGCAAGGCCCTAGACAACTCCGGAGAGACCGGGCCGCGAGGCGCGTACAGCACCGGACCTCACCCGGCTGATCCTAGAACGCATCGGGAGGGAGCCGAGTGAGCGGGCAATCGCCATGCTCGCCAAAACGATCCATAGCAGTTTTTCCGGCAGGGAAACCCGGTCGTGACCTACGATCGCACGACATCGACGGGGAAACGGAGCTTGCTGCCGCCGTCCGGATAGGCATCAGGACGCCTTGCTACGTCCTGTTCGGATGTGCTCTTGGACCGCCTGCTGTTTGAGCATGTCGAGAATCAAGTTCGCGCAAACGGTTGCTCGCTTCTTCCCGTAAAGACCGAACGGAATCAGGCCTTTCTCTATCATTTCGATGGCGTCGAGCGGCAGCGTAATCGAGAACTGATCGGTTTCGGAGTCGCTTTTCCCAGCCATGGCGCATACAATGGAATCACAATGTGATTGCATTGTAATTCCATTGTTTGATAGGTTGCGACCGAAAAACGAATCGACGCTGAGAGGGTCGAAGCGCTACAAAAAAGCGGGCGGCCGAAGCCGCCCGCCAGTGCTCAAGGTGCGATCTGGATTTGGCCTCGCCGTGAACGAGGCCATTTCCGCAAGTGGGGAACGACGTTCTCCCACGTGCGCCGTGATAAGGCGGCGTTTTCCAGCGGGTGCAAGCCCCGCCCGGCGACCGCTCCAGCCGGAAGCAACCGGGGCAGGCATGGAGGCGACGAAATGTCTGAAGCCCCCGGATAGCGGTCACGAAGTTGGTGACTGCG
>DATMKU010000247.1:0-2672 GCA_035570935.1 Allostellaceae bacterium
CTCGCCCTCGTGCGGGGCGTGCACGTCCAACTGCACCGCGAGGCCCTTGCCGACAAAATGCTGCTCGGCAAACGATCGCACCATCTCGATGCGGTCCTCGCCGGTGATCGCCGCATCGGCCGGCAGGGCGACGACGATCTCGCGCGCGACCTGCGCATCCCGCCGCTTCTCGGCCAATTCCGCCGTGTTCCACAACACACCCGATTGGCGGAAGTGCTCGGCCGCCCCCGCCGGCAACAGGACCTCGTGGTGCTCCGGCGCGTCGCGATGGCGAAAGTAAAACACCTCGCCAGTGCGCTCCGCCGCGATCGCCTCACGCGCGTTGTAGGCAGCCGAGCGCACCGCGTTGCCGCCGGAAGCGCGCGACAGATAGCGGGCGCGGGCAAACTGGATTGCCATGCCCCGATGATCGCGAGAGGCGAACCAGACGTGCAAGCCGCACCCCCAGGGCATTTATCGGGCTGACCCGCAGGTGCATTCGCCAGAATGCATATTGCGTCTGGACGCGATGGCTCGCCCTCTGGGCTCGCCGGCCCAGAACCCGCGGCGCGGTGAGACTGAACCCTTTCACACGGCCCGCTCGGCTGCCGCCTTTTTGCCCCTCGCCTAAGATCGGAACCCGCCGCTAGCCTCCGCCGCGATCGACAGCCCGGGGGGACAATCATGCTGCCGAGACCACCCGCCGCCGCACTTGTGATCGGCAATGCGGGCCGAAGAGTATCGCCGTCCGCGGGATCCGCAAACAGATTGCTGTGTCGGCGCCGGGCGAATCGGTAATTCACCAGCAAACGGGCGTCCCGTCTGCCGCTGACCGCCATTCTCTGATCCGAACACAAAAAGGGGGACCCGATGGCCCGTTCTCTGGGCCGAGCGCCTGCGCGCCCACGAACAGCAAAAAGCCCGGCTCGCCGAGCAGGAAGCCAAGCTCAAAGCCGACGAGCGCAAAGCCCGCACCCGCCAACTGATCCAGGCCGGCGGCCTTATCGATAAGGCCGGCCTCCTCGAGCTCGACCCCAACGCCCTCTATGGCGCGCTCTTGTCGTTGCGCGACGGCGCCGGCGACCCGGAGCAGGTCCGAAATGGACGGCGTTGGGGGGCCGCACCTTTGCCCACGAGGCCCGGTTGGCCCTCGAAGGCAAGGAAGCGATCGTGCTCGCCTTCCCCGCCGCCCTCGGCCGCGATGCGACGACCGCACTGCGTGGCATCGGCTTCCGCTTCAAACGAGCACGCCGCCGCCATCAATGCCGCGAGCGACACTTGGCTCGCGCGGCGAACTCTCCAGACGATGCGGCGCCGCTCCTCGTGATCGACGCGCTCGACGCCTGCGTCGCCGCGGAGGATGTGATGGCCCGGCTCTACCGGCCCGCACCCTCGGCACCGCACGATGATGCCGCGGTATTGGCCTCGATGCGGAATTGGTTCCCGCAATCCAAATTGCCGAGCCCGGTCACCCGCGACGACGGCTTCCGGGCCGTCGCCGCGGATTTGGCACGGCGCGGTCCGCGGCGCCGGGAACGCACCACGCTCTGCGACCTGGCCGCGATATTCGCATCCCGCGAAAGCGCGCTCGCCGCCGAGCGCGGCGGCCGGAATGGGCCGCGGCTTTCTCCGCTTCGGTCAGCCGACACGCGCCAGAATCTAGCGGGTATGGGAAAACGGCCCCTCCCCTGTCCTATGCAATCGGCGGCTTGCCGTATTTGCTGAACAGATCATTGATAGCTTCGATCAAGAGAGGTTCGCCCTGCTTTCCCAGCTCAAGCGCGAGCTGGCGAAACTGCGTATGGGCAGCCGGAGCAACTGCCGCTGTCAGTTTCTTTTTGCCCACGCGGGTCGCCGCGTAGTACCCGCCGGCACGCGCCGGCGGGGGTGGCGCGTCAGCGGATGTAGGCCTCGCTACTATCGGATCCGGTCGTGCCACCCTCTGCATCATCTCCGCAAGGCTTGGACGCTGACTACGACTCATAGCATTGCCTTATTGCCACTTTGCCATATTGCCCCGTTGCTGGCAATCCTCATCGCTGGAGTTGTTCCTGGAGCCAATCGTAAAGCTGGACGATCTCCTCGGCGGCCTTTCCTTCCGGCTCGAACTCCTGCGTCGTTTGCCCGGCCGTCAGCGCGTGGCCAAAAGCGGCGCGCTGCTCGACGCGACCGGCGCGACCGCCAGCCCATGCACCGCCGCGCCGGCACGGGCATCCGCCAGAAGGCGCGTGGCCCCCGGTGGGATGGCGTTCAAGACGACAAAGGCGGGTTTGCCGGCTAGCTTCACGATCTCGGCCGTCGTGCCGATAGCCCGTAAATCAAGGATACCAGGACGACATGGAATGAGGATCAGGTCGGCGGCCTTTGCGGCGGCCAGTGAGGCGCTTTCGGCATGCGGAGCTGTGTCAATCAAGGCGCCAGGGCGGCCCCACCTTCCTTCGCGGCTTGGAGGGCTGCGGGAGCCGGGCAGGCCGCACGGATACGACAACGGGGGTTTCAGCTTGACGCGTGTCTTTCCAACCGGCAGCGCTTGCTTGCGGATCGAGGTCGATCACGACTGCGGCCTGTCCAGCTTTCTCGGCTGCGACGGCAAGGTTAAGCGCGGTCGTGGTTTTCCCGGTTCCACCCTTCTGGCTCTCGATAGCTACGGTTTTCATTCTACTGTATTGCCACATTGCTGCGTTGCCAGCAAT
>DATMKU010000248.1:0-6720 GCA_035570935.1 Allostellaceae bacterium
CCAATTCGATGTCCTCGGCCGCCATGTTGTTGAGCGCGCCGTGCACCTTCACATGGGTGACCTTTTGCCCGACATAGGCCGCCATCGCCTGCAATGCGCCGATCTGGTAGGCGATCATGTATTCGAGCTCGCGCGGGCTCATGTCGATGCGGCGGCGGCCAAAGCCCCACAAATCGTTAAACCCCGGATGCGCGCCGATGCTGACCCCCGCGGCCGCCGCCAACCCGACCAGCCGATACATCGTCACCGGGTCGCCGGCGTGAAAGCCGCAGGCAATGCTGGCCGAGCGGATGATCGTCATCAACGAGGCGTCGTCACCCATGTCCCAGGCGCCAAAACCCTCGCCCATATCCGCGTTGAGGTTGATCGCTTTTGCCATGCCAGGCTCCTCGCTCTATCGTCCTGTTCCTTGTAATATCGGCGATTGTAGCAAGGAATTCGATGGCGGTGCGTTTCGTGTCGGTCGGCGACCGCGCCCTGACGATCGAATTCGGCGAGCGCATCGAGCGCGGGCTGAGCCGCGAGGTGCTCCGCCTCGATCGCGCCATTCGCGCAGCGCCGCCGGCGGGCGTCGTCGAGACCGTGCCGACCTTTCGCTCGCTGACGGTGCATTACGATCCGCTCGCGACCTCGCGCGCCGATCTCGAATGCACGATCGCCGGGCTCCTCGGCCACGCCATGGGTGCCGACGCCGGCGCGCGGCTGTGGCGGATCCCGGTGTGCTACGCCGGCGAATTCGCGCCCGATCTCGCCGAGGTCGCGCGCCTGACTGGGCTTGCCTGCGCCGAGGTCGTGGCACTGCACAGCAGTGTGCGCTATCACGTCTACATGCTGGGGTTTCTGCCGGGGTTTCCCTATATGGGCGACCTGCCGGCCGAGCTAGCCTTGCCGCGGCGTGCCGATCCGCGCGTGCGGGTTCCCGCCGGCTCGGTCTCGATCGCCACCAGCCTGACCGCGATCTACCCCTATGAAAGCCCCGGCGGCTGGCATCTGATCGGGACGACCCCGATCCGTTTTTTCAATCCCGAGCGCGATCCGCCGTCATTGCTCGCGCCCGGCGATGCGGTGGTGTTCGAGCCGATCGATGAGAGCGCCTTTGCCGCGATCCGCGCAACGGTCGAGAACGGCGGCTACGCGATCGAAAGCGAACCGGCCGCGGCATGAATACTGGTCTCAAAGTGCTGAATCCCGGCCTGCACACGACGGTGCAGGATCTCGGCCGGGTCGGGTATCAGGCGTTGGGGGTCCCGGTCTCGGGCGCGCTCGACGCCGTCGCCCTGCGCCTCGGCAACGCGCTCGTCGGCAATCCCCCGGGTGCGGCGGCGCTCGAAATCCTGCTCAGCGGACCGACCCTCGAGGTCATGGCGGAAACGGCGCGGGTCGCGGTCGCCGGCCCCGGCGCCAGCCTCTCGATCGGCGACGGTGTGCGGGTCGTCCCCGCCTGGCAAAGCGTCGTACTCGCGCGCGGCGACGTGTTCCGGATCAACCTCAGCCGCGAATCGGTCTGCGCTTATCTCGCTGTCGAGGGCGCGATCGCTGTTCCGAGCGTGCTCGGCAGCGCCTCGACCTATGTGCGTGCGGCGCTCGGCGGCTTCGAAGGGCGGGCATTGCGGCGCGGCGACGTCGTGCCGCTGGCGATCGACCGCGCCCCCGATCGGGTGGAACAGCGGCTCCCTTCCCCGCCCCCGGCGGCGTCCGAGCAGCCGATCCGCGTCGTCCTCGGACCGCAGCAGGATTGTTTCACCGGCGAGGCATTGGCCGCGCTGCTCGACGCCGAGTTCCATGTCTCGAAAAGCGCCGACCGCATGGGCATGCGGCTCGACGGGCCACTGCTGTGCCATCGCCGGGGCTGGGACATCGTTTCGGACGCGATCGCCACCGGTGCTGTCCAGGTGCCGGGCTCGGGCCAGCCGATCCTGCTGCTCGCCGACCACCAGACGACCGGCGGCTATCCCAAGATCGCGACCGTCGTCTCGGCCGATCTCGCGGTCGTCGGCCGCCGCCGCCCCAGCGACGCGATCCGCTTTGCCGCCGTCACCGTCGAGGAGGCGGAACAGCTCGCCCGCTACGACGAGCGCCGCATCGCCACGCTGATCGCATCCCTCGAACCCGTGCCCGACGGCGGCCGCATCGACCTCGCCTCGCTCTATGCCGGCAATTTGATCAGCGGCGTCGTCACCGCGGTCGAGTAAGCGCGCGTTACAGGCGGGCAAGCCGGCGCTTGCTGTGCGCAATCGATCGTCAATAGCCGTAGGGCTTGGCGGTTTGGCTGGCGGAAGGCGAATAGTACTGGTCCTGCGACGGTGTGGTCGCGCCGTAGCTTCCGTATCCGTTGTTTTCGTAGGTGTTCGTCCCGTAGGCATTGGGCCAGGACGTGGTGGCGTTGCCATAACTGTTGTAGGCCGGGGCCGGATAGGTGGGGCTGGGCCCGGCCGCATAGGCTGGCGGGTAGGTTCCGGTCGCCGGCGGCGCCGACGTTCCATAGGCACTGCCATACGAGTTGCCGTAGCCCGCCGGCGGCGTGCTCGACCCGACCTGCGGCTCCATTCCGCAGACAAGCTGGCCGCCCGCGTTCTGCACCCCGCCAGTGCAGCTGTCGGCGTGCCACAATTGCGTCGTCTGCCAGGTGCCGTCCCCCTTGGAACAGAACGCGGTCAGGGTGCCCCCCAGCATCCGCACCTCCTTGCAGGTGCTCAGATACGCGCCTTGCGGGATCGTCGCCTGAGCCGCTTGCGGCGGCCCCATCGTCTGCCCGGCATAGGGCTGCGGCATGGCCTCGGCCCCATAGGGCTGCGCCGCCGGGGGGTTCATCATCGGCTGCGACAGGGTCTGCGCCGAGGCCGGCGCTGCCAGCAGCGCACCGGCGATGACCAGCGCTGGAGATGCGGCGAGGATGGTTCTCATGCTCTGCTCCTTTGGGATTTCCATGATCGCCTAACAACTTCGTGCGGCGTTTTGATCCCGGGTTTCGCGGCCTGCCGACGCTCGGCCCTGCGCGGCGCTCCCGTACGGCGATGGTTATGCGGTCGCGACAACCCCGCAATTGACATAATCACATCCGTTGTCGCGTAAATGGCGGCCACTAGACGATGCCGACGGCCGTCGAAGGGGTTGCGGTTACCTGATCTCGACCTGATAAAACAGGTGGAACAGAGCGTGCCGAAACGACTGGGAGACGAGTAATGGGCGAAAGGGCCGCCATTGTCAGAGCCGGCGCGAGCCGCTGTCCGCCATCCCTTATTCGAGAGACCACCGATATGGCGCGGCCGAGCTATGTCCATGGCGCGAGTGCTGCGCCCTTTATCGGCGACACGATCAGCGTCCACTTCGACCGAATGGCCGAACGCTTTGCCGAGCGCGACGCGCTGATCGTCCGTCATCAAGGCATCCGCTGGAGCTGGCGGGAACTCAAACAGCGCGTCGACGATTTTGCCGCCGGCTTGGTGGCGCTCGGCCTCGAACCCGGCGAGCGGATCGGCATCTGGTCGCCGAACAACGCCGAGTGGGTCGTCACCCAATTCGCCACCGCCAAGGCCGGGCTGATCCTGGTCAACATCAACCCCGCCTATCGCGTGACCGAGCTCGAATATGCGCTGACCAAATCCGGCTGTGCCGCGTTGGTCACCGCGTCCACATTCAAGACCAGCGACTATCTGGCGATGCTCGGCGAACTGGCGCCTGAGCTGGCGGCGGCATCGCCCGGCGAGCTTTGTGCGGCGCGGCTGCCGGCGCTGCGCCTCGTCATCGCGATCGGCGCGGAGAATATGCCGGGCGCGGTGCGGTTCGACGCGGTTTACGACCTCGCCGGCGACGCCGAGCGCGACTGTCTTCTCGCCCTCGCCGGCCGGCTGCAATTCGACGACCCGATCAACATCCAATTCACGTCAGGCACCACCGGCTTTCCCAAGGGTGCGACGCTGACCCACCACAACATCCTGAACAACGGATTCTTTCTCGGCCAAGCGATGAAGTTCACCGAGCGCGACCGGGTATGCATTCCGGTGCCGCTCTATCATTGCTTCGGCATGGTGATCGGCAATCTCGGCTGTCTGACCCACGGCGCGGCAATGGTTTACCCGAGCCAAGGCTTTGACCCGCTGGCCACCTTGGAGGCGATCGAGGCCGAGCGCTGCACGGCGGTCTATGGCGTGCCGACGATGTTTATCGCCGAGATGGATCACCCCGATTTCGCCAAATTCGACCTGACCTCGCTGCGCACCGGGATCATGGCGGGCAGCCCTTGCCCGATCGAGGTCATGCGCAAGGCGGTGGCGCAGATGCATCTGTCCGACATCGTCATCGGCTACGGCATGACCGAAACCAGCCCGGCGAGCTTTGTCTCGTCGACCGACGACCCGATCGAGCGGCGGGTGTCGACGGTCGGGCGGACGATGCCGCATGTCGAGGCGAAAGTGATCGACGCCGAGGGCCGCATCGTGCCGCGCGGCACACCCGGAGAATTGCTGACCCGCGGCTATCTCGTCATGCTCGGCTATTGGGACGACGAGGAGAGGACCCGGGAGGCGATCGACCCGGCGCGCTGGATGCGGACCGGCGATCTCGCGACGATCGACGACGAGGGCTATTGCAACATTGTCGGCCGTATCAAGGACATGGTGATCCGCGGCGGCGAAAACGTCTATCCGCGCGAGATCGAAGAGTTCCTCTACCGCCATCCGAAGATCCAAGACGTGCAGGTGATTGGCGTCCCCGACCCGCGTTATGGCGAGGAATTGTGCGCGTGGGTGCGCCTACACGACGGCGAGACCGCGACCACCGAGGAAATCCGCGCCTTTTGCCAGGGGCAGATCGCGCATTACAAGATCCCGCGCCACGTCAAATTCGTCGACAACTTTCCGATGACGGTCACCGGCAAGATCCAGAAATTCGTGATGCGCGAAGCGACGATTGCCGAACTCGGCCTCAGTATGCAAAAGACCGCCTAATGTTATGATTCTTGAATTCTCTTCATAATGAACGAGGTTGTCATTGCGAGGAAGCCAAAGGGTGACGAAGCAATCCCGCGGCCAGCATCACGTTTCGCACGAGATTGGCCTCGCTTCGCTCGCAATGACACCAGTAGCAGCGACCAAACACTTGAATCCGTTCTTGTCTTCCCGGCGAAGGCCGGGACCCATGTATACCGTGGGTACCGGCCTGCGCCGTTATGACAAGGGTGGGTACGATCAGTCAGGTGCCATCCACCGGCGTTGCGGAGCCAGCGTCATCGGCGAGCGAACGCGTTTACCGCGAAGGGGGTAAACCCGGACGCCGGCCGGGGGTTCCCAAGGGACGACACCCACGGGAACAAACCGCGAGCCGTTGCCGTTGTCGGTGATCGGCGTTTCACCAGGCTTCGCGCGATATCGGGCCGGTAATATCGGGAGAAGGAACCCAGAGTGAGAATGCGATCGCTTGCAACCGGCGTCGTTGGCGCCGGCCTTGTCTTGGCATTGGCGAGCTGCAACCCATACGACCCCGCCCAGCGCGCGGTCGGCGGCGGCTTGGTCGGCGCCGGCACCGGCGCCGCGATCGGGGGCGCCGCGGCCGGTGGTGCCGGTGCCGCGACGGGTGCGGCCGTCGGCGGCGCGGTCGGTGCCGTAGGCGGGGTCCTGACGACACCCCCGCCCCCGCCCCCGCCGCGTTATTGAGCCTGGCCGCGCCCGGCGGTCGCCGCGATTGCCAGGCTCAACCTGTTGGATCGAAGCGGGTAAGGCGGTCAGTTCGGCGACGCGGATTTGATCAGCTCGGCGACCTGACCCACCGCGGCGGGCGCGCCGCGCGGGGCGGGTGCGGCCGCCTCGATTACCCGCGGCGCGTTCGGCCGCACCGCCGGCATTGGCGGAGCCAGCGCCGGATTTGTCCCGGCGCCAAAGGGGGAGCCGGCCGGGCAGGCGTCGCCCGATTTGCTGACCGACACCTTCGGCGGCGCGCCATTTCCCGAATAGGAATAGATCATCCGCTCGCTGCAGCTGCCGGCGCCTGATGTTGTCGAGGTGACGACGACGCCCGAGACTTGCCCAGCGCCGAAGGATGGCATCCCCGCCATCGCCGCCTCGATCGCCGGGTTTGGTCCGACGAGCCAAATGGGCGCGCTCGCCAATGCCTGCGCCTGCGCGACGAGGCGCGCCGCGACCGCCTGTTCCTCGGCGGCGGTCTGGTAAAGCTCCGGCGCGGGCGGCGCCATCACGTCAAAGCCTTGCCCCGTCCATAGCTGCGGATTGCCGCTCGACATGTCGCCGGGGCCCGGCACCATGACGAGAATGGCGACCGGAGCGCCCGGCCCGACGGCATACACTCGGGCGCCGTCAGTTTCCGCGGTCGGCGGCGGGGCGTAAGCCTGCGGTGACCCTCCGCCGCCGTTGGCGCAGCCCATCAACAACGGCAACACCGCAAGACAGCCGCAGAGGGTTACGGCTCGCTGCTTCCACATCGAAACGCCTCCTCTCATGGTCGATTCGCGACCCGATCAATCGCCCCCGATTAGGGCAATTTATTGACCCAATGCACCCGAAACCGATTTCTGAGGAGGCGTGCTAACGTTATTTTGCTGCGAATGAAGTGGCGTCACTAGCGGATGGCTTCTAACGCTTGCCTCCCGCGGTGGACGGCGGCGAGGATAGCGTCGGCGGATTTGATCCAGACGAACGGTTTGGCCTGGTCGTTGGTTTGAGCGATGAAGCGGTTGATGGCGGCCTGCAGTGCGACGATCGAGGTGAA
>DATMKU010000249.1:0-8140 GCA_035570935.1 Allostellaceae bacterium
GTCGCCTTCGTTGTAGAGGTAGGCCATGCCCGGCAGCAGCGTGTAGTCCTTGACCGGCCGCGCCTTGCCGGGCTTGCCCTCGCCGGGGCGTGCCACCGGCTCGTAGTCGGTCATCACCGTCTCGCCCCGCGCCTGGCCGTAGATCGCCCATGACGGGCCGTGATCGTGCGGCTTGCTCTCATTGGCGCCGTGGTTGACGTGGCCCAGGATGCAAAAGCCGAGCTCGGGGTCCTCGTAGAAAACCTTGCGGGCGGGCACGTCGTCGCCGAGATTGTCGGTGACGAATTCGTCGTCCTTCAGTACTTCACGGACCAGCGCGCAGACTTGCTTGCGCCCCTCGACACCTGCATCTTGCGTAAGTATCCGGCGGCATTCCGCCGAAAATTGTTCGAGGCTGTATCCCATTTGAGTTTCTCCTCCATATCCGGCGCAGACGGGCGGCGATCGCCACTCGACCTGTGCCCAAGTTGAAACCGCCGTCAGACCACGAAATCAGCCAATCACGATTCCGCGCGCGATGCCAGCCCGTAATGCTCGAACCCCGCGGTTGCCGGAAAAACCCCGTTTTACTTTGCGTTGACGCGATTATTCACATTTCTCCGATGATAAATTCGCGCCTAATACCAATCTAAGTGGCGAGATAACCGCCATCAACCCACAGCTCGGCGCCGGTGATGTACGAGGCCTCGTCCGACGCCAGAAACAATACCGCATTGGCGACCTCCTCGGGGCGCCCGGCGCGGCCCATCGGCACTTGCCGCAGCATCTTCGCCCGGACCTCCGGGTCGGCGGTGCGCCCCGACGAGCGCATCGGCGGCATCAGCCCCGGATGCACCGAGTTGACGCGGATGTTGTCGACGCCGTGCTGCACTGCGGCGGCCTTTGTCAAGGTCCGCACCGCGCCCTTCGACGCGTTGTAGCCGACATGGACGCCGTGCTGGCCGGTAATACCCGAGATCGACGAGACGTTGACGATCGCGCCGCCGCCCTGCGCCGTCATCAGGGGAACCGCGAATTTCATGCCGAGAAAGACGCCGCCGGCGTTGACCGCCATCAACCTGTCCCAGGCCGCGGTCTCGAACAGATCCTCGACGGCGCTGCCGCTCAACCCGGCGTTGTTGACGAGAATGTCGAGCCTGCCATAGGCGGCAAGCGCGGCGTCGACCGCCGCCTTCCACTCGGCCTCGTTGCTCACGTCGAGCCGATGAAACATCGCTGCGCCATTGGCTCGGGTGATGTCGGCGACGACCGCCTTCCCCTCTGCTTCCAGCACATCGGCGACGACGACCTTGGCGCCCTCGCCGGCAAAGATCCGCGCCATGCTGGCCCCCATCCCGGACGCCGCGCCGGTGATCAGCGCAACCTTGTTTTCGAGCCTCATCGGCGTTCCTCCCAAGTTATTTCGGCCATTGATCGGCGAGACGACGCGCGGCGCATACGGCTGTGATACAGTGCGGCATATCGCGGATTTCGGATATCTTGAAATCACCCGTCAACATGAGGAGAAAGTCATCATGAAGGTGGTCACGCTTAAAGACATCCCGAATGTCCCGGTGGAAGGCGCCGAGCGGATCGAAGGGTGGACAGGGCCGGTTTCCCGGTCACGCCAGACCATCATTCAGCCTGGGGACTCGACAAACTACAACTGCAGCGTGGTGAACTTCAGCCAAGGTTGCACGACCGGGTGGCATACCCATACCTGCGACCAGATCCTGGTCGTGACCTCGGGCTCCGGCATGGTGGCAACTGAGCATGAACAGCACGAGATCAACGTCGGTGATGTCGTGCATATCAAGGCGGGCGAACGCCATTGGCACGGCGCCAAGGCCGACACCACCATGGGGCATATCACGATAACCGCGGTTGGCGGTCAAGCCGCCTGGGGATAGCCCGCGCGGTTCGGGGCGCGGCCTAAATGCCCCCGGAACGCGGCCTCTGTGTCGTCCCGGCGCCCCGCGTTGTTGCGGCGGCCTAGTCGACGCCGACGGCGGCGCCGAGGGTTTCGCCGATCGCGCGGTGCAGCACGAGGTCGGCGATTCCGTCGAGGCCGGTCGGCTCGCGGTTGACGATGACCAGGGCGGCGCCGTAGCGCTTTGCCAATTCGGGAAACGCGGCGGCCGGATAAACCACGAGCGAGGAGCCGGCGACGATAAACAGATCGGCGGCGATCGTTTCGGTCTCGGCGCGGCGCATCGCCTCGAGCGGCATCGCCTGGCCGAACGAAATCGTCGCGGTCTTGACGAAGCCGCCGCAGTCATCGCAGAGCGGTACGCTTTCGTCGCGTTCGAACGCCTTGCCTAGCGCGTCGAGCTCGTAGCGCCGCGCGCAATCAAGGCAGCGGGCGTAGGTCGTGTTGCCGTGCAATTCGACGACGCGTTCGGCGGGAATGCCGGAGGCCTGATGCAGCCCGTCGATGTTCTGGGTGATGACCGCCGCCGCCGTGCCGCGGCGCACGAGCGCGGCGACGGCGCGGTGGCCGCGGTTGGGAACTGCGGCGCGAAATGTCTCCTCCATCGCAAAACGGCGGCGCCAGGTCTCGCGCCGCGCCTCCTCCGAGGCGAGAAAATCGGCAAAATCGATCGGCGCCATCCGGGTCCAGATGCCGCCCGGGCTGCGAAAATCGGGTATCCCCGACTCGGTGCTGATGCCGGCGCCGGTAAAGACGACGGCGCGGCGCGCATCCGCGATCAATCGGGCGAGTTCGGCAATGTCGGGATCATCAGGCATGGGCCAATCGTCGCAAAACTGCGGCGCTCCGCCAAGCCCGGTGTGCGATATTGGCGCGGAATGAGCGCGCGCACCGCCTATCTCGCCGCCGACGGGTATGTCGGGGAGCTTGCCGACGAATTGGGCGCGGTCGAGCGGGCGCATGGGCGGCTGTTACTCGCCTCGGGGCCGCCTCGGCCCGCCGCTTGGGCGGCCAATGTCTGGCTCGATCCGCGCGAAATCGGGGTCGCCTCGATTTCGGATACGGTCGCGAAATTGCGCGCGGTCCAGCGGAACTGGGCGGTCTATGCCCCGGTAATGCATCGCCGCGCGATGCTGATCCAGCAGCAGTTGCCGAAGGTCGCGGCGCGGCCGCTGGTTTTCGGAATGCCGGCGCCCTCCGCGCCGCTTGGCTCGTGGACCTTGCTCGACGCCGGCACGGCACTGGCGGCGGCGCACTGCACGAGCCCATTTCCGAACGGCGAAGCGCATTTTGTCGAGGACCGGCTCGGACCGCCGAGCCGCGCCTATCTGAAATTGTGGGAAGCGCTGACCCTGGTCGGCCGCCGGCCGCAGCCGGGCGAGACCTGCGTCGATCTCGGCAGCAGCCCCGGCGGCTGGAGCTGGGCATTGCAGCGAATGGGGGCGCAGGTCGTCAGCATCGACAAGGCGCTGCTGGCGCCGGAAATCGCCGCCCTGCCGGGGATCGAGCACCGGCGGGAAAGCGCCTTTGCCCTCGACCCGCGCGCCGTCGGGTCCGTTGACTGGCTGTTTTCGGACGTGGTGTGCTATCCGGCGCGGCTCTTGGCGCTGGTCGAGCGCTGGCTCGCCGCCGGGACCTGCCGAAATTTCGTGTGCACGGTCAAATTCCAGGGTGCGACCGATCACGCGGTTTCGCACCGCTTTGCGGCGATCCCCGGCTCGCAACTGCGCCACCTGTTCCACAACCGGCACGAACTGACCTGGATCAAGCTCGATTGAGCAATGCAGCGGCCGCACGCGCCGACGGACCGACACTTCAGCGATTCGCCTCTTTGCCCTTGGGGGCGGAGAGGGTGGGTGAGGTGGGGAATCGAGATGCTCGCCGGTGCGCCCACCTCGCCCTCCCACACCTGCGGCGCGGGCCCCTCCCTCTCCCCCCGAAGGGCGGAGAGGGAGCTTCTACTTGCTCAATCCGGGGTGCGGGTGGACTGCCAGACGACCATCTGCCACTTGCCGCCCTTGTTGGCCCAGACATCGGTAAAGCGGACGCCAAAGCTGTTGGGCCGGCCTTGCGACATGACGCTGATTTTGCAAGATCCGGTAAGCACTACGGTGTCGCCTAGATCCTGCGCCTTGACGTCCGACGGAACCACCGAAGTGTAGACCGTGCCGCCCGTTTCCATGTTGCCGATCAGGCTCTTCTTGGTGTCGAGCCGGGCCGTCGAGTGGGTATAGACGAGATCGTCCGCGATCAGCGCGTTCAATGCCGCGATGTCCTTTTTCGCCATCGCGTCCATGCGCTGCTTGTCGAGGTCGATGACGATTTGTGTGTTGCCTGCCATGTCTTCTCTCCTCTTGTTAGCGGATAATGACGCGGGAACGACCGGACTGCTTATGTCTCCACCGCCGTGGTCAGTGCATCGTCAGCACCAGCTTGCCCCGCAAGTGGCGGCTCTCGCTGACGCGGTGCGCCTCGGCAGCCTCGGCGAGCGGGTAGCGCACGATGTTGGGCGGCCATACCGCCCCCGCTTCCCAAAGCGCCAGCATGCGTTCGAGATGAGCGCGGTCGCGGGCGACATTGGGGCGCAGAACCTCGAGGTCTTTGCGGCTCGGCTGGAACCCCGCCGGCGCCGCGGCGATCCACACCAGCCTGCCGCCCGGCTTCAACACGTCGTAGGAGCGCACCTGGACGTCGCCGCCTACGGTGTCGAAGACGACGTCGCAATCGGCTGCGACCTTGGTGAAGTCGACGGCGTTGTAGTCGATCGCCCGGTCGGCGCCGAGGCTCTTGACGTAGTCGTGGTTGCGTTCGCTCGCCGTCGTTAGCACCGTGGCGCCCAGATATTTCGACAGCTGGATCGCAAATCCGGCGACCCCGCCGGCGCCGCCCTGGATCAGGATGGTCTCGCCGGACTTTAGCTTGGCCGTATCCTCGACCGCCCACAGCGCCGTCAGGCTGGTCAGCCCCAGCGCCGCCGCCTCGGCGTGGCCGAGCCGATCCGGCTTTTTGGCGATGATCGCGGCGTTGATTGCGAGCTTTTCGGCATAGCAGCCTTCGATCCCCTGGTCGGTGACGCCAAACACCGGGTCGCCGACGGTGAAATCGGTCACGCCCGGCCCGAGCGCGCTGACCACGCCCGAAAAGTCGCGTCCTAAAATATACGGGAATTTGAGGCCGCTGGAGCCGCCGCCGCCGAGCCTTACCTTGTAGTCGGCGGCGTTGACGCTTGCCGCATGGACATCGACGACGACCTCGCCCGGCCTCGCTGCCGGGTCGGGCGCCTCGCCGAGGCGCAGCATCTCGGGACCGCCATGCCCGGTCAGCAATACCGCTTTCATCGCCCCTCCTCGCGTCATTGACCTTGATCGCAACCGCATCGTACCGGCCGGATGACGCCGCCGCCAGCGGTCCATCCGATTGCCGCTATGGGACGAAACCGCGGCGCTGCCGCGCAGATCATCGTCTCAGCCCGCCGGTTTGACGCCGATGGCACAATGCAGCGGATGGGCCATGAACAGCAGGCCGTCGGCGGCGGCGCGGTCGCGCTCGGCCTGCCATTGGCCGCGCTCTTGCGCCGACAACAACGACAGCGCGTGGTCCTCGCGGTTGCGCCAGATCGGGCCGCCAGGCCGGTCGAGCGTGACCAAGGTCGGAAAGCAGGCGAGGTCGGCAAACCCGGCCTCGCGCATGCGGCGATAGAGGCTGCGGTCGGCGACGCCCGCAGGGCCGATCGAATAGGGCGGGGTGTCGATCCTGCGCAGGATCGGCTCGGGTAAATCGAGGTTCCACCATTGCTTCATGTCGAGCGCCCGCACCGCGATTCCGGCGCGCCCGCCCGGCCGCAGCACGCGGCGGATTTCGGCAATCGCGCGGCCGGCGTCGCATTCCTCGAGCACCGTGACCGAATAGACGCAATCGAAGGAATGGTCGGGAAACGGCAGTGCCTCGGCGTTGCCGTGGGTGAAACGGATCGCGCCGGCGAGGCCGTCGGCCATCGCCAGCGCCGCCGCCTCGCGCAGCAGAAACGGGTTGACGTCGGCAGCGGTGATCGGATTGGCGCCGCCGAGCCGCTTTGCCAAGAGGCGCACCAGCGAGCCCGCGCCGCAGCCGACTTCGAGGATCGCCTCGCCGGGCCTGGGCGCGATGCGGTCGATCAGCGCGTGGAACATCGCCTGATAGCTCCGGTTCCGAGCGCGGTCTTCGAGCGAGGCGACGCCGCCCAAATACGGTCCGCCCAGGGTCACGACCGTGAAATGCCGCGTCAAGGCCGCGATCGCCGGCTCCCATTGCGACGGTGCGAGAAAAAACGGCAACAAGACCAGCGACGGGCCGGCGCCGCGAATACGGTAGGTGATGCCGGCATGGGCGCCTTCCGCAGCGACGGAGCGCGGGATGTCGGCGGGATGGCCGGCGTCGGCGAGCCGGCCGAGAAAGTCGATCATCGCGCCCGATATCTCGCCGCCGCGGTCGGCGACGGCGTCGGCCCAGCTGCCTGGCGCCTCATAGCCGGCCAGCACGACATGCCCAGCCGCGGGCAGCACGCCCGCGGCGCGTGTGGTCGCATCGGCGGAAGGTCCGCGCTCGGCGCCGATCATCAGCACCCGGTTGGCCACAGCTGAGAACGGCACCGGGTCGAGCCGGCTCGGCACGCACAGCACGATGCCGGCCACCCGCGGCGCGTGCCGCGAGGCGAGCGGGGCCAGATCGCCCGGGATCGGGGTCGCGACATGGGCGGCGCCGAGCCCCAGATATTCCCACAGCGCGAGCAGGCGCTCGGTCGGCGGCAACTCGGCTTCCTCGGGCATATAGCTCCCCTCCCCTTCCCTTTTGCAGACTGGCAAACGTTCAGCGACTCTGGCACCGACTCGGCCGTCCTCCCAGCCCGAAATAAGCAAAGCCGCAAACGAAACGGGGCGGCCGAAGCCGCCCCGCTCGCGTCGGACCGATGCCAAAGCCTCTTACCAGTACGGATCGACCCCGTAGTAATTATGGACGTTGCGTTCCCAGTCGCGGCTGACCGTGCCGGTATCCCAGCCGCTGGCAACAGGCGGAGCGCCGCGCAGCTGGTTCTCGGTCACGTTAAGCTCGTAGGCGTCAAGGCGCTCGTTATAGCGCAGCACATGCCACGGCAACGAGACATAGTCGGCGCCCATGCCGAGAAACCCGCCAAAGCTCATGACCGCGTAGGCGACCTTGCCCGTGGGCTTGTCGATCATGACGCGCTCGATCGTGCCGATTTTGTTGCCGGCGCTGTCGCGCGTAGCGGTCCCTTCGACCTTATCGCTGGCGATCAGCCGGGCAGTCTCGCGCACGGTGGCGTCCGCTCTCTCTACCGTATCCACTTGCCATCCTCCTTTGGCTGTTGTTGCCTCGTAGTTCGAACAGCACCGGCGGAAGCTCGGTTCCGAACGCGACGGGTGTTTGCCGGCGCATGGTTCGACCGGCGCCGCAATGTTCGCCATAGACCGAAGCGCCCGCCGCGGCCATACCTCTAGCATCGGCGGATGCCGGGAGGTGTCAGATGTTCGCGGTGATCTTCGAGGTGCAGCCGAAAGCGGACCGCTGGGACGACTATCTCGGGCTCGCTGGCTCGTTGCGGCCCGATCTGGAGAAAATCGACGGCTTCATAGCTAACGAGCGCTTCACCAGCCAGTGCCGCAAGGGCCGGGTGCTGTCGCTGTCGGTCTGGCGCGACGAAAAGGCGGTGATCCGCTGGCGCACCCTCGCCCGGCATCACGCCGCCCAGGCGCGTGGCCGATCCGAGATTTTCACGGATTACCACCTGCGGGTCGGCGAGATCATCGCCGACAACCAGCTCCCCGCGGGCCAAATGCTCCCGCGGCATCGGTTCGACGAAACCGAAATCGGCGCCCCCAAGCTGGTCACGATCGGCGAGGTGGCGGGGCATGGTCTCACGACGGTGGATCTCGCCGCGGCATTGGGTCTGCCGAACACCGGGACGGACGGCGTCGTCGACCGCGAGACCTTTGCCGGCATCAACGATCCGGAAAAGCTGCTGCTGCTCGCGTCGTGGACCGACGCGCCCTCAGCGCATAGCTGGCGCCGCGCCGAGCGTTATCCGGGGCTGCGCCACCGCGCCGTGCGGATCATCCGCGACTACGGCATGCGCGACCGCCGCGAAGCCCCGCAATATCACCCGCCCGTCGCCTCCGAAGCCGGGTTCGGATAGAAGGTGCGGTTGCGCCTTTGCTGCGAACGAACGGGTGCTTG
>DATMKU010000250.1:0-5352 GCA_035570935.1 Allostellaceae bacterium
TACGCCCGCGCCATCGCCTATTACCGCATCCCCGAACTCGACAAGGCGCTGCCGACGATCGACGCGCTGATCCGCGAATATCCGCAAGATCCCTATTTTCGTGAACTCAAGGGGCAGATGCTGTTCGAAAACGGGCATATCGCGGAAGCCGTGCAGCCTTACGAAGAGGCAATGCGGCGCGACCCCAATGCGCCGCTGCTGCGCATCGAATTGGCTCAAGTCTATGTCGAAAACAACGATCCGGCGCAGAACAAGCGAGCAATCGCCTATCTCAGCGACGCGCTGCGGACCGAGGATAAGGATGCCGACGCCTGGCATATGCTCGCCACCGCCTACGGCCGCGACAACCAGATCGGCATGGCGGCGCTGTCTCTGGCGGAAGAAGGTCTCGCCGCCGACAACAAAAAGAATGCCGTTCAAGAGGCCGTTCGCGCCGAACACCTGTTGCCAAAGAGCAGTCCCGCTTACGCGCGCGCGCAGCAGATCCATTCGCAAGCCAAAGACCTCGACGATTCGGACTGAGCGGGAAACGGCGCCTGCTTTCGCTCGAAGTTCCCGCCGTGATTTTTCAATCAAAGGAGCTGGGGTAAATGCTGGTTCGTAGGCAATCCCTGATTTTGGCGCTGATCTGCGGGCTCGCCGCGGCTGCCTGGTACGGCGGCTCGGCCGAGGCGGCCGATCCCAATCCGCCGCAGCGTCAGCAGATCGAGTCGATCATCCATGATTACCTGATGCAGCATCCCGACGTGCTGGTCGCAGCGCTGCGCCAGGCCGAGGACAGGATGCACCAGGATGACGACGCCAAGGCCTCGCAAGCCGTCACCCAGCACCGCAAGGAGGTGTTCGACGATCCCGCGACCCCGGTTGCCGGCAATCCCGAGGGCGACGTTACGATCGTCGAGTTCTTCGACTACCGCTGCCCCTATTGCAAACAGGTCGAACCTTCGATCGAGTCGATGCTAAAGCAGGATCCAAAGCTTCGCCTCGTCTACAAGGAATTTCCGATCTTGGGACCGGTGTCGGTCACCGCCGCCCATGCCGCCCTCGCCGCCAAGGCTCAGGGCAAATACGACGCCTTTCACGCGGCGATGATGACGGCCCGCGGCAACATCACCGACGACACGGTCTACCAGGTCGCGAGTTCTGTCGGGCTCGACGTCGCCAAGCTAAAGCGCGACATGGCCTCGCCCGAGGTCGCGCAGACGATCAAAACCGATATGAAGCTCGCCGACGTGCTCGATATCCACGGCACCCCGGCCTTTATCATCGGCGACAAGGTAGTGCCGGGAGCCTTGGATCTCGACGCGCTGAAGACGATGGTCGCCGACGCGCGCAAAGAATAACCGATCAGGGTTCTCGGTCCGCCTGATTGTCGGGATGCGCGGCCTGAAAGGGCGCGAGCTTCATGCAGCTCCCGAAGATCCGGGCGATCGTTGGATAGGGTGTCATGTCGAGCTTGTAGCGCTCGGCATTGACGACCTGCGGGACCAGCGCCACCTCGGCCAAGCCCGGACGACTGCCGTGGCAGAAAGCCCCGGTGCGCGGGTCGGCGGCGAGCAGCGCTTCCAAGGCCTGAAAGCCGCTGTCGATCCAATGGTTGTACCAGCCGGCGATGTCGGCTTCGTCGCGGCCATAGGCGCGCGTCAAGTAGCGCAAGACGCGCAGATTGTCGATCGGATGGATGTCGCAGGCGACGATCTCGGCCAAGGCCCGCACCCGCGCCCGGTCCGCCGGAGCCTGGGGCAACAGCGGCGGGTCGGGATGGGTTTCGTCGAGATATTCGATGATCGCAAGCGACTGGATCAGCGTGTGCCCGTCGATCTCGAGCGCCGGCACCAACCCCTGCGGGTTGACAGCACGGTACTCGTGCTTGGCCTGATCGCCGCGCCGCAGATGGATCGAAATCGCCTCGTAGGGCAACCCTTTCAGGTTCAGCGCGATGCGGACGCGGAACGCCGCCGAGGACCGGAAAAATCCGTAGAGTTTCATCGCTGCACTCTCTCGCTGGCCGCGGGCTCGGGCGCCGCGGGCTCGGGCGCCGCGGGCAATGCCGCTACACCAAAACCGGTCGGTCGCCTTCGACGATGATGCGCCACAGCACGCGGCTCTCGCTGTGGTCGTAATCGTCATGCGCGCGGTGCAGGGTGGCGCGGTCGTCGATGACCAGCACATCGCCTTTCCGCCAACTGTGGCGATAGACGATCTCCGGCTGGATCATCCGCTCGACCAGATCGGCGAGATACTCTCTGCTTGCCTCAGGCGTCATCCCTTCGATGTACATGGTCTTGGTCGGATGGAAATAAACCGCGCGTTCGCGGCTGACCGGATGGGTGCGGACCATCGAGTGGACGACCAGCGCGCCGTATCCGGCGAGATCCTCGGCGCGGGTGTCGGTGCGTTCGCTGTCGAGGCCGTTGACCGTGCGCAAGGTTTCGAGGTGGCGACGCTCTTCCTCCGGCAACCCCCAATAAGCCGCGCGCATATCGGCGACGCTGGTGCCGCCACCCGACGACGGGATCTCGACGCCATATAAGATTGTCGCCGCCGGCGGGCGTTCCAGATTGGTGTGGTCGGTGTGCCAGGCTTCGGCGGCGCGCTGGCCGTCGCGGTGCCGGACCAGTCCGATATCGGGATAGCCGGGCATCTGATGCTGCGAATAATGCTGCCGCATTGGCGGCCCGAACGCCTGGGCGGCGGTCAGATATTGATCGGGGGTCAGGGTCTGCTCGGGAAAGACCAGCACCAGATGCTCGGCCAAAAGCCGCGACAGGTTTTCGCCGGTCTCCGCGTCGATCGGCCTGCTCAAATCGACGCCGATGACCGCGAGCCCGAGCGATTCGTGCAGCGGCATCAGTGTGTAAATCGTCATGGGCAGACAACCCTTTCCGTCGCGGGGAGACCGGATGCCGCCATCTTAACTAGAAACCGCCGTCGCGCTCCATCGTTTCGAGCACCGCCGCCGCGGCCAATGTCGTCCGATCGCCGGCGCCGTCCACGCGGCGGTACAGTTCGACGACTTGGCGTTGCAGCTCGTAAGCCTCGGCGTGGTCGCCCTCTTGCCACAGAATGCCGGCGAGATTGCCCATCGCGGCCAGGCAGTCGGGATGCTGTTCGCCGTATTCGTCGATGATCGCTGCGATGACCGATTGCAGCAATTCGCGGGCGGCGCCGAGATCGCCCTGCGCAGCGATCGTCCCGGCAAGGTTGTTGATCGCGCGCAACGTGTCGCGGCCGGTTTCGCCGTCGAGCGCGCGCATGCCGGCGACGACCTCCTCCTGCAATTGCCGTGCTTCGGCGAGTTCACCCTGCGCCGCCATCGTCACCGCCAGCTTGCCGGTCGCCTTCAAGGTTTCGGCGTGGGCCGGTCCGAGCAGCCGGCGGCGACCGGAGACAACCTGTTCTTCGAGCCGGCGCGCGGCGATCAGCCGGCATTGCGTCCATAATGCCTCGGCAAGATCGAGCATCGCGGTCAGGGTGTGCGGATGCTCGTCGCCGAACGATTGGCTCGCCTGCGCCAGTAGCCCCTCCTGCCGCTCGACCGCCGATTGCCGGGGATCGTCGCCGCTCATCGCCCCAGCACTTGGCTGTCAGGTCGAAATCTTGCGCCAGCGCCGCCCGCACCGGCTCCGGCATGACGGCCATATGGGCATAATTCGGATGGTCGAGGCCGACGACTACCGCGGTTCCCGGCGTCTTGAAGCGGGCGATTTCCTCGGTCGCAAAGCGAAATCTAAGAAACTAAACCGACGGCGCCTTACCTTCGGCGCTGGTGTTTTCGCAGACACTCGCCTCAGCCGGGGGGCGTAGCAGCGGAGACGCACGATTACCGCCGCGGTCCCGTTGCCGCGGAGTGTCTCGATCAGAGCAAAGCGCCGCTAGGCGGCACTTTCGGAGCGAACGCGGACGATGATGTCGACGCGGCGGATCTCGGTTCCGGAAGGCGGCGTCGGCAACCCGCTGACCGACAGATGGTGTGCCGGAATATCGCGTAGTTCGCCTGTCGTCTCGCAAAAGAAATGATGGTGGTCGGCGGTATTGGTGTCGAAGTAGGAGCGGCCAGGCTCGACCATCGCCTCGCGCAGCAGGCCTGCCTCGGTAAATTGGTGCAATGTATTGTAAACCGTTGCGAGCGAGACTTTGATGCCGGCGTCCATCGCCTCGCCGTGCAGATGCTCGGCGGTAATGTGGCGATGCCCGCTCTCAAACAGCAGTCGCGCCAGAGCGAGGCGCTGCCTTGTCGGCCGCAAGCCGACCGTACGCAGACGCTGCAAAACTGTCGAGGACGGAGGCGCCTTATTCATGTCACAAACATAACAACATGCCTTGCTGAAATAAACAGCCGCATTCACAGTTCGTCACGTTTTTTTCAGAAATTCGATCGGGGGCCGCGATTTGCTCGCCTTGACCCGGTTGGAGGCCTTCCTCCCGAGAATGCGGCGGCCGAAACGTCGAAACGTCAGTGCCGCCGCTTGACGCGGCGGCACTGCGTTGCGCGCGTCTACAGGTTTGCCTGGAAGTCGCTGTAGTCGCGCACCTTCTTATAAACCTGCAGCCGGTTGCGCTGGCTGTCCGCGATGATGATGCTGTCCGTCGCCGGGTCGAACTCGACCGCCGTCGGAAAGCAGAACCGCCACTGCGGCTCGAGGCTTCTGACCCGCCGCCGGGCCTTGGCCATGTCGGGGTTTGCATCGACCGTCTGCGCCCCCCATTTGGACAGCACCTGGGCGTCGCCGATCAGATTGGCGATCGGCCTGCCTTCGGGGTCGAAAACACAGACCCGATGATTGCCCCAATCGGCGACGTAGATGTCGCCGTCGCTGTCGATCGCGACATCGGTCGGGTGATTGAGCGTGCCCGGCTTCGGGTATCCCTTGGTCTCTTCGCCGGCCGCTACGTACGGGCCGAACATGGTCACGGCGTAGGAACCTTCCGGTTCCTCGACCTTGCCATATTGGCCGAACTTCATCAGGAACTTGCCCTCGGGCGACAGCTTTTGGACGCGGTGGTTTTTCCAGTCGGCGACAAAGATGTTGCCATCCTTGTCGAGGGTGATCCCCCAGGGCTGGCTGAACTCGCCGTCGCCGCTGCCGGCGCGACCGCATTTGCCGACAAACTTGCCGTCCGGGGTAAAGACCTGCAGCCGGTTGTTGCCGCTGTCGACGACGATGATGTTGCCGTTTTTCTCGACCGCGAGGCCCGCCGGCCGCATCAATTCGCCGTCACCGCTGCCGGTGGTGCCCCACTTGCGCAGGAAGTTGCCGCTGCTGTCGAACACCGAGATGGTGTTGTCCCATTCATCGGACACATACACATGATCGTTGCCGTCGACCGCGACGCCGAATGGCCAGGTTG
>DATMKU010000251.1:0-7159 GCA_035570935.1 Allostellaceae bacterium
GACGGCAGCAGCCTCACGTTCGACCAGATCGCCGCGGTGTCGGCGCATCTCGCCGGGTTGGACCTCGCCGGGCGCGCCGCCAGCCCCTGTGTCGGGCGCGAGCGCGCCGATCTGGTGTTGAGCGGCTGCGCGATCCTCGACGCGATCTGCGAGACCTGGCCGGTCGGCCGGTTGCGGGTCGCCGACCGCGGCGTGCGCGAGGGCATTCTGTGCGATCTTCTCCAGGGATGACGTGGCGACAGGCGGGCGCGATTCCGGCGACCGGCCGCTGGCGGTGCGGGTGCGCAGCGCCGGCCGGCGCAAGCCGTCATCGGCCGAGTGGCTGAAACGCCAGCTGAACGACCCCTATGTCGCCGCGGCGCGCCGCGAGGGCTACCGCTCGCGCGCCGCCTTTAAGCTGATCGAGCTCGACGAGCGCTTTCACCTGTTGCGCCGCGGCGGCCGGGTGCTCGATCTCGGCTGCGCCCCGGGCGGCTGGACCCAGGTCGCGGTGGCGCGGGTCGGCCGCCAGGGCCGCGTCGTCGGGGTCGATCTCGCCGAAACCCCACCCATCGCCGGTGCCACTGTGCTGCGCGCGGATTTGACCGATCTGGTTGCGGTCGATGCCGTCAAGCAGGCGCTCGGCGGCGGCGCCGACATCATGCTGAGCGACATGGCGCCGGCGACCACCGGGCATGCGGCGACCGACCATTTGCGCATCGTGGCGCTGGCCGAAGCTGCCTTCGCGATCGCCGAGGTGATCCTCGTACCGGGCGGAATATTCGTCGCCAAAGTATTCCAGGGCGGCGCCGAGGGTGAATTGCTCGCCCGCCTCAAGCAGTCCTTCGCCGAATTGCGCCACGCCAAGCCGCCGGCCAGCCGCGCCGAATCGGCGGAGACCTATGTCGTCGCCAAGGGGTTCCGCAAGCGCGCATAAATGGCGCACCGCTCCTATATCTGTTCCCATCAATTTGGAACACGGCGGGTTTGTGTATAATGCGCCGTCATCGCTGAGGAGGCACGGATGGAAATCCGGCAGGCGCTGACATTCGACGACGTGATGCTGGTCCCGGCCGCCTCGGCGGTGCTGCCCGGCGACACCGATACCCGAACCCGGCTGACCCGCGAGATCGAACTCGGCATCCCGCTGGTGTCGGCGGCGATGGACACGGTGACCGAAAGCGCGCTCGCGATCGCGATGGCCCAGGCCGGCGGGATCGGCGTGATTCACCGCAATATGTCGGTCGAGCAGCAGGCCGACGAGGTCCGCAAGGTCAAGAAATTCGAGGCTGGGATGGTCGTCAACCCGGTCACGATCCATCCCGACGAGACGCTCGCCGACGCGCTGCGGCTGATGGCCGATCACCGGATCTCTGGCATTCCGGTCGTCGAACGAGGTCAACCGGGAAGCGTGGCCGGCCGGCTCGCCGGCATCCTGACCAATCGCGACGTGCGCTTTGCCGACGACCCGCGCCAGCCGGTGGCCGAGCTGATGACCAAGGACAAGCTCGTCACCGTGCGTGAAAACGTCGCGCGCGACGAGGCAAAGCGCCTGCTGCACCACCACCGCATCGAAAAGCTGGTCGTCGTCGACGAGGCCTATCGCTGCATCGGGCTGATCACGGTCAAGGATATCGAGAAGGCCCAGCGCTATCCGACAGCGTGCAAGGACGAGCACGGCCGATTGCGCGCCGCCGCCGCCACCGGCACCGGGCCCGACGGTATCGAACGCGCGGAGGCATTATTCGCCGCCGGGCTCGACGTGCTCGTCGTCGACACCGCGCATGGTCATTCGGCACGAGTGATCGCGGCGGTCAGGGAAATCCGCCGGCTGTCGAACTACACCCAGGTGATCGCCGGCAACGTCGTGACCGCCGAGGGTGCGCGGGCGTTGATCGAGGCCGGCGCCGATGCGGTCAAGGTCGGTGTCGGCCCGGCCTCGATCTGCACGACCCGCATGGTCGCCGGGGTTGGCGTGCCGCAATTTACCGCGATCGTCGACACCGTCGCCGAATGCCGCAAGTTCGATGTGCCGGTCATCGGCGACGGCGGCATCAAATTTTCCGGCGACCTCGCCAAGGCGATCGCCGCCGGCGCCGATTGCGCGATGCTCGGCTCGCTGTTCGCCGGCACCGACGAGAGCCCGGGCGAGGTGTTTTTGTATCAGGGGCGGAGCTACAAATATTATCGCGGCATGGGTTCGATCGGGGCGATGGCGCGCGGCTCGGCCGACCGCTATTTTCAGCAGGAGGTGACCAGCGCCCTGAAGCTGGTGCCGGAGGGGGTCGAAGGCCGGGTGCCGCATAAGGGGCCGGCCGGCAACATCGTCCACCAGCTGATCGGCGGGCTGCGCGCGGCGATGGGCTATACCGGCAACCGAACGATCGCGGAGATGCAGAAGAACTGCACCTTTGTCCGGATCACCGGCGCCGGGTTGCGCGAAAGTCACGTCCACGACATCGCGATGACCCGCGAAGCGCCGAACTACTCGGCGGATCGTTGACATCAATGATGGGTCGCCCCCGCGAAAGCGGGAATCCAGGGCCGGCGACGCCGTGCCGGAAGTCCCGGAATCCCGCTTTCGCGGGGGCGACAGGAACTGATGTCTTTCCCGCCATACCCTCAGCAGCACCTTGACCCCGGGCGCGCAAGTCGCCGCCGCGATCGACATTCTCACGAAAATCGAGGATGGCGGGCGCCCGGCCGACGATGCCGCGGCCGGCTATTTCCGCCGCCGGCGCTATATCGGCGCCAAGGACCGGGCGCTGATCGCTGGCCATGTCTATGCTGTGCTCAGACACCGCGCCGCGATCGACTGGTGGGTCGGGCGGATCGGCAACGGCGCCGTCGCACCCGTGGCCCGCGGCTGCGTCCTCGCCGCACTGGTACTGGTCGAAGGCTGGCGGCCGGAGGCGGTCGCGGCGGCGTGCGACGGCGACCGTTTTCGCCCGGCAAGGCTGAGCGTGGCCGAAGCGCGGCTGGTCGACGGGCTCGGCGGCCGCACCTTGCGTCATCCCGAGATGCCGCGCGCCGTCGCGAACGATGTGCCGGAATGGCTCGAACCTTATCTCGAACGCGCCTTTGGCAAAGGGCTGGAGCGCGAGATGCGGGCGCTCAACGCGTCGGCGCCGATCGACTTGCGGGTCAATCTGCTAAAGGCCGACCGCAAAACCGCACGGCATGCGCTCGCCGCGGAGGGTGTTGCGACCGAGCCGACCCCATTGTCGCCGGTCGGGTTGCGGCTCAAGAAGCGGCTACCCCTCTCGGGCCTCGCGGCGTTCAAAGATGGGCTCTTCGATGTGCAGGACGAGGGTTCGCAGATCGCGGCGCTAATGGCTGGCGCGCGGCCGGGGATGCGAGTCGTCGATTTTTGCGCAGGGGCGGGCGGCAAGACTTTGGCATTGGCGGCCGGCATGGCGAACCGGGGCAAGCTCGTCGCCTGCGACGTGTCGGCCTATCGGCTCGATCGCGCCGCCCGCCGCCTGCGTCGCGCCGGGGTCGGCAATGTCGAGCGCCGCACGCTGTCGAGCGAACATGACAAATGGGTCAAGCGCCACGCCGGCGGGTTCGACCGGGTGTTCGTCGACGCGCCGTGTCTCGGCACCGGGACCTGGCGGCGCAACCCCGACGCCAAATGGCGCTCGCAACCCAATGATCTCTCCGAACTCATCGAGCGCCAGCAGCACATCGTGCGCAGCGCCGCGCGGCTCGTTCGTCCCGGCGGGCGGCTCGTCTATGTCACCTGCTCGCTATTGCGCGAGGAGGACGAGGCGCAGGCGGAAGCCTTTCTCGCCGCAGAGCCCGGCTTCGCGCTGATGCCGGCGTCGAGCGTGTGGCGGGAGACGATTGGCGGTGTCTCTCCCGGCGGCGACCGCTATCTTTTTCTGACCCCGGCACGGCACGGCACCGATGGTTTTTTCGTCGCCGTTTTCGAGCGGCGGGGAGATAACGACGCACATCTTCCGCTGCGTAATCAACCCGGATCTTGATGCTCGCTTTGCAGGCACAATTAGGAGTTCAGCCGCGCGACGAGGTGGACCGCCCCCTTGCATAGCGATATGTTTTCCTCAAAAATATGGGGCAGTCGGATGGCGAAGAAAGTTGCAGTTATAAACATGAAGGGTGGGGTTGGAAAAAGCACCTTGCGCATAAATCTTGCCTGGCATTTCGCAGTAATGGAGCCGTGGGATAAAAAAGTCTTGGTGGTAGATTTGGATCCTCAATTCAACGCAAGTCAATATATGCTCGGAGTTCAGCGGTATGAATCTCAAATTTATAGGGCTAACCGGCCGACAATTTGGGATATCTTCGAGCAAGCGACACGCGCACCAGGCCTTCGGGCTTCCGGACGCAAACTCACCGATGCGGTCTTTTCCGTGGTCCGCTATAGAGACGGAAGCGGCATCGACCTAATCCCTTCTCAGCTTGAGCTCAGCTACACCCTTAAGAACCCGAGCCAAAAGGAACACCTTCTTGCAAATTTTATAAGCGAGATGGAGACAAATTATGATTTGATCATTACTGACTGTGCTCCGACAGAATCGATATTGACCACTGCGGCTTACCTTGCTTCGGACAGCATCCTTATTCCCGTCAAGCCGGAGTTCCTTTCAACAATCGGGTTGCCCCTTATCCAGCAATCTCTCGGTGACTTCTCAAAACTATATCGTAAATCCCTTGCGGTTACCGGCGTCTGCTTCAACCACTCGTCAGAGTACGCACCTGAGGCCACCACGTCCAAGAGGGAGGTGAGGCAGGTCTGCGATAATTTCGGCTGGCACGTATTCGACCAGGAAATACCCTATTCTCGATCTTTTCCAAAAGGCGCGCGAGAAGGACGGCCGTTTTTCAACACCTCCTACAGGAGAGGAACGAAGGCCGCCGAGGTAGCGGACTTCTGCGACTCGCTTGGCGCAAGGATAAATTTATGAAAAGTCGAACGTCTCGGCTCACCAGGGAGCTTTTGTCTCTATACATTCGATACGGTGCTGCGGACTTCGAAGCTGCTGCGCAGGAACTGCGCGAGGGAAATTTCGGTCGCCTCATCGCGGAAACCGCGGACAATCTCGGTGCGGCAGTCGAAAGCTTGAAAGCGAAGGCGGCTAAACCTGATCAAAGGGTTCGCGCAGGACAAGTGCGGCACTCGAAGCGAGACGTGCTAATGGGGTATCTAACAAAGCTTAAGGCGTCAGCCAGAACAGTCGATGCTGCGATCGCACAATTTGCAGAGCTAATCGCAAGGAGGGATGTGCTGGACACCACCGCCGCTGTTGGCGACTACATGACGCTTATTGGAATGCCGATGGCGCTTAGGACGGCAGATAGATACCAAAATATTAAACGGATCGCTGATTTTCTCAGGATGCTCCCGGAAGCGGAAGCCATTGAGAAGATCCGCTCCGCCGAGGACGTAGGAGACAGGAGCTCCTCACTTCAGAGATGGGCGGATATAATCGTGAAGCCGGGGGGACGCTAATCCTTACACCCACCATCTTGCCGAATCCGCATATTCCTTGGTGCTCCTAGAATGTCCGATCGCGTCCTGATTCTCGATTTCGGCAGCCAGGTGACGCAGCTGATCGCGCGCCGCGTGCGCGAGAGCGGTGTCTATTGCGAGATCCACCCGTTTACTATCGCCGAGGGGGCGGTCCGCGATTTCGCTCCGCGCGCGGTCATCCTGTCGGGCGGGCCGGCCTCGGTCACTGAGGGCGCCGCCCCGCGCGCCCCCGACATCGTCTTCCGCCTCGGTGTTCCGGTGCTCGGCATTTGTTACGGCATGCAGACGATGTGCGACGAATTGGGCGGCCGCGTCGCGCTGAGCGAGCACCAGGAGTTCGGCCGCGCGTTTGTCGACATTCTCGACGACTGCCTGTTGTTCGACGGGCTGTGGCCCAAGGGCGAGCGCGCGCAGGTGTGGATGAGTCATGGCGACAAGGTCGATGCGCTGCCGGCCGGATTTCGCTCGGTCGCCGCCAGCGAAGCCGCCCCCTTTGCCGCGATCGCCGACGACAGCCGGCGTTTTTACGGCGCGCTGTTTCACCCCGAGGTCGCGCACACGCCGCAGGGGGCGGAATTGCTGCGCAACTTTACTCACAAGGTCGCCGGCTGCCGCAGCGACTGGACGATGGCGGTGTTTCACGCGCAGATCCTCGACCGCATCCGCCGCCAGGTGGGTCACGGCAACGTCGTGTTGGGCCTGTCGGGCGGCGTCGATTCGGCGGTCGCCGCGGCCCTGCTGCACGAGGCAGTTGGCGACCAGCTGACCTGCATCTTTGTCGACACCGGAATGCTGCGCGCGGGCGAACCCGAGGAGGTCGTTGATCTGTTCCGCCGCCACTACAACATCCCGTTGGTTCATCGCGATGCCGGCGACCTGTTTCTTGCCAAACTTGCCGGCGTCACCGATCCCGAAGAGAAGCGAAAGAAGATCGGCGCCGCCTTTGTCGACGTGTTCGACGAGGAGGCGCAGAAGCTCGGCGACGTCGAATTCCTCGCCCAGGGAACGCTCTATCCCGATGTAATCGAGTCGACGAGCGCCTCGGGCGGCCCGTCGGTCACGATCAAATCGCATCACAATGTCGGCGGCCTGCCCGAGCGCATGAAATTGAAGCTGGTCGAGCCGTTGCGGGAATTGTTCAAGGACGAGGTGCGCGAATTGGGCCGCGAACTCGGCCTGCCCGAACGCCTCGTCGGCCGCCACCCGTTCCCCGGACCCGGTCTGGCGATCCGCATTCCCGGCGAGATCACCCGCGACAAGATCGAGATCCTGCGCAAGGCCGATGCGGTTTTTATAGAGGAGATCCGCAATGCTGGGCTCTATGACGCGATCTGGCAGGCCTTCGCGGTGTTGCTTCCGGTGCGCAGCGTCGGGGTGATGGGCGACGCTCGCACCTACGACTACGCCTGCGCCTTGCGCGCGGTGACCTCGACCGACGGGATGACCGCCGACACCTTCGCGTTTTCGCACGAGTTTCTCGGCCGCGCCGCGACCCGCATCATCAATGAGGTGCGCGGCATCAACCGGGTCGTCTACGACGTCACCTCAAAACCCCCCGGCACGATCGAGTGGGAATGATTTTGGCCCATCCCAGGGTATCCCACAGTATCCTGTAAACCGACATAAGCCGCTGACAGACCTGTATAAATCATCCGGCACCCTTCGGGGATTATTGGCCGGCAA
>DATMKU010000252.1:0-4660 GCA_035570935.1 Allostellaceae bacterium
CCTCGGGCATATCGTCGCCGCGATCAACGAATTGGAGCCGCAATTGGCGGCGCTGTCGGACGACGAGTTGCGCGCCAGAACGGCGGCCTTCAGGCAGCAGCTGGCCGACGGGGCGGAGCTCGACGACCTGTTGCCGGACGCCTTTGCCACCGTGCGCGAGGCCGGCAAACGCACCCTCGGCCAGCGCCATTTCGACGTCCAGCTGATGGGCGGCATCGTGCTGCATCGCGGCATGATCGCCGAGATGAAGACCGGCGAAGGCAAGACCCTGGTTGCGACCCTCCCGGTCTATCTCAACGCGCTCGTCGGCAACGGGGTGCATGTCGTTACTGTCAACGACTATCTCGCCCGCCGCGACGCCGAGTGGATGGGTCAGATCTACCGGTTTCTCGGCTTGAGCGTGGGCTGCATCGTCCACGACCTCGACGACGCCCAGCGCCGCGAGGCCTACGCCGCCGACGTCACCTACGGCACCAATAACGAGCTCGGCTTCGACTATCTGCGCGACAACATGAAGTTCCGGCTCGAGGACATGGTTCATCGGCCGTTTCATTATGCGATCGTCGACGAGGTCGATTCGATCCTGATCGACGAGGCGCGCACGCCGCTGATCATTTCCGGCCCGACCGAAGACAATTCCGATCTCTATATCCAGGTCGACAAACTGATCCCGGCGCTCGAACCCGAGGATTACGAAAAGGACGAGAAGCAGCGCACCGTCGCCTTGACCGAAACCGGGGTCGAGAAAATCGAGGAGATGCTGCGCCGATCAGGGCTGATGACCGCCGGCACGCTTTACGACATCCACAACGTCTCGCTGGTGCACCACGCCAACCAGGCATTGCGCGCCCACCAGCTGTTCGCCCGCGACACCGACTACATCGTCAAGGACGACAAGATCATCATCATCGACGAGTTTACCGGCCGGATGATGGAGGGGCGGCGCTATTCCGAAGGGCTGCACCAGGCGCTCGAGGCGAAGGAAGGCGTCACCGTCCAGAACGAGAACCAGACGCTGGCCTCGATCACCTTTCAGAATTATTTCCGCCTCTATCCCAAGCTCGCCGGGATGACCGGCACGGCGATGACCGAATCGCAGGAATTCGGCGACATCTACAAGCTCGATGTCATCGAGATCCCGACCAACGAGCTGGTTTGCCGCGAGGACACCGACGACGAGGTCTATCGCACGACACGCGAGAAATACGATGCGATCGTGCAGCATGTGTTGGAATGCCGCGAACGCCTGCAACCGGTGCTGGTCGGCACCGTCAGCATCGAAAAGTCGGAAGCGCTGTCGGCATTGTTCAAGAAAAACAAAGTGCCGCACAACGTGCTGAACGCTCGCTACCACGAGCAGGAAGCCCACATCATCGCCCAGGCCGGACGGCCCGGCGCGGTCACGATCGCGACCAACATGGCGGGCCGCGGCACCGACATCCAGCTCGGCGGCAATCTCGACATGCGGCTGCGCACCGAGCTTGCGGCGATCGAGGACCCGGCCGAGGGGGAGCGGCGGGCGGCAGCGATCCGCGGCGAGATCGAAACCGCCCACGAGGCCGTCGTGCAGGCCGGCGGACTGTTCGTCGTCGGCAGCGAACGGCACGAGAGCCGGCGCATCGACAACCAGCTGCGCGGCCGCTCGGGGCGCCAGGGCGACCCCGGCGCCTCCAAATTCTTTGTCTCGCTCGAAGACGATTTGATGCGGATCTTCGGATCCGAGCGGATGGATTCGATGCTCCAGCGCCTCGGGCTCAAGGAAGGCGAGGCGATCATTCACCCCTGGGTCAACAAGGCCCTCGCCAAGGCGCAGCAAAAAGTCGAGGCGCGCAACTACGACATCCGCAAGCAGCTGCTGAAATTCGACGACGTCATGAACGACCAGCGCAAGGTCGTCTATGAGCAGCGCCGTGAAATCATGAATTCGCGGGACGTCGCGGTCACGGTCGCCGACATGCGCAACGAAACGATCGACGAGATCGTCGACAGCGCGATCCCCGACAATGCGTTGCCCGAGCAGTGGGATGTCGCCGGCCTTCACGCCGAATGCCTGCGGCTGCTCGCGGTCGACCTGCCGCTCGCCGAATGGCCGAAAGAGGACGCGATCAACCGCGACGAGGTGCGGGAGCGGATCATGGCCGCCGCCGACCGCAAGATGGCCGAAAAATCGGCCAATGCCGGTCCCGAGCTGATGCGCATGGCGGAAAAGAGCCTGCTGCTGCAATTGCTCGACCAGATCTGGAAGGATCACCTCTTATCGCTCGACCATCTGCGACAGGGGATCAACCTGCGCGCCTACGCCCAGCGCGACCCGTTGAACGAGTATAAGCGCGAGGCTTTCGGGCTGTTCCAGGGGATGCTGGTCAGTTTGCGGCAGCATGTGACCTCGGTGTTGTCGCACATCGAGCTGCGCGTGCCGCAGCCGGCCTTTGCCGAGGCGGCGGCGGAGCCCGAGGAAGCGATGGCGGAAGAATTGCGCGCCACCGGCACGACCGGCAGGCCGCTGCCCAATCGGGGGCGCGCCGCACGGCGAAGCCAATCGGGCAACGGTGCGGACGGCCGCGAGACGATGCGAATAGCCGCACCGCAGGCGCCCTGGTCGGGAACCGCGCGCAACGCCCCCTGCCCATGCGGCTCGGGCCGCAAATTCAAGCATTGTCACGGGCGGGTCTGATCCGGCCGCCGTCTCGACAAACCCGAGCGGTCTTGCTATAGGGTGCGTTCGGCGCCGGGTGCATAGCTCAGTTGGTAGAGCAGCTGACTCTTAATCAGCGGGCCGCAGGTTCGAGTCCTGCTGCACCCACCAATATTATCAATAAGATATAAACTGGCTTTTAGGCGGCTTGGAACGGTGGGGCATCACCAGGGCACCACGCGAGCGGATTTTGATGCATCAAACCGTCCCTGAGCGATTTTCGACGAGGCCCGTTGCCGCAGCGGTTTAACCGCGACCGCGCGGTCGGTCCGCCAACAATCGAATGGTCGGGCAGCAAGCAGCTCCTACCGCCCTTCGCCACTCCGAAAAACCGATGGCCGGCCACGGCCAAGCTTCGTACCCAGCAATGCTGGCGGCTGGCACTTTCGGTAGGAACTACCGGCCGCTGCCCTTGACCCATTAGAGAACACAATCGAAGCCATAACGGCCGCTCAGCCTTGGCGGTGGGAGCCGCTCCTCGTGCCCTTAACAGCCATTGCCGCGGGGACCGAGGCAACGGCGAAGGTCGGGCGGGGAGCGGTCGTTCGATAAGGAAATTGGCGCAGATGCGCCAACGCCTCGCCTTGACTGGATCTCGTTAGCCTCAAGGGCTTCTCCCATGCTCCTTGGACTTCCGTTTAGATAGGAACAAACCCCGATCCTTGCTAAATAGGCGGCATGGCGATCAGGCTTGTCGAGGACGTGCGCAGGGAGGCGAAGGAGCGCAGTTGGCGTTGCGCGCTTATCGTCACTGCCCTCGACCTGGAGCTACAAGCAGTCGTAGCGCACATGGAGCCGTTGGCATCGGTAAAAGGCCGCGACGGTGTTATCGACGAATGCGGTATCTTTTGAGACGTGGGTCAGG
This sequence comes from Allostellaceae bacterium, assembly GCA_035570935.1. GTDB lineage: Bacteria > Pseudomonadota > Alphaproteobacteria > ATCC43930 > CGMCC-115725 > AP-15. The sequence continues at coordinate 3,561 of DATMKU010000252.1, forward strand.
ATTGGCTCATCGTTGTGGCTGAGTCGGGTGCCGGAACGCATCCAGCGCAAAACACCGTCACCAACGCACATATCGATTTCGAGCCGGAACTTCAGATTTTTGTCGGCATTGGCGGTTCGCGGAAGGAAGATGTGCCGATCGGCAGCGTCGTAGCGGCCGAGCACGTCTACATGCCGTATAGCGGAAAGTATGGAGAGACCGGCTTCTCCGCGCGGCCCCGCGAGTTCGCCGCTGACCCGCAGCTCCTTGAAGTCGCGCGAAAGGTTCGCCGCGATAAAAATGGGTCGAGCGGATTCGCGACCCCGCGGACAGTAAGCTGCCGCCCATCAACGAATGAGCTATAGCCGAAACTGGGTGACGCCGTGATTAGGCGACGTTCTGCGCTGGCGTATTGGTGACCTCGACGCTGTTTCGGAATGTGACGCCCTGGACGACTTTGGGCAACTGGTTTTCGCCCTTCAGCCGGCGCCAGGTTTTGGCCGCTGCCATGACCAGCTTGAACATGGAGCGAAGCTGTCGCCGGAATTCCGCGAGGTCCACAGAGCGCTTCATAATGTCGTTGTGCGGCCGCTCCGCCTCGATCGCCCAGATCGCAGCCTCAGGTCCGAGCGCCGCGAAAATCCGCTCGTCGGTTACCGTGGCACTCAGCGCAAGCACAAGGGCGACGGGACCTGGCCCCGATCCTGCTTTGCGCACTTGGTAACGAATGGCTGGACCGTCGGCCGGCCACGCCCAGCCTTGCGGTTCACGCTGCAGCTGCCGCACATCCGCAGCAACAATGTCACCGAGCAGCCGCCCGAGTTCGATCAAGAGCGGCTGCGGCGCAAGCGCAAAGACCGACAGATGCCGAATCTCACGGGCTTCGATGCGCTCGCGCACCTTGCCGGAAAACTGGCGGTCGAGATTTTCCCGCTGCACACTCCAGAAGTCAGGCTCATCGTCCTCGAAGCGGCTACCGGCTAGTGCACTGGCTCAGTCGGAAGATTCGTACTGAAGGGCGGGACTGTGGCATGCTGATGCATGGCTCAGGAACTCTGTGTGATCGTCTCCAGCGAAGAGCGGGCGGGGCTTGCCGCGTTGGTCGCCGACCGCAATCGCCC
>DATMKU010000253.1:0-2303 GCA_035570935.1 Allostellaceae bacterium
GCTGATGTGGCGCATCGCGGCTTCGGCAAAGCGCCCCTCGATCTTGGGCGAGGCCGAGAAGGGCGGGTTCATCAGCACGACGCTCGGCCGGAACGCGGCATCGAGATGGTCGTGGATCTGCTCGGCGTTGTGCCGGGTGACTACAACATCGCGCAACAGGCGGCCGAGCAGCCCGGCACGGGTCTCGGCGATCTCGTTCAGGGCAAGCCGTGCTTTGGTAAGCTCGGCGAAGATCGCCAGCAGCCCCGTGCCGGCCGACGGTTCCAGAACGACGTCGCTGGGGGTCAGCGCTGCGGCCTCGGCGACAACAAAGCCGAGTGCCAACGGCGTCGAGAATTGCTGGAAGTGTTCGGATTCCTCCGAGCGGCGGGTTTGCGACGCGAGCCTTCCGGCGAGGCGGATCAGCATCTCGAGCGTCGCCGTCGGCGAGCCAGCGCGTGAGCGCATCGCGCCGCCGAATTTGCGCAGGAACAATACCTGGGCGGCTTCGAGGGCCTCGTAGGCGTCTTTCCACACCCACGCCCCTTCGGCATCGGTGCTGCCGAAGGCGGCCTCCATCGCCGAGCGCAAAGCGCGGCTGTCGAGCGCCCGGCCTTATCCCAGGAGCTGTGCGAGCAGAGTCGCGGCATGAAAAAGCCCCGAAACCTTGTCTGGCGGGGCTTGTGGCAGGAACAGCGGCAGCGTGGCCGCGGCGGGTGTCAGGCCGAGCATGCGGAAGATCTCCGAGAGCGGGGTTCAGATGGCCCGGCCAGGCGCTCTCTCTTCTCGGTCCGGGTTCACCCGCTCCCGGCTGTGCCTTCCCTCTGACCTCGCTACAGCAGCGCTGCCGAATAAAAAAGGCCCGCGCGGCGGCGGGCCAGGGTTCGGTCGTTTTCAGTTATTGGCCGACGCCGCGGTCGATCGGCGTAACAAGGGCGGCAGCGGTGCGCCGCCCCTGCTTCGGTTACCTGATTCTGCCGGCCAGCGGGCACGACCGGCAGATCTCTCTGCTATTACCGCGCCACTGCTGCGTTCGGAAAATGCGCGTCAGGATTGCGAAGACCCATTGAGCGCGATGCCGACTGGCTCGTCCTCGGTCAGGAAGGCCGGCAATTCGGTCGCCTGGAGATCGATTTCGGCGACAGCATCGCCGGGCAACGGTGCGGCTCCGTCGCATTGCGGATCAGCGGAATCGCCTTCGACAGTCCCGGCATAGGCCATGCCGGGCGGCTGCCAACACGCAGCAGCGTCGCGCGCCGCCTGATCGAGCCGGATACAGGCGGCGCTTTTCGCGGGATCGAAGGCGGTTTCGAGCGCCGCAGCGAGTTCCGGCTTCTTGTCGCCGGCGTGATCGCGAGCCCAGCGCTCGCCGAGGATCTCCCTGCCGATCGCGAGGCCGTGCGCCTTCTTGACCCGGCCCCAGTAATTGGCGGCGGTCGGCCTCCAGTAATCGGCAAACGGGATCGCGAGCCGCCGGCCGGCGGCTTCGATGACCGGATCGGCCCCGTCCTCGATCGCCAGCTGCGGCTTGATGCAAAGGGCGATGCATCGCGCGAAGAGCCGCTGCTTGGCCTCTGATGGCAATGCCGCGAGCAACGCGAAGCCTTCTTCCGGCGACAGTTTGAGCCAGTCGAGATCGAGCGCGTTGCCCTGGGCTCCGAACAAACGATCGGCCGGGGTGCCGGAGAGATCGTTCAATGAACTGTGCAATGGGGGTTCGATCCCCCGTAAATCGAGCGGGTGCGAGCGGTAGCCGAACCGTTCGAATAGGTCGACGCACAGCGCATAGAGCGCCAAATCGAAGGCGACATCGAAATCCGCCGCGAGATGGGCGCGGGTAATCTGCAATCGGTGCGCCTTGAGATCGTCGACCAGCAGCTGGCTGAAACCGCACTCCTTTCGGATGGTCTGCCCGGCGGTAGGGGAGGGGCCGGAGATTTCGTCGTCTGGGCGGGCCTTGAACCCGACCGTCTCGACATCACCGCTGTCGCCAGTGTCGGTCGCCGAACGTTCGACGAGCCCTTGATGGAGACGAAATTCGCCGTCATCGCCGATCGTGACGATAACGCCGGCGATAGCACGGTCTCTCTCGCTGTAGACCGCGAGATCCGCGACGGTCTCGGCGAGTTCGTCATGGCGCTCCTCGAGCCGGGCGGCTTCGGTGATCAGCTCGGCGGTCCACTCGTCCTCGCTGATTTCCTCGAGTTCAGCGAGACGCTCTTCGATACGCTCGATTTCCCCGGCGATTTCGGGCGGCAGCTCGGCCGGGTGCGGACGGATGCGGTGGTATTGCGCGGTGAAGTCGTATTCGGGATCGAGCATCG
>DATMKU010000254.1:0-3310 GCA_035570935.1 Allostellaceae bacterium
ACCGCGCATGGCGGCTCCGCGCTGGCGCATCGCGTGCTGGCCCATCGGGCTGTGGCGCCGATCGTCGCGCGGTTTGGCGCCGTCGTCTCCCAGAAGCTCGCGCTCCAAGGCATGATGGTTGTCGGCGCCGTCGGCGGGGCCGCGGTCAACCTCGCCTTTATCGAGCATTTCCATAGCCTGGCGCGCGGCCATTTCACCGTGCGCCGGCTTGAACGCATTTATGGCGCCGAGGCGGTGCGCGCCGAATACGACCGGTTGAACAATGCCGCTGCCGGACAGCCCGCGCAGATAGCTGCCATCCCAAAAGGCATGTGCTGAATTTGGCGGCAGCGGATTGCCGCGGAACAATCCAATCTATACATCCTGTCGTTTGATCGAGACGGCAGGGAACGAGCGCATGACGGCAGCGGCGGCAGCAATCGGGCGGTCCGGACGGAGTGGGGAATTTCGCGCGGTCGGGCTCGTGTCGTCGGCGCATTTTGTCGGCCATTTCCACATGCTCGTGGTGCCGCCGCTGTTCCCGCTGCTGGCGACACGCTGGGGTGTCAGCTTCATCCAGCTGGGCTTGGCGTTGACCGTATACGCGATCGTCTCGGTCGCGGCGCAGTTGCCGATGGGCTACATGGCCGACCGCTTCGGCTCGCGCAAATTGCTGATCGGCGCGCTGTGCCTCGGCGGCGTTTCGCTTGCCTCGGTCGGCATCGTCGACCGCTATTCCTGGCTGCTGGTGGCGGCCGGCGTGTCGGGCATCGCCAACGCCGTCTACCATCCGGCGGATTATGCGATCCTGTCAGCGCGAGTGACGCCATCGCGCATCGGCCGCGCCTTTTCGGTCCATACCTTCGCCGGCATGCTCGGCAACGCGCTGGCGCCGTTGACGATGCTCGCCTTGGTGCCGCGGGTCGGGGTCGGCGGGGCCTTGGTCATGGCGGGGCTGGTCGGGCCGCTGGTGGCCTTGCCGCTGATCTTTGCGCCGACGATAGAGGGCGACACCCTCGCGGAAGCGCGGGCTGCGGGCCGCCTCGGCGCGGCGAGACCCACCCGGGCCGGCACGGTCTTCACCCCGGCGATCCTCGGCATGATGGTGTTCTTTGTCGTGCTCAGCCTGTCGACGAGCGGGCTCACCAATTTCTCGGTGCCGGCGCTGATGAAAGGCTACCATTTTCCATTTGCGGCAGCCAATCTGGCGTTGACCGTGTATCTGACGGCGACCGCGTTTGGCGTGCTCAGCGGCGGGTTCATCGCCGACCTGACGCGTCGCCACGGCGATGTCGCCGCCCTCGGCTTTAGCGTAAACGCCGGCCTGATCCTGCTGATCGCCTTGTTCGGCCTCGGCCCAGCCTTGCTGGTGCTGGTGATGGGGCTCGCCGGCTTTTTGTCCGGAATCATCCAGCCCTCGCGGGACATGCTGGTGCGCGCCGCCGCCCCCGCCGGCGCCGTCGGCCGCGCCTTTGGCGCTGTCACGATCGGCTTCAGCATCGGCGGCACGATCGGCCCGATGCTGTTCGGTTGGATCTTGGACCGCGGTGCCGCGCATTGGATTTTCGGCGTCAGCGTCATCTTTATGCTATTGACTGTGGCGGTGGCGCTGATCGGCGACCGGCAGATGGCCGCACGGCGCGCCACGGTGGCGCAACCGACCGGGTAGCCCGACACCGATGATCCCCCGCGGCCTGTGATGCGGCGCGAGAGAAGGTTCTCTCAGGGCTTGACGCAAATCCAGAGGCCGCCGCCGCGGCCGGGCGACGACGGCGCCGCACTCCGCTCCGCCCGCGAGGCGCCATCCGATCTCGTGCGCACGATCCTCGCGATCCTGTTTATCGCCGGGCTGATCGGGACGTCGTTCTGGATATTGTGGCCGTTGCTGCCGGCGACCATCTGGGCGGCGACACTGGTGGTCGCGACCTGGCCGATCATGCTGCGGGTGCAGCACCGGCTGTGGAACAAACGGGCACTCGCCGTCGTGGTGATGACCTTGGCGCTCCTTTTGGTCTTCATCGCGCCGTTCTGGCTCGCCATCGCGACGATCACCGAAAACTTCGCCCGCATCGTCAGCTGGGGGAGCGCGATCGTTGCCTTCAAATTGCCGCCGCCCCCCGCTTGGCTCAACGACATTCCGCTGTTCGGCAGCCAGCTCGTTTCGCTGTGGCAGCGGATAGAGGCGAGCGGCATCGACGAGTTTGCCACCAAGGCCGCTCCCTATGCCGGGAGTGCGGCGGGCTGGTTTGTCGGCCTGCTCGGCAGCTTTGGCATCACCATCGTGCAATTGCTGCTGACCCTGGTCATCGCCGCGGCACTCTATGCCGGCGGCGACCGCGCCGAAGTGATCGCCGAGCGCTTTGGCCATAGGCTGGCCGGAACACGGGGTCGCGAAGCGGTCCGGCTCGCCGGTCAGGCGATCCGCAGCGTCGCGCTGGGCGTCGTCGTCACCGCGTTGGTTCAGTCGATATTGACCGGCATCGGCTTGGCCATGGCCGGCGTGCCGTTGGCGACGGTGCTGACCGCCGTTACCTTTATGCTGTGCATCGCCCAGCTCGGTCCCGGCCTGGTGCTGATCCCCGCGGTCGTCTGGCTCTATTGGAGCGGCCACCCCGGCTGGGGAACGTTCCTGTTGGTGTGTACGATCATCATCGTCAGTCTCGACAACGTCGTGCGCCCGCTGTTGATGCGAAAGGGCGCGCACTTGCCGCTGGCGCTGCTGCTGGCGGGGGTGATCGGCGGGCTGATCGCGTTTGGCCTGATCGGCATCTTTCTCGGCCCGGTCGTGCTGGCCGTCGCCTACACGCTGCTGCTGACCTGGCTCGAAGAAGACCCGGACCCTGACGACAACCTCTGAGCCGGCATACCCATCGGGCGCTGAGACCGGATCGGCGGCAGGTTCGGCCGCGACGCGGATAGCCGGCTCGCCGGAAACGGCCGGCGATACCCTGCCGGTGCGCGCGTTGCTGCTGGGCGAGCGGATCGACACGCGGGCGCTCGAGCGCGACGCTTCGCTCGGCACGGCTCCGCTGACGCTCGACATCCCCGGCGGTGGGGCTGCGGTCGTGTTTCGCTATGGCGCGGTCGTGCTGTTCGGCGAGCGCAGCGCCGCGACCGACGAATTCGTCAAGCGCTTGGCGCCGTCGGTGATCGGCGCCTTCGCGCTGCCGGAGCAGGACGAGGCCCGGCTGCTGGTCAGACCCGACAGCGACCAGCATGTCGACCCCTCCGGCAACATCATCCTGCGCGACCGCTCAACCGAGCGGCTGCAGCTGGTCGCCGACATCCTCGCCAAGAGCCTCGTGCTTTCCTACTACGAGACGCGGATCGG
>DATMKU010000255.1:0-9533 GCA_035570935.1 Allostellaceae bacterium
ACATCGATACCCGAACCCCAGAACACCTGGCGAAAATACTCGTTGAAGGGCAGCTCGTCCGGGTCGTGCGCGGCGATCCTGCGCACCCGCCGGCTGACCGTGAACGTCACCTCGACAATCTCGTCGAGCGTCGGCGTGTACCCGGCGGCACACCACGCGCAGGCGTATTCGTCCTTGTCGACGCTCTTCAACGTGGTGCTGGTGTCGAGCACGCCGCCGCAGCCCGGGCACAAGACGTTCCACGACAGCTCGAAAATCCCGAGACGCGCCGCGTGCAGAAAGGCCGCGATCACCCGCTCCTCGTCGAGCCCCGTCCGCGCCGCGAAATCGAGCACGTTGATCCGGCACAGAGCGCGGTCCGAAGCGTCCTGCACCAACTTCTCGATAGCGTCCGCCGCCTCGGGCTCAGCCGACTGGCGCAAAACCGCAAACAGATTTTCGGCTTCGCTCATCGTTGTGTCCTATCCCGCATTGCCGCACGGTGAGAGCCGGCAAGGGGCTCCCGCGATGCGCCTCACCCAGCGCGTTATTTGGTAACGAATCAGGCCTGCGCCAGCGTTGCTATTGCCATCCTGCTGCCAACATCCTGTCAGCATCGTCGCGAGATAAAGCCCCATGAGACGCGCCGACCGGCTTTTTCAAATCATTCAAATCCTGCGCCGTACCCCCAAACCCTTAACCGCCGACGCGCTCGCCGCAGAACTCGAGACCTCCAAGCGGACGGTCTATCGCGACATCGCGGACCTTAGCAGCCAGCGGGTGCCGATTCGAGGCGAGGCCGGGGTCGGCTATGTACTGGAGGCGGGGCTGGACCTGCCGCCCCTGATGCTGACGCCCGACGAGATCGAGGCTGCCGTACTAGGGGCTCAATGGGTGGCGCGTCACAGCGATCCGGCGCTGGCGAGGGCGGCGGAGGATCTGATCGCCAAGATTGGAGCCGTCGTGCCGGAGCGGCTTCGGCCCTATGTATTTGAGCCCGCGACAGAAACGCCGCCGGCATGGAACCTCGCCGCCGACGGCCTCGACATAGCGCGCGTACGCGCGCAGATCCACGCGGGCCGGAAAATCGCGTTGTCCTATCGTGACGAGCAGGGCCGCGAGAGCGAACGCACGGTCTGGCCCGTCACGGTGGGCTACCGGGAGACCGTCCGTCATCTGATCGCCTGGTGCGAGCTGCGGCAGGACTTCCGGAGCTTCCGGACCGACCGGGTGACCGCAGCCGGATTCCTCCACGAGCGCTACCCTGAGCGGCCGAGTGTCCTGCGCACGAAATGGCGGCGCACGCTCAGTCGCGCGAAAACAACGACGATCGGATAGTGGTCTCGCTCTCGCGCGAACCACTATCCCGGTTACTCGGCGGCTTCTTTCACCTCGACCGGGAGCGGCTCGGTGCCAGTCCAAGGATGCTCGGCGACATCGAAGAGGATGCCTTCGGGGCCGTAGAACTTGACCTCGAACCCGCCGATCCGCTCGGCCTCGGCCTGGTCCATATAGTGCTTGCCGCCGAGGCTCTCGAGCTTTTTGCCGGCCTTGTCGACATCCTCGACCAGGATCCCGAAATGATGCAGCCCGGTATAGTCCATGCCGCGGCCAAGCTGGTCGGTCTTGAAGCGCAGGATCGCCAGGTCGATCGTGCCGTCGCTCAAATGATGGCCATAGGCGAGCGGCCCGTCGTTCGAGCGGACGATCTTGAAGTCGAACGCCTTGACATAGAAATCGCCATCGCGTCCGGGTCTTTCGCGGCGATGGCGATATGGCGCAGCTTGGCCATCAAACTCTCCTCGGTGGGTTGTGGTTATTCGGCGGCTTCCTTCACCGGCATGGGCAATGGCTCGGCGCCGGCCCAGCCGTGCTCGGCGATGTCGAACAGGATGCGCTCGGGACCGTAAAATTTCTTCTCGAAATAGCCCGCCTGATGCCCGCCCTGGCCCTGGTCGATGTAATGCTCGGCGCCGAGGCTTTCGAGCTTCTTTGAAAACGCGTCGACATCTTCGACCAGCACGCCGAAATGGTGGATGCCGCGGTAATCCATGCCCTTGCCGAGCTGATCGGTCTTGAATTTGAGGATCGCCATGTTGAGCGTGCCGTCGCTTAAAAACACACCGTCGGCGAGCACGCCGTTCGGCCGTCCGACTTCGACAAAATCGAAGGCTTGTTTATAGAACTCGGCCATCGCCTCCGGGTCTTCGGCGGCAATGGCGATGTGACGCAGCTTGGGCATGGCGACCTCCTCGCGTTGCAATATGCCCACCCTAGCACGACCGGCGCGTCATCTCGAAGCGCCCTTTGGCATATCGCGGCCGACCCCCGCCAAAATCCGCGCCATGTTCTTCCCGACCCGGGTTAGCGCCTCCTCCCAGGCGAACAGGCCGAAGCGATCGAATTCCGGCAATGCTGACCCGTTCGGCAGCGCAAAAGTCGAGCTGCAGACGAGCGCCTCGGGATCGGGCATGACCGGCGGCGTCCATGCGAACAGCGCCAGATCCTTGCCGCGCAGATAGGGATGCACGCCGAGTGCGGCGAGCTCTCCCGGCGCCACCGAGAGCCCGGTCTCCTCGCGCAATTCGCGCGCCGCAGCGGCGGCGAAATCCTCGCCCGGTTCCGCCTCGCCCTTCGGAATGTCCCAGCGCGGCGAGCGCGTCGCATGGCCCAGCAGGATGCGCTCGCCGTCGCCGACAATGACGCCGCAGCTCGTCTTCGGCGCATTCACGGGTGGCTCCAGCCGCCGGTCACGCCGCCGTAAAACTTGCCGTTTTTGGCTCCCCTGTTTTTCTCATTATCCGAATTATTGACGGAACCGGCGGCGTCGCAGCTCGCCAGCCCCAGCAATAGACCAACCAGCGCGATCTTGCTGGCGGCGATCGGACGGCGCCGCAAGGAAATCTTCAGGCCGGGACCCTTATTCCAGACAATCGCGTCAAGCACCGGCGACCCGATCCACCGCCCCGGTGCCGCGACCCGCAGCCGGCGACGCCAGGAGTTGACCCATGCACAGGATTTTACTGAGGCGAGCATTACGAACTGTATTGGCCGGCGTTGCCATCCTCGCCGCCGGGTGTCCGGCGATGGCTGCGTCGGTCGATCGTTGGCAATGGCTGGAGGGCACGTACTGGTACGTGCCCCACGACTATCTGCTGGCGCTTGCATCGAGCCCGGCGCTCAAATCCCCGCTCCCGGTATCCGACCAGACCGTTTATCACATTGCCCGGTACGAAGACGGATATTTCTGGGGCACGACGGCGGTCTCGTATTCGCCGCCGGGAGGATCCAGCGCGCCTGAGGTTTCGTGCCTGCAGCTCGTCGGGTCGGTAACGCCGGAGGGCCAGGTGCACCTCACCTTTACCCTGCTGCCCTCGGAGACTGCTGCCGGCAGCTCGGACAGCGCGCCGACGGTCGGGCTTGGCACGATGACCCGCCAGCGGGTCGGCTGGACCATGGAAAATCAAATGTCCACCGCGGCCGTCAAGGATCTGCTGCTCACCCATTGGGCCTATATGTACCAATGCCGGCCAAATGAGCCCTGCTTTGGCCATCTTCCCGGCGTCGCGGTGTCGATCCCGGAGTTTCTCGGGCCGTGCGCGCAAGCCGAGGCTGGCGGCTGACGGTTCGCAGTCGCATCGGATTTGCCGCGCTGCGGGATTGCGTTGCCTCCCGGAGTTGGGATCGGCATTGATCGCCAGGGTGCGCCGACCACCAGGGTGTGAGGAGAGGGGATGTGGCTGTCGAGATGCGTTCCTACCGGCCGCTGATCATCGGGCGGCGCGGTGCCGTCGCCGCCAACCATCCGCTCGCGGCCCAGGCCGGGTTGTTGGCGTTGCGCGGCGGCGGCAACGCCGTCGATGCCGCGGTCGCGACCGGGCTCGTGCTGTCCGTCGTCGAGCCGATGATGTCGGGTCTCGGCGGCGACGCGTTCTATCAGGTCTTCGATCAGTCGAGCGGCCGCTCGCTCGTGTTCAACGGCACCGGCCCGGCCCCCGCCGCGGCCACGCCGGAGCGATATGCCGGCGGCATCCCGCGCACCGGCCCGTTGTCGGTTTCGGTGCCGGGCATGCTCGCGGGCCTCGAGCTGATGCACCGTCGGTTTGGCCGCTTGGCGTGGCGCGAGTTGTTCGCCGAGGCGATCACTCAAGCCCGGTACGGGTTTGGCGCCACCCGCGCCTACTGCCATTTCGCCGAGGAATACCGCCCCGCTCTGCTCGTCGATCCGCGCACGGCCGCGCTGTTTCTCGCCGACGGCCGGCCGCCGGCGCTCGGCGCCGCGATCATCCAGCCCGATCTCGCCTGCACCCTCGAGGAGATCGCAGATGAAGGCGCCGAAACCTTTTACCGCGGCCGGTTAGCACAACGCCTTGCGGCCGGGCTCGGTGCCGCCGGGGCATTGGTCCGCGCCGGCGATCTTGCTTCCTTCACCGCCGAGGAGCAGCAGCCGATCGCGATCGACTACCGCGGCTACACCGTGCTCGAAGCGCCGCCCAATTCGACCGGCTTTGTCTTGCTCGAGGAAATGAAAATCATCGAACAGCTCGATCTCGCCGGGATGGGATTGCTGTCGGCCGATCGGGTCCATGCGCTGGTCGAAGCCAAAAAGCTCGCCTTTGCCGACCGCGAGAGCTGGGCCGCAGATCCGCGCTCGTTGGAGGCCCCGCTCGCCCGCCTGCTGTCGGCCGACTACACCGCCGAGCTTGCCGCCCGGATCGACATGCGCCGCGCGGCACCGAGCGCGTTCGCCGAGCCGGCGGTGGCCGGCGACACCACCTATTTCTGCACCGCAGACGGCGACGGCAACGCCGTCTCCGGCATCCAAAGCATCAACAGCGGGTTTGGCGCCGGCATCATCGCCGGCGACACCGGCATCCTCCTCAACAACCGCATGGCGTATTGGCATCTCGAACCCGGCCACCCGAACCGGCTCGCGCCCGGCCGCCGCGTACGCCACACGATGAACCCGCCCATCGTGCTGAAGGACGGTGTCTTATGGTGCGTCTTTGGCACGCCCGGCGCCGACAATCAGGTGCAGGTCAATCTGCAGGTGCTGACGGCGATGATCGATTTCGGACTTGACCCGCAGCAGGCGGCCGAGATGCCGCGCTGGACCTCGCATGTGTCGGGCCAATATGCGAACTGGCCGCATGTCGGTGCGAACGAGCTGATGATCGAGCGCCGCTTTCCCGAGGCGGTGCGCAACGAGCTCGCGCGCCGCGGTCACCCGGTCGCCACAGTCGGCGATCTCGACGGGCCATGCAGCATCGAGATCATCCGCCGCGACCCAGCCACGGGGATGTTGCTGGCCGGCTCCGACCCGCGCCGCGACGGCTGGGCCGCTGCGTGGTGAGCCATCCTTGCGCGCCGCGGCGCGTGGCACAATTCTTCCCGGTGACATGTGAGTAATTCTGATGAGCAAAAAGAGAGCGGCGGTCAGGGTGAGGGCGGAATGGGACGACGAGGCGCAAGTTTGGGTTGCCGAGAGTAGCAATCTGCCTGGCCTCGTCACTGAGGCGGAGACGGTCGAGGGGCTGTTCGAGCAACTGCGAGTCATGGTTCCGGAGCTGCTGTCCTATAGTCCGGATCTCGCAGCCGCGCTGTTGCCGGAGATCCGCGTCACGTTGCTGCGTCGCGACAAGGTCGATCTCGCAGCGGCCTGATGGCCGATTATGCCGAGCCGATTCGCGAGGCGTTGCGACGGGCCGGCTGCCGTGTCGACCGCTACGGCAAGGGTGATCACGAAATCTGGCTGTGTCCACACTCACGTCGGCCGATCGTCGTCGATAACAGGATCAAGTCGCGTCACACCGCCAACGCTATTCTGAAGCAAGCGGGCTTGCCAAAGCAGTTCTGATCTGACGTGGGAGGGGTCATGAAAATTCGTGAGGTCGAGGCCTTCCAGGTGCAGTGGGCGCCCGACGACGAGCCGGCGCAGCGCAGCGCCTGGGTCAGGGTCCATTGCGACAAAGGCCACAGCGGTATTGGCGAGGCGTCGCCGATGCAGGGCGGGCTTGCCTCGCTCGGTATGATTGCGCGCGATCTGACGCCAATGCTGATCGGCGCCGACCCGCTCGATCACGCGGTATTTCACGACACGATGTTGCACAAATTTGCCAAGCTAGGTCCCGAGGGCGCGTTGACCGGCGCATTGGCGGCGATCGACATCGCACTCTGGGATTTGAAGGGCAAACTCCTTGGCCAGCCGATCTACAAGCTGTTGGGCGGCGCCTGGCGCAGCGAGCTGCCGTTTTACGCCTCGATCGGCGGCAATGGCGCGCGCAGCGTCGACGCGATGCTGCGCGTTGTCGAGGCGCGCCTCAAAGACCAGCCGGCAGCAGTCAAGATCCGCTTTGACAATGACCGCACCAAGCCCGACCTCGACATCCCCGGCGACATCGCCAAGGCGCGCGCGGTCCGGCGCCTGGTCGGCGACGGCTTCCCGCTCGCCTTCGACGCCAACAACGGCTATTCGCTCGGCGGCGCGATCCGCGTCGGCAGGGCGCTCGAGGATCTTGGCTATTGGTGGTTCGAGGAGCCGGTGCAGCACTATCACGCCAAGGCAATGGGCGAGGTCGCGCGCCGGCTCGACATCACCGTTTCCGCCGGCGAGCAGACTTACACATTGTCAGGCCTTGTCGATCTGATCGAGGCCGGCGTGCGAATGGTGCAGCCCGACATTGTCAAGATGGGCGGCATTACCGGGCTGATGCGCTGCGCCGCCGTGGCCCATGCGCACGGCGTCGAACTGGTGCCGCATCAGACGCAGCCGACCATCGGCCACGCCGCCAATCTGCATCTGATGGCGAGCCTGTTGCACATGACCAAACCGTGCGAGTTGAACGACCCGTCGCCGCGCCAGCACGCGGTCTTCGAAAGTCCGCCAAAGCCGACCGACGGCCTATTTCCCCTCCCAACCGACCCGGGCCTCGGGCTGCGCGTCAACGAAGCCGAACTCGACAAGCGCCGCATCGCGATCTAATCATTCCAGCCACCGGAGCTCTTCACCGGTCCGGCTGTTAGTGCCCGGGTGCGTTCAGATGGTGCAGCCTCACCGCCTCGTTACCAAACCACATTGATTGCCGGCAGCCCCGAGCTATGGCGTACGGGGCTGATTGGATTGACGGGATGGCAGCAACGATTTTAACGCCCGAATCATTCGTGCCGTGTCGATCCGTCCGTCGCAATATTCGACGAGCGTATCCGTGTTCATCGCCACCCATTGGAACACAGCCTGCGCATCGACCGGCGATAACAAACTAGTGATCATATGCGGCGCGGGTCGCACCCCGACGACCGCTGTGTTCGCGATGTTCATCTGATTACCATGCGTCGTGTTGACCTTGACCAGAACGTCATGTCGGGCGTTGCCGCGAGGCGAAACCCAAACCGTCATTGGCAGTCCCGTCGTGTCCGGGTAGAGATTCGCCATCTCAAATAGGTCTTCGGTTTCCGTCGCGGCGGCTTCCTCCGGCATCACATTACGCTCGGTGATTTCTTTGATGCGCATCGACTGACCCTTCCGTCTTGGACGGATTTGACAATTGCTGCTGGCGATCGGCGCTAGGCCCGCCATTTTTCGCGCAGGATCGCGAACAGCAGGTGGTCCTGCCATTTTCCAGCGATGCACAGATATTGCCGGGCATAGCCTTCCTGCTCAAAGCCGGTGCGCGCCAGCAGGGCGCGGCTCGGAACGTTGCTCGGCAGGCAGGCGGCTTCGACCCGGTGCAGACGCAGCCGGTCGAACGAAAAATCGAGCACCAACGGCAAGGCCGCGGTCATCAAGCCCAGGCGCGCGAACGGCTCGCCGATCCAATAGCCGAGACTCGCCGTCTCCGACACGCCGCGGCGGACATTGGAGAGCCCGATCCCGCCGACCAGGGCGTCGTCATGCGCGAAAATAAAGAAATTATAGGCCTGGTCGGTGCGCCAATCCTCGGCATAGCGGGTAACCCGCGAGCGAAAGCCGAGCCGGGACAGCGCGTCGGCCGGCCAGCTCGGCTCCCACGGTTCAAGAAAGCTGCGCGAGCGCGCCCGCAGGCTCGCCCAGGCCTCCCAATCGCCGCGTTCGGGGGCGCGCAGATAAACCCGCTCCCCGGTCAGGCGAAACGGATCGGCGCGCGCCAGAAACAGCCGGGGAAAGGATTTCCGCTGCGGCGCCATCGCGGCGGGGGCGTCAGGCGGCGAGCCGCGCCTGCACGCGGTCGAAATCTTCGAGCCGGGAGAGCGGCCCGAGCGCCGTCAGGGTCGGCGGGCCGGCCCGCCAGCGCGCGACGACGCGCCGGATTGCGGCGTCGTCCACCGCCTCGATGCGGCGCACGATCTCGACCGGGTCAAACGGCGTCCCGTGGATCAACAAATGCTGGGCCAGTTGCTCGCAGCGCGCCGACGTGCTTTCGAGCGACATCAGCAAACCCGCTTTCAGCTGCGTCTTGGCGCGGGCCAGTTCGACCCCGCTCAGCCCGTCTTCGAGCTTGCGCGCCTCCTCGCACAGCGCCGGCACCAGTTCGGCTGCTTCTTCTTCGCCGGTGCCCGCATAAATCCCGAACAGCCCGCCGTCGCGATAGCTGTGGCCAAAGCAATGGATCGTGTAGACGAGCCCGCGCTTTTCGCGGATCTCCTGAAACAGCCGTGACGACATGCCGCCGCCAAACGCGGTCGACAAGACCGACCCCGCATAAAAATCGGGGTCGTCGAGCACCAGCCCCGGGAAGCCCAAGACCAGGTGCAATTGTTCGAGATCGCGCTCCTCGCGCCGCTCGCCGCCGGCGTAGCGCGCCGGCTCGGTCGTCACCGGGCGCTCCGCCGGCATCTCGGCGAGCAGTTTCTCGGCAAGCCCGGCGATATGGTCGTGGTCGAGGTTGCCGGCCGCAGCCAGCACCATCCGCCGCGCCCCGTAATGGTCGCGCAGATAGCCGGTGACCTCGTCACGCCCGAGCCGGCGGATGATCTCCGGGCGTCCCAGCACCGGGCGGCCCATCGCCTGGTCGGGGTAGGCGCATTCCTGGAAATGATCGAAGATGATGTCGTCGGGGGTATCGTTGGCCTGCCCGATCTCCTGCAGGATCACCGTCCGCTCGCGCTCGAGCTCCTCCGGCTCGAAGGTGGAGTGCTGCAGGATGTCGGCGAGGATGTCGAGCGCCAGCGGCACGTCCTCCTTCAGCACTTTGGCGTAGTAGGCCGTGCTCTCGCGCGAGGTGTAGGCGTTGAGGTGGCCGCCGACCGCCTCGATTTCCTCGGCGATGGCGAGTGCCGTGCGCCGCTCGGTGCCCTTGAACGCCATATGCTCGAGAAAATGAGCGACACCGTTGATCTCGGCCGGCTCGTGGCGGGTCCCGACATCGACCCAGATACCGAGCGAAACGGTGTCGACGGTATCGATCCGGTCGGTGGCGATCTGCAACCCGTTCTTCAGTCTCGACAGCTCAATCGTCATGCGACCCTCTCGTTGCGCCGGGCATGGGTGCGAATATAGCTCGTTATTGCTGCCTGATTGTTAGGCAAAACCGTGAGCCGCTCACGGCGCTCGAACAGATCGGCGAGTGCCGACGGCA
>DATMKU010000256.1:0-5562 GCA_035570935.1 Allostellaceae bacterium
GCGCCCGCGAGCAACAGGCCAATTCCAAATACTGCCGGCTTTGCGATTTTCCACATGGCAAACCTCGAAGCTTGAGTGCCCGGTTCGAAAACAAGTGCAAATGATCAGGATACTAATCGTCATTCTCGCGAAAGCGCGAACCCAGGGGCAAGCGACGTGCGGTCGCCACTGGACCTCCCGCTTTCGCGGGAGCGACGTCGAATGCTGCGATCGAATGCTTCATTTCGGGTCATACACCGAGAGATCGTGATGTTTGCTAAACAGAACCGGCCGCGGATGGTTCAACCTCGTCGGATCGACCCGGATGCGCGACTGGACCCCGGTCAGCGCTTCGATTCGCTTGACGCCGGTCGGACAGAGCGGTTCGTCTCGATCCAACCACAGCCAAGTTGACGGCGCTCAATGCGGTTCCCCCCGGCCCCGGGCAAGATATGGCCGCAATCACCTGCTGGGGGACATGCCGTTGTGGAAGCGGCTGCCAGGCCCTACCTCTGTCTGATAGAAGCAGCCGTCGAGCGGCAGTGGATCTGGAGACGAACTGATGACGATTGCGAGGACGCCCTGGGGCTTGAGCGGCAAGGTCGTCGCGCTGTCTCTGGCGCTGATCGGCGGCATCTTCGCCACCGGCGCCGCCGCCCTACCGCCGAGCGCGCAGGACAGCGTGCGCGGCTTTTACGACGTGCTGCTCGCGACGATGAAAAACGGCCGCACCCTCGGGCAGAGCGGGCGTTATGCGGCGCTCGCACCGGTCGTCAACAATGTTTTCGACGTACCGTTCATGGCGCGGCTCGCCGTCGGCCCGTCCTGGGATGCCTTGTCGCCGGCGCAGCAACAGCGGATCGTCACCGCCTTTGGACGCTATGTTTCGGCGACCTATGCCGACCGTTTCGACAGGTATTCGGGCGAGCAGCTTCAGGTCACCGGCGCCCAGCCTTATGGCGGCGGGGTCATCGTCGATACCAGGATCCTCAAGGCCGGCGAAGACCCGGTGACAATCAATTACATGATGCGCCAGCACCAGGGTGTGTGGCAGATTTCCGACGTGTATCTCGACGGCACGATCAGCCAGCTCGCAACGCAACGCTCGGAGTTTTATTCGATCCTGGCACGCCAGGGTGTGGATGGTCTGATTTCTGCGCTCGACCGCAAAGTGGATCTCTTGACCAGCAACGCCCCCCGCTCGCCCTAGCCGGCGCCGCGGAGCTGACCGCGCTTTCCGCCCGCCGGGACCCTCTCTCCCCCGGCTTGTCAATCCGAGGCGGCGGCGGGGCCGTCGGCGCCCTCCGATACTTCCGGCTTCGGCAGCCGGGTCAACGCCGCCGCCGCACCTGTGATCGGCGCGTTCAGCAACGGTTCGAGCTGGGGTTGCAATGCCTTCAACAGATGGACCGCGAGCGCGCTGCTGAACTGATACTGGGCGGCGGCCGCACCCGGGACATAGGCGGTGACCGTGCCGAAAAAGCGGTCGCCGAGGTAAAACACAAAGGTGGCGGTCCGATCGACCACCCGCTGCGAAATCAGCCGGCCGCCGCGCCCGAAACGGTCATAGCGATTATCGCCGGTGCCGGTTTTGCCGCCGACCGGCAAGAGCCCGCCATCCGCGGCATGGTAGACGCCGCCGACGGCCTTGGCCGTCCCTTCGGCGACGACCGACGACAGTGCGCGCTGCACGGTTCGCGCGACCTCGGGCGCGATGACCCGCTGCGGCTTTGGCGCCGCGACCATGTCGGTCTCGTAGGGGGTCCCGGCGGCAAATTGCAGCCGCTCGAGATCGACCGTCGGCAGCCGCACGCCGTCATTGACGATCATTCCCATCAGATCGGCGAGCGCGTCGGGCCGGTCGCCCGAGCTGCCGATCGCGGTGCCGAGGGACGGCACCAGCCGGCCGAACGGATAGCCCTGGCGCCGCC
Organism: Allostellaceae bacterium; assembly: GCA_035570935.1. Lineage (GTDB taxonomy): Bacteria > Pseudomonadota > Alphaproteobacteria > ATCC43930 > CGMCC-115725 > AP-15. Next base: position 1,911 of record DATMKU010000256.1, read on the forward strand.
AATCCTGCAGGATTTTGTCAAACGCATCCTCTTCGAGCAGGATGCGGATGCGCAAATTCTGCTGATACGGGCTGTGGCTGTCGAAGAGCCAGGTGTAGACCCGCTGCCGCGGCTCGGCGCCGGCCGCGGTCACCTCGGCATGCGTCGCCTCGGGGTGGTCCTCCAGATAGCCGACGAGCCACAATTCGAGCGGATGGACGCCGGCGATGTAGCCGCGGTCGCGCAGCGAGACCCGGCGGGGACTCGAATCGCGGTAGAGGTCCCACAGCTCGTCGTCGCCAATCGCCGCCTGCGGCAGGTGCTGCGCCAGAAACGCGCCAAGTGCCGAGCGGCTCGCGTCGGGACGCACCGAGCGAAAAACGACCGCCAGCCGGCGCGGGTCGGGCCGCGTGCGGGTCGCCAGCAGGTCGAGCGCCTCCTGCGGGGTGCGGCCGCGATAGTCACGCCAGAAGCGATCGAGGTATTCGCGTCCCTCCTGATCGGCAAAGCGCGCTAGATAGGCCGCGCGCGCTGGATCGTCGTGGTCGTGCAACAACGCGCTCGTCTGGGTCCCATCCTGGGCGATCTCGTAGCCGACGATGTCGCGCATCAGCCGGATGAAGGCGTTGTTGATCGAGTTGGCGAAGGCCGAGGCGACGCTCGGAGTCTCGTGGTTTTCCCATTTCTCGAAATTGGCGAAGCTCTGCATGCCGCCGCCGGTGAAGAATTCGCGCGGGCTCGCCGAATAGGTGCGCTGCATCGCGGCGTCGAGCATCGTCTGCAGGCTGCGGTCCTTGGCGTCCGCCAGCCATCCGGCGGCCCAGCCGGTGATCGGGTCGTCGGTTGCCGCCGCCTCGATCGCCAGCAGCCGAGCGCGGGGCAAGGCCGCGAACCGCCGGTGCAGCGCATCGACGATATCGAGATAGGTGATCAGGGTGCGCAGCTTGGCGGTCGAGCCGAGCTGGAGTTTCGCGCCCGAATTGATGTCGAACGGCTCGTTCAGGCTGTCGGCGCGAACGCGCACAAAGTTGCTGTCCGTACCGCGCTCGTACAGCACAAAGCTCCACGCCAGCCGCGCCGGGCTGGCGCTGCCGAGCAGCTGACGGCCATAGAGGCCGAGCGAGCGGTCGTAGCCGGGATCGCCGAGCCGGCTCAGCACATCGCTGATTCGGTGCTGGGCCGCCTCGTCGATGCTCGACCAGCCGCTCAAATCGAGGCGATCGAGAGCATAGTAATTCGGCAGGTGCAGCAGCGTCACCAAATCGTCGCGCAGCTGATCGGTCGCTTTGTTGCCGGCATAGATTTCGGCGGCGGGAGGCGGCACGTCTTCGCGGAACCGCAAGGGGGCCGCGAGTGCCGCGTCGCGCAACGCCGGGTCGATCACCCCGGCATCGGTCAGCAAATGGAGGTAGCGGTCGGTCAGCCCCGCCAATGCCTGGTGATCGACGATCAGGTAATAAGCGGGCCGGCGGCCGGCCAGCAGCAGGCTCAGGACCTGGCGGTAGATTTCGCCCTGGCGCGCGAGCGCGGCCGGGGTTGCCGCCGGGATCGTCAACACCTGATCGGCCTCGGCGACATCGGTTCCGTACCAGCGCCACATCGCTTCCGGGACACCGATGATCTCGCCATAGCCGGGGCGCGAACCCAGCGGCTCCGAGTTCAAGTAAGCCGTCATGATCCGCCGCCGCGCCGCCAGCGTGTTCGGACCGTCGAGATAGGCATGGGCCGAGGCGTTGATCATTTGCCGCAGCTTTTCGACGATGCCGGGCGTGCGTCCTTCGGGCGAATGCCGAAATTTTTCGGTCTGGGTCGCGAGCGTGCTGGCGCCACCGGCGCGAAACCGCCGGTCGACCACGCCTGCGACGCGTCCTGCCGCCGCGAGCGCGAACCGGTCCCAGTTGACCGCCGGGTTGCGATCCGGCGCGCCGGGTGCAAAGAGATCGCGGTCTTCGATAAAGGAAAGGCTGTCGGAGACGAGCGGCGGGATCGACGCCAAATTCGCGTAAGTCTGCTCGGGATAGCTGGACCTGTAGAGCGGGGCGTCGTCGCGGTCGTAAAGCGTCAGCCCGGCGCGCTCCTTTTCGTGATAGATCGCGTAGCCGCCGTGCTCGACGAAATGTTCGAGCGAAGGCGACCACCTCGCCTGATCGGCGATCGTGAAATGGTGCTCCTCGAGCGAATGGATGAAGCGCGGCAGGGCGGCATACCCGAGCCGCTCGTCATAGGGGCCGTATTGGGGAAAGATGATCGCGTCGCTGGCGCCCGTTGCGAGCGAGAAGTTCATGTCGCGGGTCAGCCAGGAAAAGACGCGCGATTGCAGAAACGAGGATCGGGTCTCGGCGGCGACGCCCCAGGCCAGCAGCAGCAACACCGCCAGTGCTGCTGCCCAGCGCAGGGCGAAGACGAGGCGCAAAAACAGCCTGAAGCCTCTGCCGCGCCGACGGCGCCGCCGAGCCCTGCTGTACCGGAACCGTCCCGAAACTGCGTCGACCATCACCGCCCGCTTCGGCCTCTCGACTGGCCGCAGGCAAACAACAGCCAATAAGTAAGCGATCCGTCGCCGTCAGAAGAGTGCGACGCGACAAAATCATCGCGCCCAAAACGCGCAGGTGTATGCGCCGGCGACTAGGCTGGCGATCCGGGTGCCCCCTCAGTGCGCCAAAATCTGGCTCAGAAACAATCGGGTGCGCTCGCTCTTCGGGTTGGCGAAGAGCTCCTGCGGCGGGCCGCGCTCGACGATCTCGCCGTGGTCCATAAAAACGATCGTGTCGCCGACGGTGCGGGCAAACCCCATCTCATGGGTCACGCACACCATCGTCATGCCGTCCTGCGCCAGCTCGACCATCACGTCGAGCACCTCCTTGATCATTTCCGGGTCGAGGGCCGAGGTCGGCTCGTCGAACAGCATGATCTCGGGCTTCATGCACAATGAGCGGGCGATCGCGACGCGCTGCTGCTGCCCGCCCGACAACTGGCCCGGGTATTTGTCGGCCTGATCGGGGATGCGCACCCGTTCGAGATACATGCGAGCCGTTTCCTCGGCCTCCTTGCGCGGCTGCCGGCGCACCCAGACCGGCGCCAGCACCAGGTTCTCCAGCACCGTCAGATGCGGGAACAGGTTGAATTGCTGAAACACCATCCCGACTTCGCGTCGCACATCGAGGATCGCCCGCGCGCTGTCGCTCAGTTCAATCCCGTTAACGACAATCGTGCCGCGATCGTGCCGCTCGAGCCGATTGATGCAGCGGATCAGGGTCGACTTGCCCGAGCCTGACGGCCCGCAGATGACGATCTTTTCGCCCTTGTGGACATCGAGATCGATCTGCCGGAGCGCCTGGAAGCTGCCGAACCATTTGTCGACGCCCTGGATTTGCACCGCCACCGGGCGCGCGTCGGTCATGGTCATCGCGGCGGCGCTCATTCCGCGGCCGCGCAGACTTGCCCGCCGGGCAGGGCGGCTGGCGTCAACCCCTCGGCATGAATTTGCGTCATCTGATCGCGCTTTTCATCGGCGGCGAGATGCGCATTGAGCCAGGCGTCGAGCCGTGCGAGACCGATGCGGATCGCGTTGATTAGCAGCCAATAGAACACCGCGGCGGTGAGCAACGGCGTGAACGGGTCGTAGGTGTCGTAGAACACCTGGTTTGCGGCACCGGTTAGGTCGACGACGGTG
>DATMKU010000257.1:0-4863 GCA_035570935.1 Allostellaceae bacterium
AGACCCAACTTGAGCTTGCTCACGCCATACATCGTGGCGTGCTGGCCGCTCCGATCTTGTGGTCCATTGCTCCCTTGCGCTGCATACCCCGGGCTGGTCAAAGCTGCCTCGCATCAGTTCCATGCACTGTTGCAATCGACCTGGCATTGCAGGCGTCGCACCGCAATGCAAAGGCGTGCGCGAAGACGGGTCGTTTCGTGTCGGTATGGAGGTGAGCTGACCTGAATAAGTGCGACCCCGGCATGTCGGCACACATCGGGGTCGCACTGAATCTGCCAAAAGCCTTGGGGGATTTTGACTGCCGCATCTCTTGCAAAGGAGTGGAGCGCAGGAGTGGAACGCGACGTAGATGATCTAGACGCCGGTTCGAGGAAACGCAAGGGTTTTTGCAATAGCGGGCTGCACGAGCCGCCAGGAGTCGGCGAGTCGCCGGTCGCGCAAGCCGGTAATGAGGCCGGCGCGCGGTTTGCGCGAATACCGCTGCGGGCGGTGACCGAGCCTGGGCTTACGCTGACGGATCTAAGGGTTCTGATCGTCATCGCTTGGCACGCCAATAAAGAACGCAAGCCGGTGCTTGACGAGACCGGGCAACAGAAGCGCGACGCCAATGGCAGGCCGCAGTACGTGGCGATCGCCGAGTGGACGACCCGCACACTCTCCGACCGATTCAGCGCCCGCGTCATCGAGCTGATCGAGCAGCAGTACCCGGGGGCACTGGGCGGGGGCGCGCCATGACCGCCGCCGCTGTCCCCCGGTCCGGGGTTCCCGCCGTCACCGAGATCGAGGCCGGTGACGGGGCGTCGAAGGCCGCGGCGCCAGCCGCATCGCCAACAGGGGAGGGCCGATGACTGCCGACCGGCTCACCGTGCTGACCAGCGTCAACCGGAGATTGGCGAGCAAGACGTTCAGCCAAAAAAAAGACGGCACCATCCAAAACCGCAGCTACGGCAACGAGAAATACTTCTCGGTCACCGCCATCGAGGTCGCCGGCATCGGCGAGCTCGCGCGGGCGCTCGAAGGGCTGTCCCGCAACCCGCACGCCTTTGTCGTGCGCGGCGAGCCTCTGCCCGGCATCGATCGCAAGCGCACCCGGCGGCTCTTGCACCCCGACCGGAAGACCGGCGAGCCCGCGACATTCACGGAGGCGCCGCGGCGCTGGGCGCTCGTCGATGTCGACGAAATCGCCTGCCCGGCCGCAATCGATCCCAAATCCGACCCCGAGGACGCGGTCGAACATGTCATCGGGCTGTTGCCAGCGGAGCTGCACGATGCGTGGTGCTGGTGGCAACTCTCATCGTCGCAATCGGTGTTCTCCGACACGACCATCTCAATGCATCTGTGGGTCTGGCTCGACGCCCCGCTCGGTGGCGACGAGCTCAAGCGCTGGGCCATCGCGGCCAATCAGAGCGCCGGCTACAAGCTGATCGACCCGGCCCTGTTCTCGGCCGTGCAGGCACACTATGTCGCGGCCCCCGACTTCGTCGCGCCGTTGCCCGATCCCTTGCCGCGGCGGTGCGGGTTGCGCCAGGGTCTCGACGATAGCGTCAGCCTGATCATTCCGCCGCCGCATCCCAAGCGGCGGGACGAGCCCGGCACCGAAGGCTACGACCCGGGACGCGGGGTCAAGGCCTACCTCGACATGATCGGCGGGCCGATGGGGTTTCGTGAGCCGATCAAGAAGGCGATCGCCTCCTACATCGCGATCCACGGCAGCGGTGCCGATTGCGGGCCGCTCAAGGCGGCGATCCGCGAGGCGCTCGACCGCGCCGAGCCCGACTGGCGCAATGATCCGAAAGGTGCGCGCTACATCGACGACGAGCACCTCGACGCGATCATCGACGCGATCCGTGCATTCCAGGGAGACAAGCCCGGCCGGAGCTTCATTCCCGAGCCGCCACCGGAGTTCGACGACCCGCCGCCCGCCGAGCCCGATGACCGGGACGAGACCGATCCCGACCCCCCAGACGAAGACATCGGCCCGCTGCCGGCGGAGTTCAGCGACGAGGCGCTGGCGCTACAATTCACCGCTTACCATCACACCGACTGGCGCTACACCGCACTGTGGGGCAAGTGGATGCAGTGGCTCGGCACCTATTGGCGCAGCGAAGACACATTGCGGACCTTCGAACTGGCGCGGCGGATCTGCCGCCGCAATAGCCCCCAGGCCGCTCTGATCAATGAGAAGCTCGGCCGCGACGTTGCCAAGGCCAGCACCGTCGCCGGGATCGAGCGCCTGGTCCGCGCCGATCGCCGCCATGCCATGACCTTCGATCAATGGAACACCGACGACTGGAGCTTCAATCAACCCCCGAGAAAGGAGTGAAGCATGACCCTCGACCTGCGTACTGGGCTCGCTCGCCCGCATCGCCGCAAAGACTACAATACCAAGATCGCCGCCGTCGCCGCCGACGAGCGTGTCCCGATCCCGTTATGGACCGAGTTCCTCGACACCGTCACCAACAAGGACAAGGAGCTGCAGAGATATCTGCAGCGCGTCTCCGGGTACTGCATGACCGGCGTCACGATCGAGCACGTGCTGTTCTTCCTCTACGGCACCGGGGCCAACGGCAAAGGCGTGTTCCTCAACACCTTGCGCGGGATCTGGGGCGATTACGCCGTGGTCGCCTCGATGGAAACCTTTATCGAGACAAAATACCCGCAGCACTCGACGGATCTCGCCATGCTGGCCGGCGCCCGTCTCGTCATCGCCCAGGAGGTGGAGAAGAACAAGGCTTGGGCCGAAGCCAAGATCAACAGCCTGACCGGCGGCGACCCGATCACCGCCCGCTACATGCGACAGGATTTTTTCACCTATGTGCCGAAATTCAAGCTGATGATTGCGGGCAACCACAAACCGTCACTGCGCAGTGTCAACGAAGCGGTGCGGCGGCGGCTCCAGTTGATCCCGTTCGTCGTGACGATCCCGCCCGAGAAGCGCGACAAGAGCCTCCCCGAGAAGCTCAAGCCCGAGTGGCCCGGTATCCTCAACTGGGCGCTGCATGGTTGCCTCGAATGGCAGCAGATCGGGCTCGCGCCGCCCAAGGTCGTGACGGACGCGAGCGAAGCCTACTTCGCCGCGGAGGACGCGATCGCCCGCTGGATCGGGGCATGCTGCGCCGTCGACAAGGCTTACTCGGCGACGAGCGGCGAGCTATACCGGTCGTGGAAGAAATGGGCCGAGGACGGCGGCGAGGAACCCGGCAGCAACAAGGCCTTTTCCAATGCCCTCGAAGAGGGTGGCTATAAGCGCAAGATCGAGCGCGACGGCACTCGCTTTTACGGCATCGCGCTCCGACCGGACGAGCGGGACGACGATGCACCAGCTGCGGCACCGTACTGGACGCAGTGCTGAAAACCCAAAATCGAGCATTTCCGCCATTTGTGGTGGATGTGGTGGGTTCTCCTTTATCGACCGTCAATACGCATGCGCGCGCGTATGGGAGCGCCTTATAGACGCCCGATAAAGGCGGATCTACCACATCCACCACAAACCGCAGAAATCCGCCATTTTTGACCGAGAGGGAGAGTGCCGATGGCCAACGAGATCATTCCATTCGGAAAGTACAAGGGCCAGCCGGACGAGGCGCTGGTCGCCGACAGGGGCTATCTCGAATGGCTGGCTGCCGCCATACCGCGGCGTTGAAAGCGGGCTGGCCGGCCCGCCGCACCGTCCAGCCCTGCCCACCATCACACTCACCGCAGGAGAAGGAAAACCACGATGAGCGACGACAGCATCCCGCTTCCTTCCGGCGAGGTCCAGTGAACACCCTAGAGCTGTTCTCCGACCTGCTCCCCAGCGCCCGAGCAAACGCCGACGGCTGCGCCAAGCCGATCGGCCGCCGCGCTGCCGGTCGTCGGCGCCGGGCTGGGCCAACCGTGCGCAGATCCCCGCTCGCGCAACAGGTCGCCGAGCTGCGCCGGCATGTCGACAGGCGGTTCGACGAAGTCATGGGCGAATTGCAGACGCTCCGGCAACAGCGGCGCAATGCGTTCGAGATGCCCGAGGGGATCTTGCGGCGGCTCGTCGAGATCGAGCGCTGTCTGAAGATCATCGAGCCGCCGAGGACGCCGGTACTGACCCGCCGGCATCCGGTCAGCTAATGACCGACGAGGTTTATGCGGCTAGCCGCACAAAATCCGCGCGGCGGACCAGTGCGGAAATGGAGGAGTGCGCCCGCTTCCTGATCGACTACGCCGAACGGCACGGGTCGGTGACCGTGCGCCAGCTCTATTACCGCGCCGAGGTCGAGGGGCTGCCCGGCATCGACAAAACCGACAACGGTTACGACAAGATCCAGCGACAAGTCTTGAATTTGCGGCGCGCAGGCCGGCTGCCATACGACCATATCGCCGACTTGACCCGTTGGATGCGCAAGCCGCGCACCTTCGACAGTGTCGAGGAGGCATTGCAGGAAACCGCCCGGCTCTACCGCAAGGCGCTGTGGCGCGACGCCGAGGTCCCTGTCGAGGTCTGGTGCGAGAAGGAGGCGCTCGGTGCCGCCGCGATTTGTGTTGGAATTTGGACGGGTAACCGGGTGAAGGTGAACAGCCGGTCACCCGCCTCCTCCAGGCTGTCGGCCACCGCCTTGCATTTGAAGGCCCGTCGGCGCGCCTCAATTTCCGCAGCTGAGGTGGCGTAGATCATGTCGTTGTAGTCGGCCGAGACCTCCTCCTGCAAACGCTGGGGCGCGTGAGCCAACAGGTTACGGTGCTTCCCAAGCCGCTAAGGCGCGCTACCACGACGAGATCGGCGTGCCGGGGGAGGTGGTCGTGCGCTACGTCAGAGAGCAATCGACCTTCGAGGCGGCGTGATGGGCGGGAGCAAAGCAACTGTCGACCACCCGGCGCAGGCGAGGCACGCCG
>DATMKU010000258.1:0-13317 GCA_035570935.1 Allostellaceae bacterium
GGGGACGATCCGCTACGGCCAGATCGAAATCGAATGCGGCGGGCAGATTTCGGGCGACATCCAGGCGCAGCCGGCCGGCGAGACGGGCGAGGCTATGCCGGACGTGACGGCCGTCCGCGCCGCGGGCTGATTTCGCCGTTCTCGACCATCGCTGCGGCCCGGCGCCGGCGCCGCCTGGGCTCTGGCGCGGCCAGCGGCGGATCGGCGAGCGGCGGGTCGGCGGGCGCTGCGGGCGGGACCGCGGCGGCGCGCGCCGCGATCAATTCGGCCGGGCCGGTTTTTGCCTTGTAATGGCACAAATCGGCGACGACGCAGGTCGGGCATTCGGGCTTGCGCGCCTTGCACACATAGCGCCCGTGCAGGATCAGCCAGTGGTGCGCATAGCGCTTGAACGTAGCGGGGGTGCGCGCGTCGAGTGCCATCTCGACCTGCAGCGGGGTTTTGCCGGGCGCCAGCCCGGTGCGGTTGCCGACGCGAAAGATGTGCGTATCGACGGCGATCGTCGGCTCGCCAAAGGCGACGTTCAGCACCACATTCGCGGTCTTGCGCCCGACCCCCGGCAACGCTTCGAGTGCTTCGCGGTCGCGCGGCACGACGCCATCGTGGCGTTCAACCAGGATCCGGCTCAGGGCGACGACGTTCTTGGCCTTGGTGCGGAACAGGCCGATCGTCCGGATCAGCTCGACCACCCGCTCCTCGCCGAGCGCCAACATCCCTTGCGGCGTGTCGGCGAGCGCGAACAACGCCGGGGTCGCCTTGTTGACGCCGGCATCGGTCGCTTGCGCCGACAACACGACCGCGATCAGCAACGTGAAGGGGTTGATAAATTCGAGCTCGGTCTTTGGGATCGGCCGGGTCTCGGCGAGCCGCCGATAGAATTCCCGGATTTCGCGTTTCGACATCAGGCGCATCGGGCATCAGTGTAAAAGTGCTGCGGGCCGCCGGCAAACAGCGCGACGCGATCACCGGGCTTTACCCGATTTCGGCCTCGCCCTAAGTTTTCGCCTGCGATGGCCCTGCCCCCTGCCTGCGCGGAAATGCCCGCGCCCCTCGGAGGTCTCGTTTTCGAACGCGTGCTGCTGCCGCACCGCAGCCTGCCGCCGCGCGGCTTTCACGCGATGATGCTGGTTCTCGGGCTCGTCAGCCTCGCCGTCGGCATCGGTTTCGTGTCGGTCGGCGCGTGGCCGGTGACCGGCTTTTTCGGGCTCGACGTGGCGCTGATCTATCTCGCCTTCCGCCTCAACTACCGCAGTGCGCGGCGCAGCGAAACCCTGCGCCTCGCCGGCGACGCCTTTACCGTCGAGCGCATCAGCGTGCGCGGCAATCGCCGGGTGTGGCAATTCCAGCCGTTCTGGCTGCGGGTCGTGCTCGAAGAGCGCGACCCCGACCGCAACCGTCTGTTTGTCGCCTCGCATGGGCGGTTTCTGGCAATCGGCGATTTCCTCGCACCCGCCGCGCGGCGCGAGCTCGCCGCGACGATCCGCGACGCACTCTCCCGCTGGCGCGCCTCACTTGCCTGGCAAACGGATTAAAGGCCCAGCACCTCCTTGAGCCCATAGAGCCCGGGCGGGCGGCCGACGACCCAGCGCGCGGCGCGCACCGCACCCTTGGCATAGATCGCGCGGGTCGTCGCCCGATGGATCAGTTCGAGCCGCTCGCCGGCGCCGGCGAAGATCACGTGGTGGTCGCCGGTGGTGTCGCCGCCGCGCAGGGCGGCAAAGCCGATGTCGCCGCGCCGGCGCGGACCGGTGCTGCCGTCGCGGGCGCGCTGCTCGACCTGATCGAGCACGACATCGCGGCCCGCGGCCGCGGCCTGCCCGAGCGCCAGTGCCGTGCCGGACGGCGCGTCGACCTTGCCGCGATGGTGCATCTCCATGATCTCGATGTCCCAATCAGTGCCGAGCCGGCGCGCCACCTCCTCGACGACGCTCAGCAGTACATTGACGCCGAGGCTCATATTGGGCGCCCAGACGATCGGGATATGGCGCGCCGCTTGGCGCACCACGTCGCCCTGTTCGGGCGACAGCCCGGTGGTGCCGATGACCATCGCCTTGCCGAGCTCGGCGGCGAGCGAGGCATGCTCGGCGGTCGCCGCCGGCGAGGTGAATTCCAACACCACGTCGCTGATGCGGATCAGCTTGTCTACGGCCTCGCCCACCGGGATCCCGATCCGCCCGATGCCGGCGACTTCGCCGATGTCCTGGTTGACGTAGCCGCTGCCCGGCGCCTCGCTGCCGCCGGCGACGCTGCAGTCTTCGGTCGCCGCGATCTCGGCGACCAGCATCCTCCCCATTCGGCCGCCGCATCCGACGACGCCGATCTTGGTCTTTGCCATCTTCCGCCTCCCGCGTTCGGTCACGGAATCGTTACCGATTGCCCGGCAAAAGACAAGCGCTGCCCATTAACGAACGACCGGCGCAACGCCGCGGTGCTGGCATCTCAATCGGGGTCGAAGCGATGGCGGTAGTCGAGGCGCCGCACCGGGTCCTGGTCCTCCTTGCGCAGCAGGCAGTTGCCGATGGCGAGCAGGTCGATCTCGCTGCCCATAAAACAGCCGAACGCGTCTTCCGGGGTGCACACGATCGGCTCGCCGCGCACGTTGAAGCTGGTGTTGACCAGTACCGGGCAGCCGGTTAGCGCCTTGAACCGGGTGATCAACGCATGGTAGCGCGGGTTGGTTTCGCGGTGCACGGTCTGGATCCGCGCCGAATAGTCGACATGGGTGACCGCCGGGATGTCCGAGCGCGATACGTTGAGTTTGTCGATCCCGAACAGGCCGCACTCGTCCTTGCTCATCTCGCGGCGCCGGCGCTCAACGACATCGGCGACGATCAGCATATAGGGGCTGTCGCCGTCGAGTTCGAACCACTCGCCGACATCTTCGCGCAGGACCGACGGGGCGAACGGGCGAAAGCTTTCGCGATATTTGACCTTGAGGTTCAGCGTGCGCTGCATACTCGGGCTGCGCGCATCGGCCAGGATCGAGCGCGCGCCCAATGCCCGCGGCCCGAACTCCATGCGCCCCTGAAACCACCCGACCGCCTTTTCCTCGGCGAGCGCATGGGCGGTGCGGTCGATGATCTCGTCGTCGCCGAGATCGGCAAAAACCGCGCCCGCCGCGGCGAGCCGCCGGCAAATCTCTTGGTCGCCGAATGCGGGGCCGAGATAGCCGCCGGACATGCCGTCGATCTCGTTCGAGGATGGCCGCGGGGAGCCGAGTTCGAGGTGATAGGCGGCCAATGCCGCGCCGAGCGAGCCGCCGGCATCGCCCGCCGCCGGCTGCACCCACACATGGTCGAACTTGCCGTCGCGCAGGATCTTGCCGTTGGCGACGCAATTGAGCGCCACACCGCCGGCGAGGCACAAATTTCGCACGCCGGTTTCGGCCGCCAGTGCACGCGTCAGCCGCAAAACGACCTCTTCGGTGACACGCTGGATCGAGGCGGCGAGGTCCATGTGCACGCCTTCGATCCGCTCATCGTCTCGGCGCGCCGGCACCCCGAACAGTGCGGCAAACCGCTCGTTGGTCATGCGCAACCCGGCGCAGTAGTCGAAATACTCCTGATTCAGGCGAAAGCTGCCGTCGTCCTTAAGATCGACCAGATGATCGAGGATCGTCTGCGCGAAGCGCGGCTCGCCGTAGGGGGCGAGCCCCATGACCTTGTACTCGCCCGAATTGACGCGAAAGCCGGTGAAATCGGTAAAGGCCGAGTACAAGAGACCGAGCGAATGCGGAAAGTGGATCTCCTTCAAAATCGTGATCTGGTTGCCGGCGCCGAGCCCGGCCGAGGTCGTCGTCCATTCGCCGACCCCGTCCATCGTCAGGATCACCGCCGCCTCAAAGGGCGACGGGAAAAAGGCCGAGGCCGCGTGGCTCAGATGGTGCTCGGAAAACAACAGGCGAGTGTCCCAGTCGAAACCCGGTGCCGCCGCGCGCAGTTTCTTGATCAGCGCCCTTTTCTGAAACAGCTTGTCCTTTAGCCAAATCGGCATCGCCTCGCGAAACGAGCGAAAGCCGCGCGGGGCGAACGCCAGGTAGGTCTCGATGAGCCGCTCGAATTTGAGAAAAGGCTTATCGTAAAACGCGACACGGTCGACCTCGCCGAGACCGATGCCGGCTTCGGCCAAACAATAGGCGATCGCGTTCGCCGGGTATCCGCTGTCGTATTTCTTGCGGGTGAAGCGCTCCTCCTGTGCCGCGGCGACGACATGCCCGTCCTCGACCAGAGCCGCCGCACTGTCGTGGTAGAAAGCCGAGATGCCAAGGACGCGCATCGCGATCAGCGGGGGGCCGAGAGCCGATGTCCGATCATGACGAACACCCTGCCGCCGCAACCGCCGCTCGGCAACATTTCTGATTGGACTATCGCGCGAACCTCAAAACTGCCGGGTCATCGAGGTCTGCCGTTCGTTCCGCGTGGTATCGCGAACCAGCCAATAGCTCGACGCTTCCCGGTCCAGGCGGCGCCGCAACGGATCTCTGCCGGCCATCCGCATGACGAGACCGACCGGCGTCACCACCGCGAAAAACAGAATCGCCATGACGATCCGGCCAAGCACCTTGGACAGCATGGGTTCAGAGCTTGTGCATGGGTTCAGAGTCTGTGAAGGAATTCATAATCCGTAGGGTGAGATGGGCCGGCCAAATGTCGATAAGGGTCACGTCTTCGCCGGCCCGCGCCATATGCGCGCCGGTGTAGCCGCCGACGGCACCCGTGCCGACAACCACGATCCGCTTGCCCATGCTTTTTCTCCCGGCTGCTCCCCGGCGATCCTAGCCCCGCGCCCCCGCCGGGCTGAAGGCTTTTCACCCGCCATTTCCTCTGCGGGTTACAGTTGCCGCACGCGGGAGCGGAGGGGAGGGAGGGGGAACATGACCGTAGCGCAGCGCGCAGGCGAGGGGCGCACCGACATTGCAGCCTCTCGGCCGCCGTCACCGCCGTTGTCGTGTCTACGTTCCTCGTCACCGGGCCGTTCGAACATCGCGATCGCCGCGGATCATCTGCCCCCGGAACTGCCGCGACAATCGCGACCTTGTCGCTCCCTTACAACTCGGCCTTGACTCGATCATCGCGCAGTCGCCAGGGAGGTAACTTATGAGCATGAGAACGTTGCTGATGTCCGTGGCCGCGCTCTGCACTGGCGCCATGGTCGTGCTTAGCGCAACGGCGGCGGTGGCGGCGCCGCAAGCGTTGCGGCCCGAAGCGCCGATCGAGGTTTCGGCCGCTCCCAAACGCTTTGATCTGATGACGGTGGACAAGGCTCGGCGTCGCCTGCTCGTGGCGCACAGCCAGGCGGGCACGCTGACGCTGATTGATCTTGCCGCTGACAAGCTCGAGCGCGAGGTGCCGGTCGGCCAGTCCTCGGGGGTTGCGGTCGATCCGCAGGACGGCAAGTACTTTGTCGGCACCACTCAGGGTGTCGCTGTCGTCGATCGCAATACCCTCGGCAAGATCGGCTTTATTTCAACCCCGGGCCCGGCCGACGCGATGGTCTTCGATCAGAACGATGATCGCCTCTATGTCGGGCATGATGACGACGGCGAGCTTTGGGTCATCGATCCGCGTCACGACAAAATCACCGGCCAGATCGCGATCCCCGGCGCACCGGAGCTGATGGCGATCGATCGGCAGTCGCACCGCCTTTATGTCAACATCAAGCCAAAGAACGAAGTCGTCGCGATCGATCCAGGCATTGGCAAGATCATCGCCCGTTGGTCGAGCTTGCCGACCGATTCGCCGCATGGGCTCGCTCTCGACCTGCCTGACCGGCGTCTGTTCGTCGCCGGTCGCAGCCGCACGGTCTCGGTGTTCTCGCTACCGGCGGGCAAGCCGGTCGAGGGCATCGATATTGGCCCCGGCCATGTCGACCAGATCGCCTTCGATGCGCTCGCCCGGCGGTTGTATTGTCCGAGCAGCGGGCGGCTGGTCACTGTCGCGATCAGCGCCGGTTCGGACACCGTCCTCGGTTCGGTGGCGATCCCGCAGGGCACGCACTCGGTGGCGGTCGACCCGCGCACCCATCGGGTGTGGATCGCCTATGCGGACGAGGATCACAGCTACGTGCAGGCATTTGCCCCCGCGGCCGCCGAGAAATGACCTCCGACCCAACGTCACCGGTTCGTTGCGCCGGCTCGCGGCGGCAGCCTTCACGCGGCCAATTTAGAGGAGCGTAGATACGATTCCCCTCTCCGCCCTCAGGGGGGGAGAGGGAGGGACCCATTGCGACGCAATGGGAGGGTGAGGTGGGTGTCGGCGGGCGCGGTGGAATCCCCCACCTCACCCCGGCCGTCTCCGCCCCCAGAGAGCTTAGGCAAGGACCGGATTTCGCCACAAAGGTGTCGTAGCCTCCCTCGCTCGATGCCGGTCGACGGGGCTATTGAGGCGGTGATCGTTGTTTTCCCGATTATCCGAAACTAATTCCCGTTTATGCAGAAAGAGATTCCCGGTTATTCGGCTCATGATTTTGTTCAACATATTGATATCACTTGGGTAATTATCAGATCGACGAAAAAATTCGCGGTTAATTCCCGGCTCTACGGGAATTAGCCGGCGCGCAGGTATTGGACGGCTTCGTCGCGGCGGAAGAGGTAGAGAAGGGTGCGCAAGGCTTGGCCGCGCGGGCTTTCGAGATGCGGGTCGCGGTCGAGGACGAGGCGGGCGTCGTCATGGGCGATCGCGATCAATTCGGCATGGGCGGCGAGGTCGGCGAGGCGCAGGGTCGGCAATCCGCTCTGCCGCGTGCCCAAGACCTCGCCGGCGCCGCGCAATCGCAAATCCTCTTCGGCGATATGAAAACCGTCATCGGTTTCGCGCAGGGTGGAGAGCCGCTGCCGCGCCACCGCGCCCAACGGCGACTGGTACAATAAGAGGCAGGTCGAGGGCTTGTCGCCCCGGCCGATGCGGCCGCGCAACTGGTGCAATTGAGCGAGGCCAAAGCGCTCGGCATGCTCGACGACCATGATCGTCGCGGCCGGTACATCGACCCCGACCTCGATCACCGTTGTCGCCACCAACAGGTCGATCGCGTCGCCGGCGAAGGCGGCCATGACGCGGTCCTTGTCCGATGTCTTCATCCGTCCGTGAACCAGGCCGACCCGGCCCGGCCGCAACGGTTCGAGCGCCTTCGACCGCTCGCGCGCGGCGGCGAGGTCGGCATCTTCCGATTCGTCGACCAGCGGGCAGATCCAATAGGCCTTCGCCCCGTGCGCCAACGCGCGGCCAACCGCGGCCTCGACCTCGCCCAAGCGTTCGAGCGGGACGGTGCGGGTGTCGACGGGCTGGCGGCCGGGCGGCTTTTCGGTCAGCCGCGAGGTGTCGAGATCGCCATAGGCGGTCATCATCAGGGTGCGCGGGATCGGCGTGGCACTCATCAGCAAGGTGTCGGCGTCATGGCCTTTTTCGGCGAGTGCCAGGCGCTGCTCGACGCCAAAGCGGTGCTGCTCGTCGATGACCGCAAGTGCGAGGTCGGCAAACGCGACATCGGGCTGTAAGAGGGCATGGGTTCCGACCACGACCGGGGTCAGCCCGGAGGCGAGGCCGGCCAGCGCCGCGTCGCGCGCCCGGCCCTTTTCACGGCCGGTCAGGAGGCCGATGTCGAGCCCGGCCGGGCGGCCGAGCCGGCGCAAGGTCGCCTGGTGCTGGCGGGCGAGGATCTCGGTCGGCGCCATCAGTGCGGCCTGTGCGCCGCTCTCGACCGCACTCAGCATCGCCATCAGCGCCACCAGGGTCTTGCCGCTGCCGACATCGCCCTGCAACAGGCGCATCATATGGCGCGGCTGCGCCAGGTCGGCGCTGATCTCGGCGATCGCCAGGCGTTGCGCCCCGGTCAAGGCAAAGCCGAGCCCGGCCTCGACCGCGGCGGCGAGTTTGCCGGTGGCGACGATGGCGCGGCCGCGGCGGCGCTGGCGGCGGGCGCGGACCAGGGCCACCGCGAGCTGGCTCGCGAACACCTCGTCATAGGCGAGCCGCTCGCGCGCCGGGGCCGCGGGCGACAGATCGGCCTCGCCGGCGGGGGCGTGGGCGTCGCGCAGCGCCTCGGCCCATTGCGGCCATTGCCGCTGCTGCTTCAGCCCGGGGTCGATCCATTCCGGCAATTCGGGCACGCGGTCGAGAGCGGCGGCGGCGGCGCGCTGCACCGCACGGGGTGCCAGACCCGCGGTCAGCGGATAGACCGGCTCGATCGGCTTCAGCCGGTCAAGCTCGTCGGGCCGCAAGACGAGGTCGGGATGCGGCATTTGCGCCGCGCCGTTGTAGAACTCGACCTTGCCGCTGACGATGCGCTCGGCGCCGACCGGGAAGAGGCGGGCGAGATAGTCGCTTTTGACGTTGAAATAGACGAGCGTCAGGATGCCGGTGTCGTCGGCGCACACCACCCGGTAAGGGCGCCGGCCCATACCGGGCTGGTGCCCCTCGACCCTGACCTGGAGGGTCACGACGCGGTCGGCTTCGAGCGCCGCGACCGGCGGCGAGGTGCTGCGGTCGATGACGCCCGACGGCAGGTGCCACAGCAAATCGACGACGAGCGGCCCCGCCAGCCGCTCGAACAGGCGCCCGAGCTGCGGCCCGATGCCGGGGAGCGCCGTCACCGGCGCAAAGAGCCTGTCGAGGATGGCGGGACGCAAGGCAGGGTTGACCCAACCGAAGTTCGGGCTGACAGCGGGACGGAGGATGTCTATATCCCTCTCGCAACACCGCCAAGAGCGCCTTCGTGCCAGCCCCAACCGATATCCGCCGCAAGCGCCTGCTGTTCCGGTCGTGGCACCGCGGGACGCGCGAGACCGACCTCATTCTCGGCCATTTCGCCGAAGCCCATCTCGCCGATTTCGATGCCGGTCAGCTCGACCGCTACGAGGCGTTGCTCGAATGCAATGACGCCGATCTGTTCGACTGGGTCAGCGGCCGCGCGGCACCGCCGGCGGCGCAAGATCACGACGTGATGCATCTCTTGCTCGCGTTCCGCTACGCCCCGCCCGCCGCATGAAGTACTGGACGGATACTCCCTCTCCGCCCCTAGAGGGGGAGAGGGTTGGGGTGAGGTGGGGGTGGTCCCGCGCGACGGCGGCCCACCTCACCCTCCCACGCCAGAGCTTGTCCTCGGGCCGCGCTCTGCGCGGACCCGTGGAGCGCGGGCCCCTCGCTCTCCTCCCTAACGAGCCCCTCCCTCTCCCCCCTAAAGGGCGCAGAGGGGAATTTGAGGCACCTGAGTGGTTGGGCTAGACGAACTCGCGCGCTCGCTCGCCGCGCGGCCGCGCGCGGTGACGCTGCACGGAGCGCCCGAAGGCTATGACGCCGCGGTCGTCGGCCGGCTCGCCGTCGAGGGTGCGGCGGGACGCTGGCTCCACGTCTGCCGCGACGACGGCCGCATGGCCCGCTTTGCCGCGGCCCTGGCCTTTTTTCATCCCGAGATCGAGGCGCTGACCTTTCCGGCCTGGGACTGTCTGCCCTACGACCGGGTGTCGCCCAATGGCGAACTCGTCAGCCGTCGCATCGACACCCTGACCCGCCTCGCGGCGGGCCCGCACACTAACCCTCCCCCGCCGGCGGGGAATGGAAGGGACGGCGCGCTCGTCGTGCTGACGACGGTCAACGCGCTGGTGCAGCGGGTGCCGCCGCGGCGGCTGTTCGACGGCCGCGTGCTGACGTTGCGGCCATCAGGGCGCATCGGCGGCGACCGGCTGCAAAGCTTTTTTCGCAACAACGGCTATGTCCGCACCGACACGGTGCGCGAACCCGGCGAATTTGCGGTGCGCGGCGGCATCGTCGACCTCTACCCGGCGGGTGCCGCGCAGCCGTTGCGGCTCGATTTTTTCGGCGACACGATCGAAAGCATCCGCAGCTTCGACCCGCTGACCCAGCGTTCGACCGGGACCGAGGGCGAGGCGGTGCTGCGCCCGGTCAGCGAGGTTCTGCTCGACGACGAGGCGATCCGGCGTTTCCGCCAACGCTACCGCGAAGAGTTTGGCGCCACCGGCACCGACGACCCGCTCTACGAATCGGTCAGCGCCGGCCGCCGCTATGTCGGCATGGAGCACTGGCTGCCGCTTTATTACGAACGGCTCGAGACCCTGTTCGACTATCTTCCCGGCGCCGGGCTGTCGTTCGACCACCAGGCCGAGGAAGTCCGCGCCCACCGGCTCGATCAAATCGCCGAGTTCTACGGCGCGCGGCGCAACGTGACCGGGGCCGCGCGCGGCAGCGCCCCGGTATACCGCGCCTTGCGCCCCGACCGGCTTTATCTCGACGAGCGCGAATGGCAGGGCGCGCTCACCGGAAGGCCGGTCGTGCAAATATCGCCGTTTGCGACGCCCGACGGCGTTGCCGACCGGTTCGATGCTGGCGCGCGCACCGTGCGCAACTTCGCCGCCGAACGGGCCGATCCCAAGATCGTGCTGTTCGAGGCGGTCCGCGACTATCTCGAAACCGAATGCCGCGCCGGCCGCAAAACCGCGATCGCCGCGTTCAGCGCAGGCTCGGCCGACCGGCTCGCGACCGTGTTGCGTGAGCGCGGCGTCTCCGATCTGAGGCGGGTCGCCGACGGCGACGCGCTGATGGCGTTGTCGGGGTCGTCGGTCGGGCTGGCACTGCTGCCACTAGAACAGGGGTTTACGACCGACGCGCTGGTCGTGCTCGGCGAGCAGGACATTCTCGGCGATCGGCTGGCGCGCACGCCGCGGCGGCGGCGCAATCTCGACCAGTTTATCGCCGAGGCGACCAACCTCTCGCCGGGCGACCTCGTCGTCCATGCCGATCACGGCATCGGCCGTTACGAGGCGTTGCAGACGATCGATGTCGCCGGCGCGCCGCATGACTGCCTGCGGGTGCTCTATGCCGGCGACGACCGGCTGTTTGTGCCGGTCGAGAACATCGAGGTCTTGTCGCGCTTTGGCTCGGAAGAGGCGGGGGCGCAGCTCGACCGATTGGGCGGGGTCGCCTGGCAGTCGCGCAAGGCGCGGGTCAAGCAGCGCATCCGCGACATCGCCGGCGAATTGATCCGCGTCGCCGCCGAGCGCCAGCTGCGCCCCGGCGAAACCCTGACACCGCCCGAAGGGATCTACGAGGAATTCGCCGCGCGCTTCCCGTATCCCGAAACCGAAGACCAGCTGAACGCGATCGCCGACACCTTGGCCGACATGGCCGCGGGCAAGCCGATGGACCGGCTGATCTGCGGCGATGTCGGGTTCGGCAAGACCGAGATCGCGTTGCGCGCCGCCTTTATCGCGGCGATGGCGGGGGGCCAGGTCGCGGTCGTGGTGCCGACGACGCTGCTGTCGCGCCAGCATTACCGCAGCTTTACCGAGCGCTTTGCCGGGCTGCCGATCCATATCGGCCAACTCTCGCGGCTGGTCGGCGCCAAGGAGTCGCGCGAGGTCAAAAAGGAATTGGCCGAGGGCCGCCTCGACATCGTCATCGGCACGCATGCGCTGCTCGCCAAGGATGTGCATTTCGCCCATCTCGGCCTGCTGATCATCGACGAGGAGCAGCATTTCGGCGTCTCGCAAAAGGAAAAGCTGAAGCAGCTCAAGGCCGACGTGCACGTATTGACGCTGACCGCGACGCCGATCCCGCGCACCTTGCAATTGGCGCTGTCGGGGGTGCGCGAAATGAGCCTGATCGCCTCGCCGCCGATCGACCGGCTCGCGGTGCGGACCTTTGTCATGCCCTACGACCCGGTGACGGTCCGCGAAGCCATCATGCGCGAGCGCGACCGCGGCGGGCAGGTGTTTTACGTCGTGCCGCGCATCGCCGACCTCGACGAGGTTGCCAAGGGGCTGCGGGAGATCGCGCCCGAGATCAAGTTCGCGATGGCGCATGGCCGCATGGCGCCGTCCGAGTTGGAGGCGGTGATGACCGCGTTCGACGACCGCGCCTTCGACCTGTTGCTGTCGACCAACATCATCGAATCGGGGCTCGACATTCCGTCGGCCAACACCCTCGTCGTGCATCGCTCGGACATGTTCGGGCTGGCGCAGCTTTATCAGCTGCGCGGGCGCATCGGGCGCAGCAAGGTGCGCGGCTATGCCTATCTGACCTTGCCCGAGCGCAAGAAACTGTCGGCGACCGCCGAGCGCCGGCTCGAAGTCATGCAGACCTTGGACAATCTCGGCGCCGGGTTTCAGCTGGCGAGCCACGATCTCGACATCCGCGGCGCCGGCAATCTCTTGGGCGACGAGCAGTCGGGCCATATCCGCGAGGTCGGCATCGAGCTTTACCAGCATATGCTGGAGGAGGCGGTGGCCGCCGCGCGCAGCGAGGACGCCGCCGCTGCGCCGGTCGAGGAGTGGACCCCGCAGATCGCGATCGGCACGCCGGTGCTTATCCCGGAGAGCTATGTCGCCGATTTGGGCGTGCGGCTCGGGCTCTACCGGCGGATCGCGGCGCTGAGCGACCGGCGCGAGATCGACGCTTTCGCCGCCGAATTGATCGATCGCTTCGGCCCATTGCCTGCCGAGGTCGACAATTTGCTGCAGATCATTGCGATCAAGCGCGCCTGCCGCGAGGCCGGGGTCGAGCGCGTCGAGGCCGGGCCCAAGGGTGCGGTGATCACGCTCCGCGCCAACCGCTTTGCCAACCCCGCCGGGCTCGTCGACCTGATCCAGCGGAACGCCGCTGCGTTAAAGCTGCGCACCGACCAGAAGCTCGTCTATCTGCGCAACTGGGACGATGAAAAGCAGCGCCTGACCGGCGTTGGCCGCCTATTGCAAGCCCTCGTCAAAATCGCCCGCACCCCCCCGTCCGAAACCGCCGCGGCCGCGCGGCCAGCACCCGAATTGATGAAGCCCAAGCTCGCAAGGCGGGCGTGACCAATATCCCAACCGGCTCGACTGTCCCGCCAGATTTTGTCGTGCCGGGTCCAGCGCCTCCCGCGGCAAGCTATCGCGCTTGTAGTTCCTGAACTCGACCTCAAAATGTGTCGGGCCAGATCCACGCGGACGGCCGAGGTAGGGATGTGCAGCGAGGGTTCGCGCCCGGGCACGGATGCGCCGAACAGTTCGTCGCGCAGCGCCCGGATTCTCGTGGGCGATGCAGTCTCCGATGTCTTCAAGGTCGCGAGCGGCGGGTGCCGTCCACGCGACCCTCATCGGCGCGTGGGATATTTACCCGCGATCCGGTCGAGCTCTTCTTCGGTCGCGAACTCACCCCGCTCAGCGGCGGCGATGCCGGCCTCGATCTTCCGCCATTGCCATTCCTGGAGATTCAGGTAGTCACGGACGGCTTGGTTCACGAGTGCATCGACGGACCGATTGGTTTGTTGCGCCAGCCGATCGAGGGCTCGCCCCGCGTCGTCTTCCAGGTCGATGGTGACGGTATTGGACAT
>DATMKU010000259.1:0-13252 GCA_035570935.1 Allostellaceae bacterium
ATGGTGGGCCGACCGCGACATCATGCTGCCCGGCCAACTTGCCGCCGATTCCTATGAGGAGGGCCAACTGCATCCCGGCGATTACGAGGCCCAGGTCTCGCAGCGGCCGATCGCGATCCACGGGCTCGAGCATCTGAGCGAGACCGACCGCGGGGTCAGCATGTTCCGCAACCAGATCAGACGCGGCATTCGCGCGGTCGCCGCGGGGCGCGACCCGATGGGGCTTTTCCGCGACAACGGGTCGGTGATTCCGACCTACTGCAACAATACGGTCATGCGCATCCCGCCCGCCGAGACCCAGGCAATAGACAAAAAGCTGATGCTCGAAACCGGCCGCCGGCTCGCCGAAAATTATCTCAAAGCGCCGCCGTTGATGGCCGGCCGCTGACCGCGACACCTCGTACGGGCGGAGGAGATCTCATTGACTTCTGTACCCCAAGCCGCGATTTTCGCGGAATGAGCGCAGAACGCGGCGAGACCGTCGACTTGGCCTATATTGGTCGGGCGCTGCAGTGGCTGACAACCGAGGTGGCGAGTTTGCGCGACGACATGAAAGGGCTGACAGCGATCGTCCTGCGCCACGAAGAGACGTTGATCAGAGTGCTCGAACAGATCACCATGATGGTCGTCCAGAACGCGCGGGTCGTCGATCGGTTGCGCGCGGTCGAGGGTCGGCTCAACGTTCTCGAAGACAGCCCGTAATTGCGCCGCTCCGAGCCGGCGCGGCATTTGACTTTGCCCGAGCGCCGGCTATATCTTCCGCGCATTGTTGAGAATCTGGGCGATCGGCCGGCGCGGGCGCGGATCGCCCTGTTGTGATGACAACGACGCAAACCGGAACCGCCATTTCATGAGCAGCAAGCGTCAGGAACCCAAATACAAGATCAACCGCCGCCTTGGGGTCAATTTGTGGGGGCGGCCCAAAAGCCCGCTCAACCGCCGCGAATACGGCCCGGGCCAGCATGGCCAGCGGCGCAAGAAGCCGTCCGATTTCGGGACCCAGCTCGCCGCCAAACAGAAGCTGAAGGGCTATTACGCCAATCTCGGGGAGCGCCAATTTCGCCGGCTGTATGAGGAGGCGGTGCGCCGCCGCGGCGACACCGGCGACAACCTGATCGAGCTCTTGGAACGCCGGCTCGACGCCGTCGTCTATCGCATGAAGCTGGTCCCGACCCCGTTTGCCGCGCGCCAATTGGTCAATCACGGCCATGTCCGGGTCAACGGCCGGCGGGTGACCATCCCGTCGTTTTCGGTGCGCGACGGCGACGAGATCGAACTCGGCGGCAAGGCCAAGGCGATGGCGCTGGTGCTCGAAGCCGCGAAATCGGGCGAGCGCGACGTGCCCGATTATGTCGAGATCGACCACGACCGCATGAAGGGCCGCTTTATCCACTCCCCCAAGCCGACCGACGTGCCGTATCCGGTGTCGATGGAGCCGAATCTCGTCATCGAATACTATTCGCGCTGACGGCACCGGCGATGCCGGCGGATTGCGCCGCAGGCCACGCTCCGCCGACAGCACATCAAATCGGCCGCACGAAAGCCGCGACAAAGAGCGGCTTTTGTTGTTTTAAAGCGCTCCTTCTCCCCGGCCCCAGGGCCGGTCGCCGTCATTGCGGTTCGCCCGGCGACCGGCGGGACGAGTGCGATGCTCATTCTGCAACTCACGGTCGTCCTCCTGCTGGTATTATTGAACGGCTTTTTTGCGATGGCCGAGATCGCGCTGGTCGCGGCCCGCAGGGCGCGCCTGAAGGCGCTGGCCGATGCCGGCAACCCCGGTGCGGCGGCCGCGCTCGAGCTGAAATCGGATCCCTCGCGGCTCTTGGCGACGGTCCAGATCGGGATCACGGTGATCGCGGTATTGTCGGGCACCTTTGGCCAGGCGACCCTGGGCGAGCGGTTGCAGCTTCTCCTCGAACGCTATCCCGGGTTCATCAACCGTTATGCCCATGCGATCAGCATGGCGATCGTGGTGCTCGGGATTTCCTATTTGTCGCTGATTATCGGCGAGCTGGTGCCGAAGCGGATCGCGATGGCTCACGCCGAGGGCATTGCCGCGGCCCTTGCCCGGATCATGCGCGCGCTTTCACGGATCGGCGCGCCGATCGAATGGTTTCTGAGCGCCTCCACCGACCTAGTTCTCCGGCTGTTGCCGCTGCGCCACGAAGCGACGGCGCCGGTCACCGACGAAGAGATCAACTTCATGCTGCGCGAGGGAACGGCCGCCGGCTATATCCCGCAGGCCGAGACCGCGATCGTCGAAATGGCGCTGCGGCTCGGCGACCGCCGGGCAAGCGCTGTCATGACGCCGCGAACTCGGGTCGAATGGCTCGATCTCGACGACCCGGAGGAAGCGAACCGGGCCAAAATCCGCAACAGCCCCTATTCTCGTTTTCCTGTGGTGCAAGGCGGTTCGGAGCAGGTCGTCGGCATCGTCGAGGCCAAGGATATGCTCGCCCGTTGCCTTGGCGGGCAGCCGCTGGACTTGCGGGCGGCGACGCGGCCGCCGCTTTATCTGCCGAACACGGTGTCGGTGTTGCGCGTCCTTGACATGTTCAAAAGCTCGAGTGAACCGATGGCGCTGATCGTCGACGAATATGGTGATCTCGAAGGGCTGGTGACGCCGAGCGATATCCTGGAGGCGCTGGTCGGCGACATTCCGGGCTCGGCCGACGCCGATCAGCGGGTGGTGCGGCGCGAAGACGGCACCTGGTTGATCGACGGGATGGTCGGGCTCGACGAGTTGAAGCAGGTGCTTGGCCTGTCGCACCTGACCGGCGAGGACGCGGATTTCCATACGCTTGGCGGCTATCTGATGGCGCGGCTCAACCGCGTACCGATGATCGCCGACCGGGTCACCACCGACGGCTACCAGTTCGAGGTCGTCGACATGGACGGCCGCCGCGTCGACCGGGTTTTGATCGCACCCGTCGCCGCCAAAGTGCGGCGGTGATCCGCCACTTGGGCAATGATCCGGCGCTCGTTGATCAGCTTTGGGGCAGCGCCTGGTTCTGGCGGCGCGCGGCGGCGGTGCTCGCGACCGTCGCGCTGACACTGCTGGTTGCGGCGCTGATTGCGCGGGAGCCGCCCGATTTCGCCCAGCGGCCGGTCATCGCCGTGCTTCAAAATACCGGGCGGCATCCGGCATGGGCTATCCGCCTCGCCCGGTCCGCGCATCAGATCGCGATCGACAGCCTCGACCCGCCGCGGCCCCCCTCAGGCAAAGCCTATCAGCTTTGGCTCGCCGCACCCGGTGCCGCACCGCAGCCGCTCGGCCTGCTGCCGGCGTCGGGGCGCAAAATTATCGCCGAGACCCCGGCGAACATCCGGCTGCTCGCCGCTACGGGTGAACTGCGGGTCACGCTCGAACCGGCGACCGGCACCCTCGCCGGAGCGGCGAGCGGACCGGCGGTGTTTGACGCGAGCCTCAACGGCCTCCGATGAACGGCGAGCCGCCCAACCCACTCGAAAAGACCGTTCAAGGTTTTGTCAGCTGGCCGCCGAAAATGCGGCGGCACCTTGAAGCAAGCCCGTCCGGAGCCTTTGTCGCACGATCTTCAAGAATAACGGATCGACCGGAGGCGAGGCTCGCCTTATAGTGCCGTAGCCGATGGCGGGGATTAAAAACTTGCGGCACAACCCTGACATCCCGTCCATCGCCGTCATCATGGGCGTCGCGGGCGCTGGCAAGACGACGGTCGGGGAGCGCCTGGCGGAGCGGCTCAATTGCGAATTTATCGAGGGGGATAGGCTTCACCCGCCGGAGAATGTGGCGAAAATGCAAAGCGGCCATCCGCTGACCGACGCCGACCGGGCGCCATGGCTCGCGGCGGTAGCACGAGCCATCGACGCCTGGCGCGGCGCGGGCGCTTGCGGCGTCATCACTTGCTCGGCGCTAAAGCGCGAGTATCGCCGCCAGATTATCGGCGACCGGCCGAGCGTTCACCTCATCCATCTCGACGGGCCGCGCGAGTTGATCGCGGAACGGCTTGCCGCCCGACATGGTCATTTTATGCCGGCGAGCCTGTTCGACAGCCAGTTCGCGGCACTCGAACCGCCGGGCCCCGACGAGAATCCGATTACAGTTCCGGTCGATCAGCCAGTCGAGCGGATCGCCGCGCAAATCGCCGCGGTTCTCCGGGCCGACAGGAACGGGTCTCGTGAGCGGCGTTAACCCGCTGATGGAGGGATGATGATGGCGCCTGCCGAGCCGATCGACGAGCTTTGCGTCAACACCATCCGCACCTTGTGCATCGATGCGGTGCAGCAGGCCAATTCCGGCCATCCCGGCACCCCGATGGCAATGGCTCCGGTCGTCTACACTTTGTGGCAGCAATTTTTGCGCTACGACCCGGCCGATCCGATCTGGCCCAACCGCGACCGCTTTGTGCTGTCCGCCGGCCACGCCTCGACATTGCTCTATTCGCTCCTGCATCTGACCGGCGTCACCTCGGTCGACGCCGAATACGAGCGCCTCGGCACGCCCTCGGTCGCGCTCGACGATCTGAGGCACTTCCGCCAGCTCGGCAGCAAATGCCCGGGCCATCCCGAATATCATCTGACCTCGGGCGTCGAGACCACGACCGGCCCGCTCGGCCAAGGCATCGCCAACAGCGTCGGTATGGCGATCGCCGCCGATTGGCTGGCCAAACACTTCAACCGGCCGGGCTTCACGATCTTTGATTACGACGTTTTTGCGTTGTGCGGCGACGGCTGCATGATGGAGGGCGTCGGCAGCGAGGCGGCTTCGCTCGCCGGCCACCTGCGCCTCGGCAACCTCCGCTGGATCTACGACAGCAACCACATCACGATCGAGGGGCACACCGCGCTCGCCTTTAGCGAGGATGTCGCCGCCCGTTTTCTCGGTTATGGCTGGCAAGTTCTGCGGGTCAGCGACGCCAACGACCGCGACCGCATCGCCGATATGATCGCCGACGCCGGGCGCACCACAGACCGCCCGACCCTGATCATCGTCGAAAGCCATATCGGCTATGGCGCGCCGCACCGGCAGGACACTTCGGCGGCGCACGGCGAACCCTTGGGGGAGGAAGAGGTCAGGGAAACCAAGCGCCGCTACGGCTGGCCCGAGGATGCGAAGTTCCTCGTGCCGGAGGGCGTGTACGAGCATTTCGCCGCCAATTTCGGGGCTCGCGGCAAAAAGCTGCATGCGGAATGGACGGCCCTGTTCGAGCGCTATCGCGCCGAATACCCCGACCTCGCCGAGGCGTGCGAGCAAATCCAGCGGCGCGACCTGCCCAAGGGCTGGGACCAGGACATCCCGGTCTTCCCGGCCGATCCAAAGGGCATCGCCAGCCGCGATTCATCGGCGCGGATTCTGAACGCGATCACCCCCCGGCTGCCCTGGCTGCTCGGCGGTGCGGCCGATCTTGCTCCCTCGACGAAGACCCGGCTGACCTTCGCCGGGGCCGGCGATTTCGAGGCCGACGACCGCGGCGGCCGCAATTTGCATTTCGGCATCCGCGAGCACGCAATGGGCTCGATCTGCAACGGCATGGCGGTGTCGAAGCTGCGGCCGTTCGGTTCGGGCTTTCTGATTTTTTCCGATTACATGAAGGCGCCGATCCGGCTGAGCGCCCTGATGGAACTACCCGTCGTCTATGTTTTCACGCATGACTCGATCGGCGTCGGCGAGGACGGCCCGACCCATCAGCCCGTCGAGCAAGTGGTCGGATTGCGCGGTATTCCAGGCCTGATCGTGCTGCGCCCGGCCGACGCCAACGAGGTCGCCGAAGCCTGGCGCGTGGTGCTGGGGTCGAAGCATCGGCCTGCCTGCCTGATCCTGAGCCGGCAGAATTTGCCGACCGTCGATCGCGACCGCTTCGCGTCGGCGAGCGGGGTCGCGCGCGGCGCTTATGTGCTGGCCGATGCCGCCGGCGGCGGGACCCCGGAAGTTATCCTGATCGGCACCGGTAGCGAGGTGTCGCTGTGCGTCGACACTTATGAAAAGCTCAAGGCCGAAGGCATCGGCGCGCGTGTGGTTAGCATGCCGTCCTGGGAGCTGTTCGAGCAGCAGGATGACGATTACCGCGCTTCGGTGTTGCCGCCCGCGGTCACCCGCCGGGTCGCGGTCGAGCAGGCCTCGGTTTTGGGCTGGGAGCGCTATGCCGGGACAAAGGGTGCGATCATCGGCATGAAAACCTTTGGCGCCTCGGCGCCGTTGAAGGAACTGCTGGTCAAGTTCGGCTTCACCCCGGAACACGTCTATGCGGCTGCCAAAGCGCAGCTCGCCCGCAAGGAGTAATGGCGATGCCCAATCCGCTGAGGATGCTCAACGAATTCGGCCAGTCGGTATGGCTTGACTTCGTTAGCCGCGAGTTGCTGAAGACCGGGCAGCTGACGCAGCTGATCGCCGATGACGGGCTGCGCGGTGTCACCTCGAACCCGTCGATCTTTGAAAAGGCGATCGGCCATGGCGATGATTATGACGAGCTGATCGCCGCCGCCCAGCAGAACGGCGACCTCGATCCGGGCGCGCTGTTCGAGGAATTGGCGGTGCGCGACATTCAGGAAGGTGCTGATGCGCTGCGCCCGGTCTATCACCAGACGCAGGGGCGCGACGGCTTTATCAGCCTCGAAGTGTCGCCCTATCTGGCGATGAAGACGCACGAGACGATCGAGGAGGCGCGCCGCTTGTGGCGTGAGGTCGGGCGCGAAAACTTGATGGTCAAGGTGCCCGGCACCAAGGCCGGGCTGCCGGCGATCCGCACCCTGATCGGTGAGGGCATTAATATCAATGTCACCCTGCTGTTCTCGCAGCAGGTCTATGCCGAGGTCGCTGACGCCTATGTCTCGGGCCTCGAAGCCTTAGCCAAAAAGGGCGGCGATCCGCACAAGGTGGCGAGTGTCGCCAGCTTTTTTGTGAGCCGCATCGACACCTTGGTCGACGAAGCGCTCGACAAGCGCATCGCCGCGGCTGCCGACCCAGCCGAAAAGGCGCGGCTCGAAAGGCTTAAAGGCAAGATCGCGATCGCCAACGCCAAGCTTGCCTACCGGCACTACAAAAAGATCTACTCGGACGAGCGCTGGCAGCGCCTGGCGCAGCAGGGGGCGCAGAGCCAGCGGCTCTTGTGGGCCAGCACCGGCACCAAGAACACCGCCTACAGCGACGTTCTCTATGTCGACGAGCTGATTGGCCCGGACACGGTCAACACGATGCCGCCGGCGACGATGGACGCCTATCGCGATCACGGCCATCCGCGGGCAAGCCTGGAAGAGGATGTCGAAGCCGCGCAGGCGGTCATGGACGCGTTGCCCGCCGCCGGCGTTTCGATCGAGGCGGTGACCGAAAAGCTCGTCGAGGATGGCGTGCGGCAGTTCGCCGACGCCGCCGACCAACTCTATGCAGCGGTCCAGAAAAAGCGCCGCACGGTTCTCGGCGCCAAGCTCAATGCGATGAGCTGCAAGCTGCCGGCGCCGATCGATAAGGAGGTGCAGGAGACGCTCGAGGATTGGCGACGCGACGGCAAGGTGCGGCGGTTGTGGGCCGGCGACGCCTCGTTGTGGACCGAGACCGACGAATCGAAATGGACCGGCTGGCTCGGCGTGGTCGACCAGCAATTGGCGGCGGTGGCGCACCTCGAAGACTTCGCGGCCGACGTGAAGCGCGCCGGGTTCCGCGACGTGGCTCTGCTCGGAATGGGCGGGTCGAGCCTCGGCCCCGAGGTGTTCGCGGTAACCTTTGGCGCCGAGCCCGGCTTGCCGACCTTGCATGTCCTCGACTCGACCGATCCGGCGCAGATCCGCCATTTCGAGAGCCGGGTTGATCTTGCCCGTGCCTTGTTCATCGTGTCGAGCAAGTCCGGCAGCACCCTCGAACCCAACATTTTCAAGCAATATTTCTTCGAACGCGCCAAGACTGCGGTCGGCGCGGAAGAGGCGCCAAAGCGCTTCGTTGCGATCACCGATCCGGGCTCGTCCCTCGAAAAGACGGCGCGCGACGAAGGCTTCCGCGCCGTGTTTCACGGTCTGCCGAGCATCGGCGGGCGCTACTCGGTGCTGTCGAATTTCGGTATGGTGCCGGCGGCGGTGAGCGGCATCCCGCCGCGCGCCTTTCTCGAAAGCACCGCGGAGATGGCGCGTTCCTGTGCGCCGAGCGCACCGCCGGTCGAGAACCCGGGCGTGATCCTGGGGGCGATCCTCGGCGTCTGCCAGCGCCACGGCCGCGACAAGGCGACGATTCTCGCGTCGAAGGGAATCGCCGATTTCGGCGCCTGGCTCGAACAATTGCTCGCCGAATCGACCGGAAAGCTCGGCAAGGGGGTCGTGCCTGTCGATAGCGAACCGGTCGGCCCGCCTGCGGTCTATGGCAGCGACCGGGTCTTCGCCTATCTGCGGCTCTCCGCCGACGAAGACAGCGAGCAGGAGCGCGCGATTGCCGCCCTCGAAGCGGCCGGTCATCCCGTGGTGCGGATCACCGTCTCCGACACGATGCAGCTCGGTCAGGAATTTTTCCGCTGGGAAATGGCGACCGCGGTCGCCGGCTCGGTGATTGGCATCAACCCCTTCGACCAGCCCGATGTCGAGGCGAGCAAGGTCAAGACCCGCGACCTGACCGCCGCCTATGAAAAGACCGGCTCGTTGCCGGAGGAAAAGCCGTTTTTCTCCAACGCCGGCTTCAAGCTGTTCGCCGACCCGCGCAACGAAGCCGAGCTGGCGCCGAAGGCGACGAACTTGACGGCCGCGCTAAAGGCGCATTTCGCGCGTATCGGCGCCGGCGATTATGCCGCACTGCTCGCTTACATCGAGCGCAATCCCGCCCATATCGAAACGATACAAAGTTGGCGCCGGATGATCCGCGACCGGACTCGGGCGGCGACCTGCGTCGGCTTTGGCCCGCGCTTTCTGCATTCGACCGGGCAGGCTTACAAGGGTGGGCCGAACAGCGGCGTCATTTTGCAGATTACCTGCGACGACGCCGAGGATCTGCCGGTCCCCGGCCAGAAATATACCTTTGGCGTGGTAAAGGCGGCGCAGGCGCGCGGCGATTTCGAGGTCTTGGCCGAACGCGGCAGACGGGCTCTGCGCGTGCATATTTCGGGCGACCTCGAGGCCGGTCTCGTCGAACTCGGCCGCGCCATCGACCAAGCCCTGTCATAATCGTCAGATCAGGCGGGATAGCGGAGGTTCGCATGCAACTCGGTATGATCGGTCTCGGCCGGATGGGCGGCAACATCGTCCGCCGCCTGATGAAAAACGGCCATAGCTGCGTCGTCTACGACAAGAGCGCGGATACGGTGCGCGAGTTTGCCGGCGAAGGCGCCAAGCCCAGTCAAAATCTCGCGGATTTCGTCAAGCAGCTTGAGGCGCCGCGCGCGGTGTGGGTGATGCTGCCCGCAGGCGCCATCACCGACGAGACGATCGTCGAACTGCGCGATCTGCTGGCCGCCGACGATATCGTCATCGACGGCGGCAATTCGTTCTACCAGGACGACATCCGCCACGCCGACATGCTGAAGCCAAAGGGCATCCATTTTGTCGATGTCGGCACCAGCGGCGGCATTTGGGGCTTCGAGCGCGGCTATTGCATGATGATCGGCGGCGACAAAAAAGTCGTCGACCACCTCGACCCGCTTCTAAAAACCCTGGCGCCCGGCCGAGGCAATATTGATCCGACCCCTGGCCGGGACGGCCGCAATCCGCGCGCCGAGGAAGGCTATCTCCATTGCGGTCCGGTCGGCGCCGGTCATTTCGTTAAGATGGTGCACAACGGCATCGAGTACGGGGTGATGCAAGCCTATGCCGAGGGCTTTGACATTCTCCGCAACGTCAACTCCCCGGCGGTGCCGGAGAACCGGCGCTACAACCTCGAACTTCCCGACGTCGCCGAAGTGTGGCGGCGCGGCAGCGTCATCTCCTCCTGGCTGCTCGACTTGACCGCGATCGCGCTCGCTTCTGACCCCCAGCTGTCGCAATTCACCGGCCAGGTCGCCGATTCGGGCGAAGGCCGCTGGACCATTCAGGCGGCGATCGAGGAGGCGGTGCCGGCCGAGGTCTTGTCGTCGGCGCTCTACACCCGTTTCCGCTCGCGCCAGGAGCATACCTTTGCCGAGCGCATCCTGTCGGCGATGCGCCATGAATTTGGCGGCCATCAGGAGCCGGGTACGATGGTGAAGGACTGAACCGATGGACGACGCCCGGACCGCCGCCAAGGAAGCTGGCACAGCGCAGCGCGCGCCCAAGGCGCCGCCCTGCACGATGGTGATTTTTGGCGCCGGCGGCGATCTGACCAAACGGCTCTTGATGCCGGCCCTCTACAATCTGGCCAAGGACAAGCTGCTGTCGGACAATTTTGCGATCGTCGCCGGCGACCGCACGCCCAAGCCGGCCGACGCCTTTCGCGACTATTTGGCCGAGGGCGTCAAGAGCTTTGTCTCGGACACCGGGTCCGGCGGCGAGAGCGAGCCGTTCGACGCCAAGACATGGGATTTGATCGCCAGCCGCATCACTCATTTCGCTGGCGATTTCACCAGCCCCGACACCTACAGCAAGCTCGCCGATCTGCTCAAAAAGATCGAGGCGCAGTACAAGACCGGCGGCAATGTCCTGTTCTACCTTGCCGTCGCCGAGCAATTGTTCGGCACGATCGCGGAGCGCCTCGGCGCGGCCGGGTTGGCTGAGGAAAAGAACGGCAGCTGGCGGCGCGTCATCATTGAAAAGCCGTTTGGCCGCGACCTTGCCACCGCCAAGGCTCTCAACGCCCGCATCCTCAAGGTGTTGGACGAGCCGCAGATCTTCCGCATGGATCATTTCCTCGGCAAGGAGACGGTCCAGAACATCATGGCGCTGCGCTTCTCGAATGCGATTTTCGAGCCATTGTGGAACCGCGACCATATCGATCACGTACAGATCACCGCGGCCGAAACCGTCGGCGTCGAGCGCCGCGCCAATTTTTACGAGGTCACCGGCGCGTTGCGCGACATGGTGCCGAACCATGTCTTCCAGTTGCTGAGCCTGACGGCGATGGAGTCGCCGAACTCGTTTGCCGCCGATGCCGTGCGCAACGAAAAAACCAAGGTCCTCGAAGCGGTGCAGCCGCTCGACGACGAAGCCGTCCGCCGCAACGTCGTACGCGGGCAATACGCCGCCGGGTCCATGAATGGCTCAGCGGTTCAAGCCTATCGGCAGGAGCCGGGGGTCAAGCCCGACAGCACGACCGAAACCTATGTCGCGCTGCGTCTCGGCATCGAGAATTGGCGCTGGGCCGGGGTGCCGTTCTACCTGCGCACCGGCAAACGGTTGACGCGGCGCACGACCGAGATCGCGATTCATTTCAAACAGGCGCCGTTTGCGCTGTTCCGCGAGACGCCGGTCGATATTCTGGCCCCCAATGTGCTGATCCTGCAGATCCAGCCCGACGAGGGCATTTCCCTACAATTTGGGGCGAAAATGCCGGGTCCGCGGATCGAGCTCGGCAAGGTCAGAATGGATTTCCGCTACAAGGATTATTTCCACACCGAGCCCAGCACCGGCTATGAGACGCTGGTCTATGACTGCATGATCGGCGAGGCGATCCTGTTCAACAGAGCCGACGGCGTCGAGGCCGGCTGGGCCGTGGTCCAGCCTATTCTCGATCTCTGGGCGCAAGACAAGACCGTGCCGCTTGAACTCTACCCGGCCGGCAGCGCCGGTCCCGACGGGGCCGACAATCTGCTGTGGCGCAGCGGCCGGCAATGGCGGCCCCTGGCCCCTTAGCCCCACTCCGTCGCGATGCCCCGCCCTGTCATCGTCGCGCCGTCGATCCTGTCGGCTGATTTCGGCCGGCTCGCCGACGAGGTGCGCGCCGCCGACCATGCCGGCGGAGATTGGATCCATGTCGATGTGATGGACGGCCGCTTTGTGCCGAACATCACGATCGGGCCGGTCGTCGTCGAAGCGGTGCGCCGGGCGACAGCGAAGCCGGTCGACGTCCATCTGATGATCGTCGAGCCGGAGCATTACCTCGACGATTTCGTCAAGGCCGGCGCCGATCATTTGCTGGTACATTGCGAGCCTGGCGCCACGATCCATCTGCACCGCACCTTGTCGCATATTCGCGATCTGGGCAAAGTCGCGGGTGTCGTGCTCAACCCCGCGACGCCATTGTCGCAGATCGAATATGTGCTGCATCTGTGCGGCGTCGTCTTGATCATGACGGTCAACCCCGGCTTTGGCGGACAGAAATTCCTGCCCGAGATGCTGCCCAAAATCGCCGAACTGCGGCGGCTTTGCGACAAGCGCGGTTTTGACCCGGTCATCGAAGTCGATGGCGGGCTCTCCGGCGAAAATGCCTGGCGTGTCATCGACGCCGGCGCCAACGCGATCGTCGCCGGCTCGGCGGTATTCCACGCCCCCGACTACGCCCGTGCCATCGCCGCGATCCGCGAGTCGGCGGATAGCGAATCCCAAACCGGCCGATCCTGAAGAGGTGCCGATGCCGACGCAAACCCGCATCGAAGTCGCAGAGGACCCCGCGGATCTGGCACACCGGGCGGCGCGCTGGATCGCCGGCCTCGCCGGCCGCAGCCAGGGTCGTTTCGCGGTGTCGCTGTCGGGCGGTTCGACGCCGCGGCGGCTTTATCAGCTACTGGCCGAGCCGCCGTTTCGCGAGGCGATGCCCTGGGACCGCATTCACTGGTTTTGGGGCGACGAGCGTTTTGTGCCGCCGGATCATCCCGACAGCAATTACCGAATGGTGCGCGAGGCGCTGCTGTCGCGCGCACCGGTGCCGGCGGCGAACATCCATCCGGTCGAGACCGGGGGTGTTCCGGCGGCGGCCGCTCGCGCCTATGAACAAACCCTCAAAACCTACTACGGGGCCGAGACACTCGATCCGGCGCGCCCGCTGTTCGATGTCGAATTGCTCGGCCTCGGCCCCGACGGTCACACCGCCTCGCTGTTCCCCGGTACAAAGGTGCTCGATGAGCGCCGGCGGTGGGTCGCTGAGATCGTCGGCGCCAAACCCGAAGCGCGAATTACCCTGACCTATCCCGTGCTCGAGAGCAGCCGGCACACCGCATTCCTGGTCGCCGGCGGCGACAAGCGCGAGCCGCTCGCTCGCGTCCTGGCCCACGACCGGGAATTGCCGGCAGCACGGGTGCAGCCGGTGGGCGAGCTCGTGTGGCTGGTCGATGAAGAGGCGTATCCCGACCGATGATCGCCGATCGCGACCGGCTGAAGCGCGCGGCGGCCTTGCGTGCGATCGAGGAGGTCGAGGACGGCATGGTCCTCGGTCTCGGCACCGGCTCGACTGCCG
>DATMKU010000260.1:0-2876 GCA_035570935.1 Allostellaceae bacterium
TTCACCTCGATCGTCGCACTGCAGGCCGCCATCAACCGCTTCATCGCTCAAACCAACGACCAGGCCAAACCGTTCGTCTGGATCAAATCCGCCGACGCTATCCTCGCCGCCGTCCACCGCGGGAGGCAAGCGTTAGAAGCCCTCCACTCATGGCGATTCCCGCGGGCGGTGGCGCTCAAGCCGACATGCGCAGCGGTCGAAAGCGAGCACCTCGATCTTCCCCACCGCCTTAGCCGTGGCTGGCGCGGTCCTGTCAAGTGGCACGTTGGCGACAGCTGCCACCGGAAGCACCACGTAGATTCCGAGGATAGTGACGTAGTTATTCTTGACCCATATGCAGGAGGGAAGCTCCCGGTGTACATTTTGGAGCAAACTATGACGACGATTCTGATCATCGTTGTGGTTATCCTGCTCTTCGGAGGCGGTGGCTATTACGGATTCCGCGGGCGGTGGTAACCGTTGGTGTGTGGATTTTAAGTTCGTTAGCAGGTATGTAGGTGGCCTTACCCTACACCTAAGCTCGGCAGTATCCCGCATTGGCTATCTAACTGAAATAAGATGGCGCGTGCTGCCACCTGCGGACGGCATGTCGCGGCAGGCGTTGACGGGCAGAGGCGCCGGCAATCCGGCGGCCGGAAAAGGCTGAGCGATCATGAACGACGTAGTGACCGAAGGAGTGCCGACATCGACCGCGGCGCAGCGGCAAACGGAACCGGCGGTCGTAGCCGCCATCTCCTCGGGCGAGGGGCACGCTATCGCCCCCGAGCCCGGGCATTGGGGCTTCAGCCTTCAACACGGGCTGATGCTGCTGGCTGCGGGCGTCGCTTTGGGCATACTGGCCGGCTTGTGGGTGCAGCGGGTCCGCTGAGACCCGTGAGCGACCGATCAAAAACAGCCGCTTTCGAGAAAGCAGGTAGCGCTGTGGATGGTTTGAACAAGTTCGATGGCGATGCCCGTTTCATGCGCCGCGCGATAGCGCTCGCCCTCGAGGGAGGCCGCCAGCCGGGAGCCAACCCGATCGGCTGCGTGATCGTGCTCGACGGCGAGATCGTCGGCGAGGGCTATAACGAGGTGCACATCCGTCACGATCCCACTGCGCACGCCGAGACCGTCGCGATGCGGCGGGCCGGGGAGAGGCTGCAGCAATTCGAGTTCCGCGGCGCGACGCTCTACTCGACGTTGCAGCCGTGCGGGATGTGCACGATGGCGTCGATCTGGGCCAAAATCGGGCGGATCGTCTACGGAGCGGAACGCGACCAAGTGCATTCAATGTATTTCGAGGACCGCCACCTCGACACGATGGACTTCGTGCGCGACGCGTTCCGCGACGATCTTTCGGTGACCGGCGGGCTGCTCGGCGACGAGTGCGCGGCGCTGTATATCGGCCCAAACGAGGACGTGCCCAAGGACGAGCAGCACAACCGGTGAGCGGCGCGCGCTGAGAGGCGAGCTTGCGATCAACAAAGGCATTCGCAAAAAACTTTCCGGTCGTTGTGTGGGTGGCCCAGCCGGGTGAGCTGGACCCCGCAAATGAGACAGTTGGCTGAGGTGGAGCGCTGCCCCTAGAAAGCGCCGATGGCGCGGGAGCAGAACGTGAAGGGCACCCGGAAGCAGCACAACGCGGGGTTCAAGGCGAAAGTGGCGCTCGCGGCGATCAACGGCGACGACGATCGCCGAGCTGGCGAGCGAGTTCGGGGTTCATCCAAACCAGATCCGCAACTGGAAGAAGCCGCTGCTGGACGGCGCGGCGAGTGGGCTTGAGGGCGGCGGTTCGGCAGCGGAGGGGATGGCCAGCGAGGCCCAGGTCGATATTCTTTACCGGCGGATCGGCCAGCTGAAGGTCGAAAACGATTTTTTGGCACGAAAGCTCGGCAAATGAGCCGGGCGGAACGGCGTGCGATGGTCGAGCGCGAGAATCCCGTGCTGCCGATATCTCGGCAATGCCGGTTGCTGGCGGTGTCGCGCGCGGCGGTTTACCGGCAGCCAGCCGAGGTCAGCGCCGAGGATCTGGCGGTCATGGCGCTGATCGACCGACAGTATCTGGCTCGACCCGATTACGGCGCGCGCCGTATGGCGGTGTGGCTGGCGATCCAGGGCCGCATTGTCAACCGCAAGCGGGTGCAGCGGCTGCCGGGACGGGTGGCGATCGATCGCCAGCCCGCCAAGCAGATACGGGTAGACCTTGTGCGCCGTCGCCTGCTTGCTCGTGTTCGGGCGCTGATCGCGAGCGGGCCAACCAAGTGTGGTGTTCGGACGTTACTTATATCCCGATGGCCAAGGGCTTCCTCTACCTGGTCGTGATCATGGACTGGGCGAGCCGCGCGGTGCAAGCGGCGAAATGCTCGCCTTCGCCCACATCCCCACAAGCACCGCAGCCAACACAGGATTCGATATCGATGATTTGAGAGGTAGGCTGGTCGAACTAGCCGTCGCGCTTACCGCGATCTGAGCCGACATCGAGATCGGCGAGGCTACACCCAAACAAGCGGCTCCGACTGTCTTGTCTCGGGGTCCACCTCACTTATTCCGCGACGCAGGCGGCGGGCTATGGTGGCCACCGCGTTAGATGAGGTGGGAAACGGGATCGGCGCCGGGATCAGATCAGGCGCAAACCGGCCGCCTCCGGTCCCTTCCTACCGTCGACCACGTCGACCGCGACGTGCTGGCCCTCGGCCAGGTCTGCGATGCCCGCACGGTTGAGCACCGAAGCGTGCACAAAGATATCCTTGCCCCCCCGGTCCGATCCGATGAAGCCAAATCCCTTTACGGCGTTGTACCACTTGACCGTGCCGATCTCCTCGACGGCGGCTTGGTTGGCCGATGGATAGATAGGTCGCTCCGGTCGCGAGCGTCTGGGCATCTCTTGCTGCGCGGTG
>DATMKU010000261.1:0-7959 GCA_035570935.1 Allostellaceae bacterium
GGGTATTTGAAGAGCTGCACGGCGAGGGTGGTGAGCGCCGACGAGCGCGGCATTCGGCTCGACCGCACCGTGTTCTATCCGACCGGCGGCGGCCAGCCCGGCGACCGCGGCGCATTGCGGCTTGCCTCGGGCGGGACGATCGCGATCCTCGACACGGTCAAAGGCGACGGCGCCGACGAGGTGATCCATCTCCCCGCTCCCGGTGCGGCACTGCCCTTGTCCGGAACCGAGCTTTCGGCCGAGATCGATTGGGAGCGCCGTCATCGACTGATGCGCATGCACACCTGCCTGCACTTGTTGTGCGCCGTCGTGCCGGGTGCGGTGACCGGCGGCCAGGTCGCCGACGGCCGCGGTCGGCTCGATTTCGACGTGCCCGGGTCGAGCCTCGACAAGGAGGCGATCACCGCCCAGCTCAACCGGCTGATCGCCGCCGGGCACCGGGTGACGCCGCGCTGGATCAGCGACGGCGAACTCGCCGCCCAACCCGATTTGGTACGCACAATGTCGGTAAAGCCGCCGACCGGCAGCGGGCGGGTACGGCTGATGGAAATCGCCGGCATCGACCTGCAGCCGTGCGGCGGCACTCATGTCGCCAACACCGCCGAAATCGGCCCGGTCGCGGTCGCTAAAATCGAAAACAAAGGTCGGCAGAACCGCCGTATTATTATCGCCTTCGCCGCCTGACGCGAGTCGACGCCAATGCCCTATACCCATCCCGAGGCGCTGGTCTCCAGCGAATGGCTCGCCGTCCACCTCGATGACCCGCATGTCCGGATCCTCGATGCGTCGTTCACATTGCCCGGCGTCACGCCTACCGCGCGCGAGAATTACGATCGCGGCCATATTCCCGGAGCGGTGTTTTTTGACATCGACGACATCGCCGCACCCGGTATCAGCCTGCCGCATATGATCCCGTCGGCCGATTTGTTCGCCCGCAAGATAGGGGCGCTCGGGGTCGGCGATGGCGACAAAGTCGTCGTCTACGACAGCGCCGGACTGTCCTCGGCCGGGCGCGCGTGGTGGATGTTGCGCCTGTTCGGCCACCGCGAGGCGGTGTTGCTCGATGGCGGGGTGCCAAAATGGCAGTCGGAAGGCCGCCCTCTGACGACGGTCGTCCCGGCGGTGGCGAGGCGCCATTTCACCGCGCGCTTCGACCCGTCCTTGGTGCGCGACAAGATGGCGGTCCTCGCCAATCTCACGAGCCGCCGCGAACAAATCGTTGATGCCCGCGCCGCCGGACGTTTCGACGGCAGCACGCCGGAGGTCCGGGCGGGATTGCGCAGCGGCCATATCCCAGGCAGCCGCAACCTTCCTTACGACCGGCTGACCGATCCCGAGACGCGCCAGATCAAGAGTGCGGAAGCGCTCCTGGCCTTGTTCCGCGACGCCGGGGTGGAGCCCGATCGGCCGATCGTGACCAGCTGCGGCTCGGGTGTCACCGCTTGCGCGCTCGCCTTCGCGCTCTATCTGATCGGCCATCCGGACGCAGCGGTATATGACGGCAGCTGGTCGGAATGGGGCCTCCCCGGCGACACCCCGGTCGAGACCGGCGCCGCGACCGGCCCGGCGAGTAAGGCGTGACCCGGTGCTGCTGAGCGACACGATCACCTATCTCGAAATGCTGGCGCCCCCCCCGACCGGGCGGGTGCCGTTGCCGGCCGGCAAGCTCGCACTGATGCGGGCTGAGAGCTGCACGGTGTCGTTCTACCGCTACATTTACGACACGGTCGGCGAGCCCTGGCTGTGGTTCGAGCGAAAGCTGTACGGCGACGCCGCCTTGGCCCAGCTGATCGCAAAGCCATCGATCGATATCTTCGTGCTTTACGTCGGCGGAGTCCCCGCCGGGTTTTTCGAGCTCGACAGCGCCGAGCCGCGCGAGACCAAGCTGTGCTATTTCGGGCTGGTGCCCGACTTTATCGGCCGCGGCTACGGTCCCTATATGCTGCAGGCAGCGATCGACCGGGCCTGGACCGCCCGCCCGATCGAGCGCTTTTGGCTGCACACCTCGACCTATGACCATCCTAAGGCGCTCGCCACCTATCAGCGCGCCGGGTTCGCCGTCTATGCCCGCCGGCCGGCCTCGTTCGAAGACCCGCGTCGCAGCGGCATCTTGCCGCGCTCGCTGCGCCACCGCCTGTTGCCGCCGCTCGACCCCTGAGCGCGCCGTGCGGGCGATCTGCTGCTTGACCAGGTTTACCTGCACCCGACCGGCCAGATCCCGGCCTATGAATGGAACTTCAGCGACGTCAACCCGCCGGTACAGGCCTGGGCCGCGATTTTTCTGTACCGGATGGAGCAAGCGCTACACGGCAGAACCGATCTCGAGTTTTTAAAACGGGTCTTTGGCAAGCTCAGCGCCAATTTTGGATGGTGGGTGAACCGCAAGGATCGCTCGGGCAACAACCTCTACGAAGGCGGATTTCTCGGGCTCGACAATATCGGCGTCTTCGACCGCAGCGCGCCGTTACCTACCGGCGGGTATTTGGAGCAGGCCGACGGCACTGCCTCGGTCGCGCTGTTTTGCCAAAACATGCTCGAGATCGCCTGCGAGCTCGCTCCTCATGACCCGGTTTACGAGGATTTGGCGGCAAACTTCGGGATCCAATTCCTGCTGATCGCGCGCGCTCTGAACGCGATCGGCGCGGATGGCATGTGGGACGAAGAAGACGGCTTTTATTACGACGTCTTGTGCCTGCCGAACGGAACCTCGACGCGGCTCAAGGTCCGCTCGGTGGTCGGTCTCCTGCCGCTCTGCGCCGTCACCGTTATCGAGCGGGCGCAGCGAGAGAAGATACCGAGATTGACGGCGCACTTCCGCCACCGGGTGCAGCAAATGCCGGAGTTGCGCGAGGGGGATCCACCCGACGGGAGCCGG
This sequence comes from Allostellaceae bacterium, assembly GCA_035570935.1. GTDB lineage: Bacteria > Pseudomonadota > Alphaproteobacteria > ATCC43930 > CGMCC-115725 > AP-15. Next base: position 2,876 of record DATMKU010000261.1, read on the forward strand.
CCATCTTGGCGTGGCGTGCCGCGGCGTGATTGGGCTGGTCAACCCGGACCGGCTGTGCCGCATATTGACCCGCATGCTCGACGAGAACGAATTTCCTCAGCCCCTACGGCATCCGCTCGCTGTCGCGTCACCATGCCGACCACCCCTACGTCTTTTCAGCCGGCGGCCGGGAATACCGGGTCGGCTATCTGCCGGCGGAATCGGATAGCGGCATGTTCGGCGGCAACTCGAATTGGCGCGGGCCGGTCTGGGTACCGGTCAATGCGCTTATCATTCGTGCCCTGCTGCATTACTTCGCCTATTACGGCGACAATTTCAAAATCGAGTGCTCGACCGGCTCGGGCCGGTTGCTGAATTTGTTCGAGGTCGCCCGCGAGATCGCCGATCGGCTGGCCCGGATCTTTTTGCGCGACAAAACCGGCGGCCGGCCGGTGTTCGGTGGCGCCGAAAAATTTCAGCGCGACCCCGAGTGGCGCGACCATTTATTGTTTTACGAGTATTTTCACGGCGACAACGGCGCCGGGATCGGCGCCAGCCATCAGACCGGATGGACCGCGATCGTCGGCGGCCTGATCGAATACTTTGGCAAGCTCGACGCCGAGACCTTTTTGCAAGGCGGGCGGGGCTTGGTCTCCGATCGCGGGAACAAGGGGGAATAGCGACGGGTCACAACCGCGGCGGCGTTGCCGCTCGACCCGCAGTGGATTGGACCGTGTTACGGACGCCGCGCTGCCGGCGGCGCCTGCGCCGCGCTCGGCATGCCGGATGCAATCGCCGCCGGCACCAAACTCTGCTAAAACCGCCCAGATGAGGGGGATGCGATGAGCAATCTTTCCGAGCCGCCGGTGGTGGCGCGGGCGGTGACGCGGCGCTCGCGGCGCGTGTCGGTGATCTGGGTGATTCCGATCGTAGCGCTTGCGATCGGCGCCTGGCTGGCCTGGGACACGCTGTCAAAGGAAGGGCCGACGATTACCGTCACCTTCGACGGCGCCGAAGGGCTGCAGCCGGGCCAGTCGCAGCTCAAGTTCAAGGACATCGTCTTTGGCACGGTCAAGAGCCTCGAACTCGCGCCCGACCACACTCATGTCGTTGTGACCATCGCCACGACCCGCCAAGCCGAGCCGCTGCTGACCGACAAGACGGTGTTTTGGGTGGTCAAGCCGCGGCTTTTCGCGGGCTCGATTTCCGGTCTCGAAACCCTGCTGTCGGGGAGCTATGTCGGGATGATGCCGGGCGCCGTCGCGGGGCGGTCCGAGCGCCGCTTCAAGGGACGCGAGGACCCGCCGATCCTCAGCGAGCATGTCCCGGGCCACGCGTTTTTGCTCAAAGCCAAGCGCCTCGGCTCGATTTCGCTCGGCTCGCCGATCTTTTTCCGCGATCTGAGCGTCGGCGAGGTGCTCGGCTGGGACATCGCCGACATGGCCGATTACGTCACGATCCACGCCTTTGTCAGGGCGCCTTACGACGGCTACGTCCATGACGACACTCGATTCTGGAATGCTTCGGGGCTGTCGATCAAGCTCGCCGGCACCGGGCTCGAAGTCGAGCTCGAATCGCTGAAGGCGTTGCTGCTCGGCGGCATCGCCTTCGAAACCCCGGATTTGGAGGGCCGCCCCGAGCCGGTCAGCCTCGAAAACCACGTCTTCCCGCTGTTCGCCGACCACGACACCGCGCAGGCCGCCTCGTACACGCGCAAGATCCAGGTGGTGTCATATTTCCCGGGATCGGTCAGCGGCCTCGCTCGAGGCTCGCCGGTGACGATACACGGCCTCGTTGTCGGCCATGTCACCGATGTGCGGCTCGCCTACGACCGGGCCAACGACAGGGTCGTGGCGCCGGTGCGCTACGAGGTCGAGCCCGAACGGGTCGTCGGCGTCGGCGTCAAGGTGTTCAAAACCGACGCCGAATCGGTGGCAGCGCTGCTGAAGCAAGGGTTGCGCGCGACGTTGCAGAGCGCCAATTTGATCACCGGCCAGCAGCAGGTGGCGCTCGACTTTCTGCCCAAGGCGCCTCCCGTCGAAGTCACGATGGAGGACGGCTATTTCGTATTGCCGTCCACCGAAGCCGGCGGCTTTGCCGGGCTGCAGGCCTCCGCCAACGATCTGCTGGACAAGGTCAACGCGATCCCATTCGACAAGATCGGCCAAAGCCTCGAAGTACTCCTGACATCGACCAACGATCTGGTCAGCGGCCCGCAAATGCGCGAGACCTTGAGCAAGCTTTCGGCGACGCTTGCCATGGCCGAGACCTTTACCCGCAACCTCAACAGCGGCACCGCCCCGGCCTTTAAGCAATTGCCCGAAATGGCCGGCCAGTTGCAAAAGACCGTGACCAGCGCGAACAAGCTGTTGCTCTCGCTCGACAGCGGTTATGGCGACAACACCAAGTTCAACCGCGACATGGAGCGGCTGCTGGTGCAGGCCAATGATGCGCTCAATTCGATCCGGGCATTGGCCGATCTGTTGTCGCGCCATCCCGAGGCGCTGATCAAGGGCCGCCCGGCAGGCGGGATCGAATGAGCCGCGCCGCGCGCGGTTTCGCGCGAGTGCTTTCGGCGCTGGCGGTGGCGCTGGCCGCCTGCTCCTCGCCCGAACCCGTGCTGTACACGATTGCGATGGTGCCGGGCGCGGTGCAACCGGCCGATCCCAAGGTCGTGCTGGTGCAGCAGATCGCGGTTGCCCACTTCCTCGAACGCTCGCAGATCGTGCGCTCGTCGGAAAATTATCGACTCGACGTCATGTCGAACGATTGGTGGGGCGAGCCGCTGCCCGCGATGCTGAGCCGGGTGTTGATCGAGGAGCTGGGGCAGCGCCTGCCGCAGGGCACGGTCATCGCCGACAATGGTGCTGTTTCGGCCCGGCCCGACGCCACCGTCGAGGTCAATATCCAACGGCTCGACGAAGACGCCGCCGGCAATCTGGTCCTGCAGGCCCAAGCGGCGGTGCGCGCCACCGGGCAGACCCAGCCCGAATTGCGCAGCTTTCGTTTCTCGCTGCCGCCGCCGGCGCCGGGCGTGCCGGGCGAGGTGGCGGCGATTAGCGCCGCGGTCGGCCGGCTCGCCGACGGCGTCGCACCGATGTTGACCACACTCCCGGCGGGCGGGTGATAACTCCTTCCCCAACCCCGCCCGCCACCCTGCCGCAGCTGCGCGAATGCCCGGGTTGCGGGCTGTTGCAGCGGGTCCCGGCACTCGCCGTCGGCACCTCGGCCTATTGCGCGCGCTGCCCGACGATCTTGCGCCGGGTTTCGGCCCATCGGCTCGACCATGTGGCGGCGCTGACCGTGGCGGCGCTGGCGCTGCTGGTGGTGATGTGCAGTTCGGCGTTGATGAGCGTCGAAACCGCCGGGATCCGTCATGTCGCCGATTTGTTTTCCGGCCCGCAGGAGCTGGTGCGGCAGAGCATGGCGCCGTTGGCGCTCGTCGTAATCTTCGTGACCGTGCTGGCGCCTCTCGCGCGGCTTGTCGGCACGCTCTATGTGCTCGTCGGCGCCCATCGGCACCGCCCGCCGCGCCATCTGCGCCGCGTTTTCGCGCTGGCGGAAAGGCTGCGGCCGTGGTCGATGATCGAGGTCTTTGTGCTCGGCGTCTTTGTCGCCTATGTCAAGCTCGGCGACCTCGTCACGATCGGGTTGCGCACCGGCGTCTACGCCTTGCTGGCGCTGACGATCGTATTGGTCTGGCTTGATAGCGCGCTTGACCGCGAGGCGGTGTGGGAGCGGCTCGACCATGACGACCGCCCCGATGCGCTGCCCTGCGGCAATACCGCGGGCGCCGTCGGCTGCGACACCTGCGGCCTCGTCAGCGCTGCCGGCGGCGCCCACGCGCACTGCCCGCGCTGCGACAGCGCCTTGCATCCGCGCCGCCCGGACAGCATCCAGCGCACTTGGGCCTTGGTGATCGCCGCCGCGCTTCTTTACATCCCGGCCAATTATTTTCCGGTGCTGTCGGTCGTCCAGCTCGGCGCCGGCCAGCCGAGCACGATTTTGGGCGGCGTCGAGGAGCTGGTCTCGGCCCGCCAGTATCCGCTCGCAGCCCTGGTGTTTTTCGCTAGCATCGCGGTGCCGATGCTGAAGCTTGTCGGCCTCTCGGCGATGCTGATCGCCACCCAGACCGGTCGCGCCGGCTGGCTGCGCGACCGCACCCGGCTTTATCACATCGTCCGCTTTATCGGCCGCTGGTCGATGATCGACATCTTTATGGAGTCGCTGCTCGGCGCGCTCGTCACCTTTGGCGCGGTGATCACGATCCAGCCCGGCGTCGGGGCATTGGCCTTTTGCGCCGTCGTGATCTTGACCATGTTTGCCGCCGAAACCTTCGAGCCCCGCCTGATGTGGGACACCGCCGTCGCGCGCGCCGCACCTCCGGCAATCGCAGCCGGCGTGATCGGCGATTGACAGCGGCCGCCGGGCGCGCTGGGGATTTTGCCCACAGACTGCGTCCATGTCGTAGCCGCACATTGGGAGGCACCGCATGCGAGCGAGCCGACTGGGCTCAGCCTCTCGCCGCGCCCATGCTCGGCTGTCGCCGGTGCGCATGGCGCTCGTTTGCCGACCTGACTTGTCATCACCCGATGCGTTTGACGTTGGCGCGCAATCGGCCAAATTCGGCTTTAAACTAGGTCGTGTCGTCGATTGAGCCAGATCGTAGCCGCGGCGAGATGGACCGCGGCCGAGAAATTCCTGGCGGTTTTGTCGTAGCGGGTAGCGATGGCGCGGAACTGTTTGAGTTTGGCACAGAAATTTTCGATGAGGTGGCGCGCGCTTTATGATGAGGCGCGCTTTATAGAGTTTCTGGTCAAAGGCACGCGGCGTTAGGCGGTTTCGCCGCGGCGGGATGACGGCTGATTGGCCGGCGGCGGCGCGGCGCCGGATGACACGATCATCGGCGTCGAAGGCCGTGTCGGCGATCAGGACGTCGGCGGCGATTTGCGGCAGCAACGCGTCGGCGCCGACCAGGTCGTGAACCTGCCCTGGGGTCAGCAGAAAGCGCAGCGGGTTGCCGAGCGCGTCGACCAGGGCGTGGATCTTGGTGCTCAATCCGCCCTTGCTGCGGCCCATCGCGTGATCGTCATCTTTTTTTGGGC
>DATMKU010000262.1:0-5078 GCA_035570935.1 Allostellaceae bacterium
AGACGGAGCTTCGACTTATAACTGGCTGGCGACGTAGCTGAACGTGCTGCTGAGGCTGTACTCGCTAGGGCATCGCACGATCCGGCATCGCCATTTGAACAGCAACCTGCCGCCCACTACCGGGCAACAGCCAATCGGTACCGGCCCCTCATGGGCGAGGCCACAACGCCGCGCCTGGATCGAACCCAATGAGCCCTGATCGAGGAAAGTCAGGTTCGCACAAGACTCACCGCTGGGGGGGACTGGATTCGAACTTCTAGTACGCGGGCGCGGTGAAGCTGGTTGTGGCGCCTCTTGCTATGGAAGCTGTCGAAAGTAAAACCCGCTGAGTGAAAACGGGACTTTTTCAACTATTTCCGCGCACAGATGACTGTCGCGCGCCAGGCGCCCAGTTGCCGCAATAGTGGCGTAGGAACCGGGGCATGAGAGCGGCGGGTCGGCGGTGCGCTTGCGCGAAAGCGCATATCGCAACTCGCCAGGCGCTCCGTTATCGCGGATAATTGCCTGATGGAAACAGGGATAACAGGCATTCTGAAGCGATGAGGAAGCTCCGCTCCGACATCACCCGCGAGGGGCTCGCCCGCACCCCGCACCGCGCCTTCATGCGCGCAATGGGGCTCGACGACGCGGCGATCCAAAAGCCGATGATCGGCGTCGTCTCGATGAAGGGCGAGCAGACGCCGTGCAACATGACCCACGGCTTCCAGGTCGAGGCCGCCAAGGAGGGGGTCGCCGAGGCCGGCGGCACGCCGCGCGAGTTCACGACGATCTCGGTCTCCGACGGCATCAGCATGAACCACGAGGGCATGAAGTTCTCGCTGGTGTCGCGCGAACTAATCGCCGACTCGATCGAGGCGGTCGTGCACGGGCTTGCCTATGACGGGCTCGTCGGCTTTGGCGGCTGCGACAAGACCTTGCCGGGCGTCATGATGGGCATGGTGCGCTGCAACGTGCCGTCGGTGTTCATGTATGGCGGTGCGGCGCTGCCCGGCCGGTTCGGCGAGCGCGACGTGACAATCCTCGATTCCTACGAGGCGGTCGGCGCGGTGCTGACCGGCGCGATGGACGAAGCGACGCTGGCGCGGCTCGAACGTTCCTGTCTGCCGACGGTTGGCGCCTGCGCGGGGCAATTCACCGCCAACACAATGGCGATGGTGTCGGAGGCGCTCGGCCTCAGCGTGCCGAACGTGTCGATGATTCCCGGCCCCTACGCCGAGCGCGCCGGCTTCGCGCGGCGCGCCGGGGCGATCGTCATGCGGGCGGTGGCAAAGGGCGGCCCGCGTCCGCGCGACATCGTCACCCGCAAGGCGCTGGAAAATGCCTGCGCGATCGTCGCCGCCACCGGCGGCTCGACCAACGCGGCACTGCACATCCCGGCGATCGCGCACGAGGCCGGCATCGTCTTCGACCTCGACGATGTCGCCGCGGTGCTCGCCCGCACGCCGCTGATCGCCGATCTGCGTCCGGGCGGGCGCTTTACCGCGCGCGACGTGCATGAGATCGGCGGCACCGCGGTGATCATCCGAGCGCTCATCGGAATGGGCGCGATTGACGGCTCGTGCCTCGCGGCAACCGGCGAGACGCTGGCGCAGACCTATGGTGGCGCGGCGCCGCCGGACGGGGCGGTGGTGCGCGCGGCCGGCGCGCCGATCGCGCCCGATGGTGGGGTCGCGGTACTGAAGGGCAACCTCTGTCCCGACGGCGCGCTGATCAAGCTCGCCGGGCTCCGGACGCTGGTGCACGAGGGTCCCGCCCGCGTGTTCGAAAGCGAAGGCGACTGCGCCCGTGCGGTCGAGGCGCGCGCCTACAAGGCAGGCGATGTACTGGTCATCCGCAACGAGGGGCCGGTCGGCGGCCCCGGCATGCAGGAGATGCTCGGGGTGACGGCGCTGATCTATGGCCAGCGGATGGGCGAGGCGGTCGCGCTCGTCACCGACGGGCGGTTTTCCGGCGCGACGCGCGGCATCTGCGTCGGCCATGTCGCGCCGGAGGCGGCGGTCGGCGGCCCGCTCGCGCTGGTGCGCGACGGCGACATCGTGCGCATCGACGCGGCAAGCCGGCGCATGGACCTGTTCCTCGGCGATGCGGAAATCGCCGCCCGCCGCGCCGCCTGGCGGCCGCTGGCGCCCCGCCACAAGGCGGGGCTTCTCGCCAAATACGCCGCCCAGGTGGGTCAAGCCAACAAGGGCGCCGTGACGCACGCCGGGGCCGCCGATTGGCCGTGGTTCGACCGCTGATGCGGGCGTGCACCATCGCCGGCAGGCCCCACTCGATTTGACCGATGAGGAGACCGCAGCGGCTGGTGCGGCTACTCCGCGTGTCGGACGACAGATAAAACTGGACTGCTGACGGTCCGGTGGCAATTCCGGTGGCAGGGTACCAGCCCATGGAAGCGGCGCTCGACTGGGATAATCTTTACCAAGGCGGGGCAAACAAGAAAACTCGCCCGTATATTGGCGGCTCTCTTTAGAGGAGTTTAGTAGTACATGGACGGCGAAGAGCTCATGCATTCAATCATCGCGGAAGATAACATGGAAAATACTCGACGATACCTTACACACGGTCGACGTTTTCAACATCTAGATATTAACGCACTAAAACAACGCTGGACCACATCTTATAAAGCATTAGCATGCGATATTGAGAATCACCAGGCCCTTTACGAATATATTGACGCGGACGCAGAATTTCAGCTTCGCAAAATCGAGCCCCCTCGCGACACTATAAAGGCGGACACGGAAAAACTAGTTGCTGCCATACCCTCGGAAGAGGAAGACCCCGAAAGCTGGGCACGAGTGCGCCAAGCTATTGGCGACGCTCTCGCAAGACGGGAGGACGAGACTCACCATTAACTCGGCGCCGGCAGCCGGTCCTAAAAAAATTCGGTCTGACGGCGCCCGCCGTGACCTCGGCCATCAGTGGTCGTCTTAGGACGACCTGGGGCCGGGCGCAAAACTCAGGTTCGGGGCAATAGCGATGCGGGTGAAGACTAACCGCACGCCGGCTGCTTTCGACCAGGCGCGGTTCGCGCTAATTTGGCGGCTGGCTCAATCGGAAGCGCAGAGAGCGAGCAGCATGGCCAATGACACCTTAGCGGCCGCGACAGGCATCGGGCCGATCGTCGAAACTGTCTCGGGGAAACTGCGGGGTTCGCTCGACAATGGCATCCACATCTTCAAGGGTGTGCCCTACGGTGCGTCGACCGCGGGCCACAACCGGTTTCGGCCGCCGCAGCCACCGCCCGCCTGGAGTGACGTTCGCGAGGCCCTCGCCTATCGCGGCCGCGCCTGGCAATTGCCAGGCCGTCCGCCTCGCCGGCCGGTGCTCGAGACGTTACTCGGTCCCGCCGACACGACGCCGGAAACCGAGGACTGCCTGACCCTGAACCTGTGGACGCCCGGCCCCGGCGATGGCGGCACACGGCCAGTCATGGTTTGGCTGCATGGCGGCGCCTTCGCCTATGGCTCGGGTAACCGCGCCGTAACCGACGGCACCAATTTGGCGCAGCGCGGCGACGTTGTCGTGGTCAGCGTCAACCACCGTCTGAATATCTTCGGATTTTTGCATCTCGACGACATCGCCGGAGCCGGCTGGACGCACTCGGGCAATGCCGGCATGCTCGATATCGTCGCCGCACTGCGCTGGATACACGACAACATCGCGGTTTTTGGCGGCGATCCCAGCAACGTCACGGTTTTTGGCGAATCGGGTGGCGGCGGCAAAGTCAGCGTGTTGCTGGCGATGCCGGCAGCAAAAGGCCTGTTCCATCGCGCCATCATCCAAAGCGGAGCCGCCATCCGCGTCTCGACGCGGGAGCGGGCAAGTGCGCTCGCGGCGCAGGCGTTGCGCGAGCTCGGGCTGCGCGGCCAGGAATGCGAACGGCTGCTGGAACAGCCGCCCGAGCGGATTTTGGCGGCAATCGCCCCCGCCGTTCGCGCCGTCGGGCGATCACGCTGGCCATTGCTCGACCGCTACGATTTCGGTCCGGTCGTCGACGGCGCCGACTTGCCGCAGCATCCGTGCGATCCCGACGCACCCGAGATCGGCGACGATATCCCAATGCTGGTCGGCGGCACGCGCGAGGAAAGCGCCTTCTTCCTCGCCGACGATGACCAGGTTTGGAACGGCGTGTTAAGCGAGGCCGAGCTACGCCAGCGCGTGGCCGCGGTTGCGGGAGCCGAGGCCGACGCGCTGCTCGCGGTCTACAACGCGGCGATGCCGCAAGCGAGCCCGGAGGACCGGCTGATCAAGGCGCTGACCGGATCGAATTTCTGGATCCGCACCGTGCTACTAGCTGAACGCTATGCCGCTCGTCCCCATCGGGCACCCGTCTACATGTACTCGCTCGACTGGCAGAGCCCGGCGCATCTGGGGCGTCTGAAGGCACATCACGCGATGGACCTACCGTTCGTGTTCGACAACACCGAAACCGCGGACGCGACCGCGGGCGCCACGGGTGGGCGCGAACTGGCGGCGCGAATGGCCGACACCTGGATCGCGTTTGCCCGGCACGGCCGCCCCGACAATCCGGCGATCCCAGAGTGGCCTGCTTACACGCAAGGCGAACGCGCGACGATGGTATTCGACAAAGAATGCCGCATAACCCGCGATCCCGACCGCGACGCCCGCCTGCTGTGGACGCGCCTCGTCAAAGGCTGACGGGCCTTCGGTGGGCAGTCCTCGACGTATTTGCCGCACGCGCGCATGCGTCAAGGATGTGGTCGGTCCTGCCGCGTTGAAATCGGCCTGGGATCTCGGTCCGGTGCTTATTCACACCGAAAGTTTGCTGACTCTCCGCTGGAGGGAAGTGGATTCGAACTCTCAGTCCCGCTAGGACGGGCGACAGCGTCGAACCGGCTCTTGTCCCGCTGCTAAAGTAATAAAGGCCTTTGAAGAATTTCGCCGCGGTTCAAGACTCCGTGGGCGAAACCACGAAAGGTTTGGTGCGAACCGCCCAATGTTCATAGCTGGCGATTCCGCGGATTTAGCCGACCGGACCGCGCGCGGCAGCATCACGTACTTGCCAACCCGAACCGCGGTGTCCCGGCCGCACTTGCACCAGCGGGCGAAACACCCCG
>DATMKU010000263.1:0-2195 GCA_035570935.1 Allostellaceae bacterium
GGCGGGCAACAGGCACAGCATGACCGCCGCCCCGCGCGCGATCTGCTGCCAAAACAGCCCCCAGAAATCGGTCGCGAAAGTCATAAAGCCGTTGCCGAGCCAGCCCAATGCGAGCAGCGCATAGCCGGCGGCGATCAGCAGGCGGGAATCGACGCGGCGTTCGAGCCCGGTCGCGAGCGGCGCCATGACGAGCTGTGCCGCACCCGTCACCATCATGATCTTGCCGATCGGCAGCGCGTCATAGTCGCGCACCAGGCCGAGAAACAACGGCAGCAGATATGTCGCGCCGTAAAGCCCGACGCCGAGCGCAAAGCTGAAGCCGCAGCCGATCGCGAAATTGCGGTCGCGAAAGGCGGAAAGGTCGATCAGCGGCGCGCGGTGACGGAGCGAGCGCCGGGCGAGGCCGGCGCCGCAGAGGGCGCAGAGACCAGCGAGCAGCAGCATCGGGTTGCTCGCCCAGCCGCGCCGTGGCGCCTCCTTCAGCAACAGTTCCAGGCCGGCGAGAAACGCCGCGAGCAACGGCAACGCCCACAGATCGACCGAGGCGAAGCGGCGGCGGTCGGCGCGGTCGATATCGACCGCCCAGGCGACCAGCAGCGCGACCGCGATCCCCGGCGGCACGTTGATCAGAAAGAGCCAATGCCACGAAAATCGGTCGGTCACAAAACCGCCGACAACCGGCCCGAGCGTCGGGGCCAGCATCGCAAAGAGGCCGGCGATCAACGTCGCACGCGTCCGCGCCGGCCAGTCGAACATCAGAAAGATCGCCGAAAAGACCAATGGGATCAAAGCGCCGCCGCAGAATCCCTGCACGATTCGCGCCGGGATCAGCACCCAGAACCCGGTCGCGGCGGCGCAAGCGAGGCTCGCCGCGGTAAAGCCGCCAACGCAGGCGACAAAGGCGCCGCGGGTCGACAGCATCAAGCTCAGCCAGCCGGTCAGCGGGATCGCGACGATCTCCGCCATCAGATAGGCGGTCTGCACCCAGCTCAGCCGGTCGAGCGGGATGCCGAGCCCAGCCTGGATCTCGGGCAGAGAGCTCGCGACGATCTGGATGTCGAGGATCGCCATGAACATGCCGACCGCCATCGCGGTAAAGCCGATCCAGGTCTTTGAGCCCGGTGTCGCGCTGAACCTCACAGCGCTCGGCGCGCCGCCAATGCCCGATCCTCGAGCCCGACGCGGCGGGCGATCAGCACGAGGTTGAGGGCGGAGAACGCGACCGCGACCGCAACCGCGCCGAAGGCGAGCGGCAAGATCGCGATCTCGGCCGCAACGATCAGGTAGTTAGGATGGCGGATCCAGCGGTAGGGGCCGGCGTGGACGAGCGGTGCCCCGGGCAAGGACAGCAGCCGCGTCGTCCAGAAGCGGCCGAGACTTAGGATGACGCGGATCCTGGCGGGTTGGATCAGTGCGAAGAGGCCGAGCAACGGCCAGGAGGGCGGGGTTGCGGCCGGCACCAGCAATGCGAGGCTCGCGAGCCAGCCGGCATGCAGCGCGATAAAGAGCGGGTAGCCGCCGGCGTCAATCTCGATCGCACCGAGGCGCCGCAGCCGGGCGGTGTTGCGGCGGGCCCAGGCGAGCTCGGCGAGCCGCTGCAATACGACAAAGCCGAGCGTCCAAAAAAGCGGCGTCACCGGTTGTCGAGCACCACAAACCCGGCGGTGAAACCGGGGCCGAGCCCGTTCATCAACGCGCGGTTCCAGTGCTGCGTTTCGACCAGCATTTGTTCGAGCACGAAGATCACGGTTGCCGCCGACATGTTACCATAATCGCGCAACACGCGGCGCGCGCCGGCGAGAGCCCCTTGCCGCAGGCCGAATGCCTGTTCAAGCGCTGTCACCACCTTGGTGCCGCCCGGATGGCAGACAAACCGATCGATGTCGTCGAGCGCCAGCCCATGGCGGGCGAGGAATCTGTCGGCCACTCCGCGCAATTCGGTGGCGACGAGCTGCGGGATATCCCGCGAGAAAACCGCGCTGAAGCCGTCATCGGCGATGTCCCAACCCATCACCTCCAGGCTGCCGGGCCAGGTGTGCTCGCCGCTCGCGACGATCGCCGGCCCAACACCCTTGGTCGACAGCAGCGCGCCCGCGGCGCCGTCGCCGAACAGCGCGGTGGCGACGATGTTGCTCTTTGACCAGTCGTCGCCGCGAAACGACAAAGCGCACAATTCGACAACCAGAAACAGCACG
>DATMKU010000264.1:0-3711 GCA_035570935.1 Allostellaceae bacterium
GGCCAAACGATGCCGGCCTCGTCGTGATTGGCTTCGATCAAGGCACCCACCAGTCGTGACACGCCGATCCCGTAGGAGCCCATTTCGAGCGCCACCGGCTCGCCATCGGGGCCGGCGACCACCGCTCCCATCGGCCGCGAATATTTGTCGCCGAAATAAAAGACCTGGCCGACCTCGATGCCGCGCTGGCTGACGATTTTGTCGCCGTATTTCGCCGCCGCCTGCGGATCATGCACATCGTCGGTCGCGGCGTAGATCGCAGTGTAATGGTCGACGACCTGCTGCAACGCCGGAGCGTCCCACCTCGCGACATCAAAGCCTTGCCAATCGGCTTCGAGGAAATCGGAATGAACGTGAACGGCGCTTTCACCGGTATCGGCGAGGATGATGAATTCGTGGCTGAGATCGCCGCCGATTGGCCCGGTGTCGGCCCGCATCGGGATCGCCTTCAGCCCCATCCGCGCAAAGGTGCGCAGATAGGCGACAAACATCTTGTTGTAGGAGTGCCGGGCGCCGGCCGCGTCGATATCGAAGCTGTAGGCGTCCTTCATCAAGAACTCGCGCCCGCGCATGACGCCAAAGCGCGGCCGGACCTCGTCGCGGAATTTCCACTGGATGTGGTAGAGCAATTTCGGCAGATCGCGATAGCTCCTGACCGCGGCGCGGATGATTTCGGTTATTTGTTCTTCGTTGGTCGGGCCGTACAGCATTTCGCGGTCGTGGCGGTCGCGGATGCGCAGCATCTCCTTGCCGTAATCGTCATAGCGCCCGCTCTCGCGCCACAGCTCCGCCGGCTGGATCGTCGGCATCAGGATTTCCTGGGCGCCGGCGCGGTCCTGCTCCTCGCGGACGATAGCCTCGACCTTTTTCAAGACGCGCAGCCCTAGCGGCAGCCACGAATAGATCCCGGCGCTCGACTGCCGGATCATGCCGGCGCGCAGCATCAGCCGATGCGAGACGATCTGCGCCTCGCTCGGGTTCTCACGTAAGAGCGGCAAAAAATACTCGGAAAGACGCATCGATCCTCGCGTTGCACCGGCGCCGCGCACTCTAGGGAACACCTGCGCGTCTGTCCACCGGGCGACCCTGAGGCCGCCAGAGCCGGTGCCGTCGGTGTGGCAACTCGGCGGCGTTGATGGATGGGGAAGATTCTGTTCAGATTTACAGTGACGATCGGTCGCAGGGCTGCCTATAATGGCCTTGACCGTCGCGCGCAGTGATGCGCGCCGGCCCGAGTTTAGGGAGGAGTTGGCCGCCGAACCGCGGCACCGAGCGGTCGAACGGCGCGAGCGACGAAGAAAAGGCAGGGCCGCGGCCCTGCCTTTTCTGTTGCCGAAATCCTCTCCCGGCAAACCGATTATACTGCTATCTCAGGCATCCATAGGGGACAGGCGCAGGCATGCAGTGGAGAGCGTAGATGGCTGTCAGCCGTGGTTTGCACTTTTTTCAGAATCCGGGCCCGACCAATATTCCTGACCGCGTATTGCGGGCGATGGACCGCGGGACGATCGATTTCACCGGCGCGCAATTCAAGGCCATTGCCGAGGAATGCTTTGCCGGGCTCAAGCGGGTGTTCAAGACCGAGCAGACAATCCTCGGCTATGCCGCTTCCGGTCATGGCGCGTGGGAAGCGGCACTCGTCAACCTGTTCTCGCCCGGCGACAAGGTGCTAGTGGTCGAGACCGGCTATTTCTCGCTGAATTGGGGCATGCGCTGCGAGTCGTTCGGGCTCGAGGTCGAGACTTTGGCCAATGACTGGCGCAACACCGCCGACCCGGCCGCCCTCGAAAGCCGGCTGCGCGAGGACCGCGGGCACGCCCTGAAGGCGGTGCTGGTGGTGCACAACGAAACCTCGACCGGGGTCGTCCACGACATCGCCGCCTTGCGCCGGGCGGTCGACGCCGCCGGGCATCCGGCCTTGTTTCTCATCGATGTGATCTCGTCCCTGGCGTCGATGGATTTTCGCATGGACGAGTGGGGTGTCGATGTCGTCGTCGCCGGCTCGCAAAAGGGTCTGATGCTGCCCACCGGCATGGCCTTTACCGGAGTCAGCGCGAAGGCGCTCGCCGCCGCGGCGCACGCCAAACTGCCGCGCGTCTACTGGGACTGGCGGCGGCTCGTCGAAGGCAATTCACAGGCGTGGTGGAACGGCACCGCGCCTGTGCATTTCTTCTATGGGCTGCAGGAGGCGCTGCGGATGCTCGAAGAGGAAGGCCTCGACCAGGTCTTTGCGCGCCATCACCGGCTCGCCGAGGCGACGCGGCGCGCGGTGCGGGTGTGGCGCCAGAATGACGGGCCCGAGATGTTCGCGGTCGACCCGCGCGCGCAATCGGATTCGGTGACCGCGGTCCTGACCCCGGAGGGCTACGACGCCAACAAGGTGCGCGAAGCCGCGCTCGACCGGTTCAACGTGTCGCTCGGCGGCGGGCTCGGGCCGTTGCAGGGCCGCGTCTTGCGCATCGGCCATCTCGGCGATTTGAACGAGCCGATGATCCTCGGCGCGCTCGCCGCCGTGGAAATGGCCCTCGAATTGACCGGCGTGCCGCACGGCCGCGGCGGCGTCGACGCCGCGATGGACTACCTGGTATCCGAAGCGTAGGCCGCGCCCCGCAGTCTTCAGAGCAAGTTTCGATCACGTTAGACGGATTTGCGACCGTATCTTCCAGTTGCACAGCGGATGTCATTGCGAGGAGCGCTCTGCGCGACAAGGCAATCCCGATGAACGTGTGGTGTCGGCACAGGATTGCTTCGCTTCGCTCGCAATGATGAGGTGGACGGCCTCTGCTCCCCGGCATCGAAGTGCCTCACCGTGGTCGTGTCGCAACGTCCACATTGAGGAGGCCGTCCATGGCCGAGGTTGGCACGATCGGATTGGATACCGCGAAGCGGGTGTTTCAGGTGCACGGTGTCGACACCGCCGGCGCGATCGTCTTTCGCCGCCAATTGCGGCGGGCCGAGATGGTACGTTCTTCGCCAAGCTGCCCGCCCTGTCTGGTCGGGCTGGAGGCGTGCGCCACGGCGCATTACCGGGGCCGCCAGATTGCCGCCCTCGGCCATCGGGTGCGGTTGATGCCGCCGACCCGGGTGAAGCGTTATGTCAGATGGCGCCGCAAGAACGACCAAACCGGCGCGCAGGCCTGTTGCGAGGCGGTGAGCCGGCCGAGCATGGTCTTCGCTAATGCGGGCATTTCTGGCGCGACCGCCGAAGCCATCTTCGAGAAGATAGTCCACACCAACCTCAACGGTGCATTCTTTACCGTCAATTCAGCCGCTCCTCTGATGAACGACAACGGCAGCATCATCTTCAGCGGATCGGTGCACAATTATCTCGGTCAACCAGGCGTGGCTGCCTACGCTGCCACGAAAGGCGGACTCGTCTCGATGGCGCGATCCATCGCCGCAGACCTTGCACCGCGCAAGATTCGCGTGAACGTGGTGGCCCCGGGAACGACGAAGACTCCGATCTGGAAGCGCGGGCCGCGCGCCAATGCCACGGCAGAGGAATCCGCAAAAGTTTCCGGCTTCTTCTCTTCCACGGTTCCACTTGCCCGTTGGGGCGAGCCGGAAGATGTGGCCAAGGCTGTGCTTTTTCTTGCCTCGGACGATTCATCGTACACCAACGCGGTCGAGCTGATGGTGGATGGCGGACTGACGGGCGCTCCCTTCGGAGCCCCCATTCTTCGCGGCTGACCGCAGAGAATAGTTACGAAG
>DATMKU010000265.1:0-3976 GCA_035570935.1 Allostellaceae bacterium
CAGCAAACTGGCCTTTACTGTCCTGCAGATTCTTCTGGCTCTTGCAAGGACGGAAAACGCGCCGGGTGCAATCGTGACCATTCCTGCAAAATAGAAGTGACACATCTCCGGGTTCTGGGGTCCCGGGAGGTGCGCCGTGGAGTCAGCCGCCAATACGGGGTGGGCCCCTGAAACGGGTCCCTTCTTTTGACGCACCGCTGCATCCCGTAGCAGCTGGCACCGTGGCCTAGCGGGTCCCATCGCCCGTTTGCCGTCCACCAAAGAAACCGGCTACTGGGTTTACCTATTTAAAAACCGCTGCAACACGCCAACACCCGGTCAAGCGCTCCGATCACACAAAGGCGCGTGGCCACCGGCCGCTGCACGGTTCTACGTTATAATCTGGAGGGTTCTGTGGGGTCGCGCGACTCGAAAGGCAGATGCCGAACCTCGGCAACGCGCTTGGGGCGTTGGGTGAACGGGAGAGAAGAACGGCGCGTCTGGAGGAGGCCGCGACCGCCTTCGATGCGTGCCTAACGGTTATGGACACCACGGCAGAATGGGTGCCGCGGGCGCGCTTGCGTCGCGACGAAATACGAGCGGAGATCGCTCGGCGAGAAGCTACGAAATAGCACAAACGACATAAACGCATGATTGAACGAGGCGTTCCTCTCAAAAGGTGAGATTTTTCCATAAGGACTGCGTCTTCGCGAGCCCGTCGCATATTCTCCTGGCCGCAATCTCGCCCGACGACTGAGAAACCGCGTAATCTCTTTATGGATCTCTAGCGCAACGGGAGGGACGTATGCCCGACTACGACTACATCATCATCGGTGCCGGCTCCGCCGGCTGCGTGCTCGCTAACAGGCTCACCGAAGATCCCAGCGCACAAGTTTTGCTGCTGGAGGCCGGGCCGGTTGACGATTCGATGTGGATTGACATCCCCGTGGGCTTCACGAAACTCCTCAACAACCCTCGCTACAATTGGCGGTTTGCTACCGAGCCGGAACCGAACCTCAACGGCCGCTCGGTCCCGATCCCGCGCGGCAAGACCCTCGGCGGCTCGAGCTCGATTAACGGCATGGTGTATGTCCGCGGCAATCCGCTCGACTACAACACCTGGTCGCAGTTCGGCAACCGTGGCTGGTCGTACGATACGGTACTGCCATACTTCAAAAAGTCCGAGCATTACGAACCGGGCGGCGGGGACGCGCGGGGACGCGGCGGCCCGCTCAACGTCGCCGCGCTGCGCGAGCACCCCGAGATTTGCGACGCCTTTATCGAGGCCGCTGTCGCCGAGGGGTTCCCGCGCAATCCCGACTACAACAGCGGCAACCAGGACGGTTTCGGATATTACCAGGCGACGCAGAAGAACGGCCGGCGTTGGTCGACGGCCCGCGCCTTTCTCGATCCAGCGCGCCGACGTTCCAACCTGCGCATTGAGACGGAGGCTCTTGCGACACGCATCTTATTCGACGGCAAACGCGCCGTCGGTGTCGCCTACCTCCAGCGCGGCGAGGCACGGGAAGCGCGTTGCCGACGCGAAGCAATCCTCGCCGCCGGCGCGGTGAAGTCACCACACCTTCTCGAACTGTCCGGCGTCGGCAACCCCGAGCTTCTGAAAGCCGCCGGCATCCCGGTTCGGCACGAATTGCGGGGCGTTGGCGAGAACTATCGCGACCATTACTCCTCCCGCCTGAACTGGCGGGTGAAGCTGCCGGTCACTCTCAACGAGCAGACCCGTGGTCTCGCACTCGCCAAGGAGATCGTCAAATACTACGCGCAGCGTCGCGGCATGCTGACCTTCACCGCTGCCATCGCTCATGGATTTGTCCGAACGAGCCTGGGGCTCGCGGTGCCGGACGTCCAGTATTTCTTCACCCACGCGAGTTATGCGGATCCGGCGGTTAGGGAACTCGACCGCGCCCCGGGGATGACGTTGTCGGTGTACCAATGCAGGCCGGAATCGAAGGGCTCGATCCACGCGAAATCGCCTGATCCGACCGCAGCGCCCGCGATACGGCCAAACTATCTTGCCGACGAATTGGATCGACGCACACTGGTCGCCGGCTTAAAGATTGCGCGCCGGATCGTCAGCAACCCAGCTCTCGATCGCTATCGCGCGTTCGAGATGAACCCGGGCGACCAGTGCCAGAGCGATGACGATTTCTTAGACTACGCCCGGCGCTCCGGGCAGACCGCGTTTCACGTCATCGGGACATGCAAGATGGGCAACGACCCGATGGCGGTCGTCGATGACGAGTTGCGTGTACGCGAGCTAGAGGGACTGCGCGTCGTCGATGCATCGATCATGCCGACGATGGTCTCCGGCAACACCAACGCATCGGTCATCATGATTGCCGAAAAAGGGGCCGACATGATCAAAGCCGCGGCTCCACAGCGGGCACGAGCTGCATAGCCCAAAAGAGAGACTGCGGGTCTTTTAGATCCCTATCGCTGCACCGTTGGTGCCGGGGTTGCGCGCGGCGGCGAAGTCGCCCCCGATCATCTCAGCGGCGCGAGCGACGGCTCCAGCTCGGCGGCGGCCGCCATGTCGGTCGCGGCGAACCCGCCGAAGCGACCGGGGTTTGGAGAGCGCTTTGTTGACTCGGCGACATACCGGCCCCGATGCTTCCGGCGGCTGCACTTCGATCCAGCAGAACGTGCCGAGCACCGACAGCACGCTCGTTTCCACCCTCTGGCGGTCCATCCGCGCGAGGTGACCACCTCGTCGCTCTATGCCGGGCCGACCACGCCGCGGCATCCGATCAGTCGTCGGCCAGCCCCGTCAGCTCCAAACTGAGCCGGCGCAGGCGGCGGCGGGCCTCGGTGTCGTCGACTTGCGCGTGCGCGCGCGCCTCGCGCAGCCCGTTGAAATAGAGCCCGCTGCGACCTGCTAGCGCCGGCGATACCGCAAGGTTGAGGATGGCTTCGGCGCCTTGTTCAACCGTGCTGATCGGGGTGACGCCGGCGCGGTGCACCATTGTCGTGTTCATGTAGGTTGCCGGGTGCAGACAGGTCGCCGTGACGCCGGTGCCGGCGAGTTCGTCGGCGAGATCGATCGTGAGCATGACCTGCGCGAGCTTGCTCTGGCAGTAAGCGCGTGCGCCGCTGTAGCCGCGGATCAGCATCACGTCGGCGAAATCGATCGCCTGCTGCCCGGCCGAGGACACGTTAACGATGCGCGCCGGAGCGCTCGCCTCGAGCAGCGGCAGCAGCAGCCGCGTCAGCAGGAACCCGGCGAGATAGTTGACCGCAAAACGTAACTCGAACCCATCAGCGCTCTCCTGGCGGACGCCACCGGCCGTGCCGATGCCGGCATTGTTGATCAGCATGTCGAGCCGGCTGGTCTCCTCTCTGACCGCGGCGGCAAGCCGACGCACCTCAGCGAGGCTCGCCAGATCGGCCCGAAAGAAGGTTGCGGCGCCACCGGCCTTCTCGATGTCGGCGACGATCCGGATCCCGCGTTCCGCGTCGCGACCGTGCACCAGGACGCGCGCGCCGGCCTCGCCGAGTCTGAGGGCGACGACCCGCCCGACCCCGTCGGTCGAGCCGGTGACGAGCGCGACCCTCCCAGTCAAATCCCGCAAGCGCTTGTCCTTCCTTGACCGCGGACTGTCGCAGGGGCCAACAGCAGAACCGTATCAGCTCGATGCCATTGCGGCGAGTTTACTGTCGCCGCATTCGGAAGCCTCCGCTCACAATTGAGCGGAGGCGCGAGCAACTCCCGAAAGCCGCGGGCCGATCGCACGACCGGGCTCCCTCCGCCCACCTCCGGGTCCTCTTTCCCCGCTGCCGATCTCTACCGCGTAGAAGGGGTCCCAAGCCGTACCGGTCGCCCGCGCGCCGCTTCGCCGCGACCGTCGCGATGCTCGCAAACCGCGCTGGCTACCGGCCGGCGCTACACCCCGATCCTGAAGCAAGTCCCCGTGTCGGAATCGTGCATTGGGCCGGCCTGATCGCGCCAAGCCGGGTCGTAATTAACGCCGTAGGGCGG
>DATMKU010000266.1:0-2196 GCA_035570935.1 Allostellaceae bacterium
GGGAAGCAGCCCGAGTTCGGCGAGCTCGGCGCGCAAGGTGGTTGGCGTCGTGAAATGGATAGCGTGAATGCCGAACGGGCGGGCAGCGTCCACATTCGCGGCGACATCGTCAATATAGACGGCGCGTTTCGGATCGATCGCAAAGCGTTCGAGCAGCAACTCGAAGATGCGGGGGTCGGGCTTGATGACCCCCTCCTCACCCGAGACCAGAACTGCGCGAAACCAGCGCAGAAATTCGAAGCGCTCGAAAGTCGGCGGGTAGGTCTCGGCCGAGAAATTCGTCAGCGCATAGAGGGGCGTGTCCAAGGCCTTGAGCTCGGCCAGGATCTCGACCGAGCCGGCGATCGGGCCGGGCATCATCTCGTCAAAGCGCGTGCAATAGGCGTCGATCAGCTCGGCCTTGTCGGGATGCTCGGCCTTCAGCAGGCGGGCGCCTTCGGCAAAGGTCCGGCCGGCGTCCTGGCCACGGTTCCATTCGTGCGTGCAGACGGTGGCGAGGAAATGCTCCATCGCCGCTTCGTTGCCGGCGAACAGCTTGCGGTAGAGGTGACGAGGATCCCACTCGATCAGAACGCCACCAAGGTCGAACACGACGGTATCGCGGGCCGCCTTTGTCATCGGTTGCTGTAACCTCCGATTTTCTGGGGAAGCATAGACACCCCTGGTTCGCGGTCGCAATCCCGCGGCGGGTTGAGCTAAGCTCGCCGGTGGACGACCAGGGTAAGGCGCGAATCAATGTCCGTCCGCCTCGGCATCAGCCCGATCGGCTGGAGCAACGATGATTTGCCGGAATTGGGCGGCGACATCCCGCTCGACACCTGCCTCGCCGAGGCGAGCGAGGCGGGTTTTGAGGGCATCGAGCTCGGCCACAAATTCCCGCGCGATCCCGCACTATTGCAGTCTCTCCTCGGTGATCACGAGCTTCACTTGGTCTCCGGCTGGTACAGCGGGCGCCTGCTCGAGCGATCGGTTGCCGAGGAACTAGTGGCGATCGAGCCGCATCGCGCCGTGCTTGCAGCGATGGGAAGCGCGGTTCTGGTCTATGCCGAAACCAGCGGCGGCATCGCTGGCGACCGAACCCGGCCACTATCGCGCCGACCGAGCCTACCGAATGGGCACTGGCGCGATTTCGGCATCCACCTCACCGAGCTTGCCGACCGCTTAGCGGAGCGAGGTATCCGCCTGGCCTATCACCACCACATGGGGACGGTCGTCGAGACCGCGGCCGAAATCGACCGTTTGATGGCGTCGACCGGCGGCAGCGTCGGTCTGCTGCTCGACACTGGGCATCTGGCCTTTGCCGGCGCCGACCCGGTCGATATTGCATGGCGGCATGGACTGCGCATCAGCCATGTCCACTGCAAGGACGTCCGGCCGGATGTGCTGGCACGCGCTCGCGCGGCCGATCAGAGCTTTCTCGACTCGGTGATCGACGGCGTCTTCACCGTGCCGGGCGACGGCGCGATCGATTTCGTCGCAGTGCTCGGCGCGCTCAAGGCAGCAAATTACCGCGGCTGGCTCGTTGTCGAGGCGGAGCAGGACCCGGCCAAGGCGCCGCCCCTGGTCTACGCCCGCCGCGGCTTTGCGTATTTGAGCGCGGCACTTCGCGATATGGGGTGGTGAGGAGAATATGGCGTCAATCTGGCTGCGGCCGGAAGGCCGCCAGGAACAGCGGCTGCAGGAACTGATCAACCGGCTTGCCGAGGAGCATGGGACGGTGAAGTTTGCGCCGCATCTGACGGTGTGCGGCATTCCGGACGATCTCGCCGTGCTCGACGCGGCGGCGGACTACGTTAGGCACTGCGGACTGCTGCCGCTAAGAGTGGCGAAGAGCACGGTCACGGGCGCGGTCATTACGCCGTTCCGGGCCGTCTTCATCGAGATCGAAAACAGCCCGGAGTTGCGCGAATTCCGCGAGCGGCTGCGCGACATCGTCAGCGCTCCGCCGCTCATCCCGCCGCATATTAGCCTCCTTTACACGCTCGACCGGAATAGTCAGGCGCCCCGGCCCGATTTCGACGTTGAGCGGCTGAAGGCAATCGCCGCCGGGTGTGCCGAAGCGATCGACGACGCGTATTTCACGCTCGGCAGACCAGTCGTCAACAGCGCCGGCGGCGGCGAGCAAGATGTCCGCAGCTGGAACGTGATACGCTCGCTGTAGCAAAAACCCCGGGGAGGACCGTCGATGCCGAACCG
>DATMKU010000267.1:0-14713 GCA_035570935.1 Allostellaceae bacterium
TAGGCAAGCCCAGGCTGGCCTTCGGATTGCGCCCAGGAGTTCATCTGGTCGCAAAAGGCGCGGCTGCCGCCGGTCGGCGCCGGGATCGCCCAGACGCGGATTTCGCGATCCGATTCGATTAGATTGGCGAAGACCCTGAACCCGGAGCCGCGAAAATGCGCGGTCGCGTCGCGCATCTCGATCGGGTTGCGCAGATCGGGCTTGTCGGTGCCGTAGCGTTGGACCGCGTCCTTATGGGCGATGCGCGGGAACGGTGGCGGGGTGACCGGGCGGCCGCCGCCGAATTCCTCGAAAATGCCGCGCAGCACCGGCTCGATCGCGGCGAACACGTCCTCCTGAGTGACGTAGGACATCTCGAAATCGAGCTGGTAGAACTCGCCCGGCGAGCGGTCGGCGCGGCCCGCCTCGTCGCGAAAGCAAGGTGCAATCTGGAAGTAGCGGTCGAACCCGGCGACCATCAGTAATTGCTTGAATTGCTGCGGCGCCTGCGGCAGCGCGTAGAACTTGCCGGGATGCAGCCGGCTCGGCACCAGATAGTCGCGGGCCCCCTCGGGCGAACTCGCGGTCAGGATCGGCGTCTGAAATTCGCTGAAACCCTGGGCGATCATCCGCTGGCGGATCGACGCGATGACTTGCGCGCGCAGCATGATGTTGGCGTGAACCCGCTCGCGCCGCAGATCGAGAAAGCGGTAGGCGAGCCGCATCTCCTCGGGGTAGTCGGCCTCGCTGTTGACCGGGAACGGCAGCGGCTCGGCCTGCGACTGGATTTCGATTTCGTCGATCGCCAGTTCTATCTCGCCGGTGTCGAGCCTGGGGTTGACGGTGTCGGCCGAACGAGCGGCGACCGAGCCGGTCAGGGTCACGACACTTTCGAGGCGCAGCGCGTCGGCGGCCGCAAACAGCGGCGAGGAGGCGTCGATCACGCATTGCGTGACCCCGTAATGGTCGCGCAGGTCGACGAACAGCAGGTGGCCATGGTCCCGCTTGCGATGAACCCACCCCGACAGCCGGGCCGGGCGGCCGGCGTCGGCAAGGCGCAGCTCCCCGCAGGTATGGCTCCGATAGGCGTGCATGGGCGACAAATAGTCCGGATCGGGGTTGCGAACGAGGGTACACGGCATGGAAAGCCGATCCTTGTCAAGGCGACCCCCCGAGGCGGAGCCCGCTCGCGCGGGTGCGATTTGTCTCCCCTCGGGCGAGCGTATATGGTAGCGGCTCTGCAGCGAGGGCCGGCCGGGGCTAGTGCGTGAGCGAAATCTTCCGCGAGATCGACGAGGAGCTTCGTCGCGACAATTTCCTAAAGCTGTGGTCGCGCTACGGACGCTATGTGATCGCGATCGCGGTTCTGGCGCTGGCCGTCGCGGGTGGGATCGCCGCCTGGCGCGCCCACCAGCTCAGCGAACGGCAGGCGCAATCCGCCCGCTTTGCCAGCGCCCTGGCGCTGGCTCGGGCCGACAAGAACGGCGATGCCGCCACGGTGTTCGCGACCATCGCCAAAGAAGGCGGCGGTTATTCCATCCTTGCGTCTTTCGAGAACGCGGCGTTGCTGGCCAAGGCGGGCGATCGTGCGAAAGCGGCCGCCGCCTACGACCGGATCGCCGGGTCGAACGGGCTCGGTCCGACGTTTCGCGACTTGGCCGTCCTGCTTTCGGTGATGCAGGAGACCCCCGACGCCAACCCCAAATCGGCGATTGCCCGGCTGGCGCCGTTGACCGCGGCGGGCAGCCCGTGGCGCTCGACCGCGCTCGAGCTGACCGCGGCGGCGCAGCTGAAGCTCGGCGACAAAAAGGCAGCACTCGAAATCTACAAGGGTCTTGCCGACGATCTGACGGCGCCGCGCAGCCTGCGCGCTCGCGCCGCCGAAATGGCGGCGGCGCTGGCCTCCTAGCCCCTATACCCATCAGCGCCCCCTACCCCTCAGCGTCTCTGTCCCATCAGCCGATGTTTCGACCCGCGGTTGTCGCCCTTGTGCTCGTCGGCTTGACGCTCGCCGGCTGCAGCTTGTTTTCGACCAAAAAGCAGCCGCTGCCCGGCGAGCGCATCTCGGTGCTCAGTCTCGACCGCCAGCTCAAGCCCGATCAGGCGCTCGCCAAGATCGCGATCAGCCTGCCACGGCCGGTGGTCAACCCAGACTGGCCCCAGCCCGGCGGCTATCCCAACCACGCAATGCAGCACCTGGCGTTGCCGGCGAATTTGCGGCAGGCCTGGAAAACCAGCGTCGGCGAGGGATCGTCGCGCTATACCCAGGTCCTCGCCCAGCCGATCGTCGCCGACGGCCGGGTTTACGCGATGGATGGCGGCTCCGTGGTCGGCGCCTTTGACGCATCGAACGGCAACGAGGTCTGGCGGCTCGACGTCAAGCCCTCCGACAACCTCGGAAACGGCTTTGGCGGCGGGATCGCCTATTGGAAAGGCCGGCTTTTTGTCGCGACCGGCTACGCTCGCGTGCTCGCTCTTGATCCGAAGAACGGCAAGGTGATCTGGAAAACCGGTGTCGGCGCGCCGGTGCGCAGCGGTCCGACGGTGGCCGACGGGCGCGTCTATGCCGTGACTGTCGAGAACGAGCTCGTGGCACTCGCGGCCGATGACGGGCGGCGGCTGTGGAGCCATAACGGCATCCCGGAGACCGCGGGCCTGGTCGGCAGCGCCAGCCCGGCGGTTGAAGGCGAGGTCGTCGTGGTCGGCTATTCGTCCGGCGAGGTTTTTGCGCTCACCGTCGAGAACGGCCGCCCTTTGTGGTCCGACAGTCTGACATCGACGGGTGCGGTCGACGCGGTTTCCGCCCTCGCCGACATTCGCGGCCGGCCCGTCATCGACCGCGGCCGGGTCTTTGCGGTGAGCCACGCCGGGCGCATGGTCGCGATCGATCTGCGCAGCGGCGAGCGGGTCTGGGACCAGGGGATCGGCTCGAGCCACGGCGCTTGGGTCGCCGGCGATTACCTCTACGTATTGTCCAACGACAACGAACTCGTCTGTTTGACGCGAGACGAGGGCAAGGTGCGCTGGCTGCGTCAGCTGCCAAGCTACGAGAACGAGAAGGACAAGGAAGACCCGATCACCTGGACCGGGCCGATATTGGGCGGCGACCGGCTGATCGTGGTGTCCTCCGACGGGTGGGCATTGTCGGTCTCGCCCTATACCGGGGAGCCCTTGGGGCGCGAGGAAATGCCGGGCAACGCCTTTGTCGACCCGGTCATCGCCAACAACACGCTCTATATATTGACCGATAACGGCGAACTTTCCGCCTATCGCTGACCGATCGCGACTTTCCGAGGCGCCGCCCGATGAGCTTTGCCGTCGCCATCCTCGGCCGCCCCAATGTCGGCAAATCGACCCTGTTCAATCGGCTCTGCGGCCGCCGCGCGGCGCTGGTCGACGACACCCCCGGGCTGACCCGCGATCGCCGCGAGGGCGAAGCCCATATCGCCGATCTCGGTTTTCGCGCGATCGATACCGCCGGGCTCGAAGAGGCGGCGCCGGCCTCGCTCGCCGGCCGCATGCAGGCGCAGACCGGGCGCGCGCTCGCCGACGCCGACGTGGCGCTGCTTGTCATCGACGCGCGTGACGGCGTGACCGAGGCCGACCGCCACTTCGCCGCCTGGCTGCGGCGATCGGGCAAACCGGTGGTGCTGGTCGCCAACAAGACCGAAGGCCGCGCGACCCTCGCCGGGGTCGGCGAAGCCTACCGGCTCGGCCTCGGCGACCCGGTGCCGATCTCGGCCGAGCACGGCGAGGGGCTGGCCGGGCTTTACGAGCGGCTGACGCCGTTTTGCCGCGGTGACGAGATAGCGCGGGATACGGTCGAGGACACGTCGAAACGGCCGCTGCATCTCGCCATCGTCGGCCGCCCGAATGTCGGCAAATCGACCCTGGTGAATCGCCTGATCGGCGAGGACCGGCTGCTGACCGGTCCCGAGGCCGGGATCACGCGCGATGCGATCGCGATCGATTGGGCGTGGTGTGGCCGCCTGATCCGCCTCGCCGACACCGCCGGCATTCGCCGCCGGCCGCATGTCGAAGGCAAAATCGAGCAGCTTTCGGTCGCCGATGCGCTGCGCACGATCCGCTTTGCCGAAACCGTGGTTCTTGTCGTCGACGCTTTGCAGCCGCTCGAGCGCCAGGACCTGACGATCGCCCGGCTCGTCGCCGAGGAGGGGCGCGCGCTGGTGCTGGCGGCGACCAAATGGGACGCGGTTCCCGACCGGGCCGCCGCGCTGAAGGCGTTGCGCGAGCGGCTGGCGATATCGCTGCCGCAACTGCACGGCGTGTTCCCGGTGCCGGTCTCGGGGCTGACCGGTTATGGCCTCGACGCGATGATGGACGCTGTCATCACCGCCGACGCCGTATGGAACAAGCGCGTTCCGACCGCCGATCTCAACCGCTGGCTCGCCGCGGTGCAGGAGCGCCACCCCCCGCCGCTCGCCGCCGGCCGCCGGCTGCGCCTGCGCTATATGACCCAGGTCAACACCCGCCCGCCGAGCTTTGCGCTGTTCGCCTCGAAACCCGCCGAGCTTCCCGATTCGTATCGGCGGTACCTCGTAAACGCGTTGCGCGCGGCGTTCGAGCTGCCCGGCACACCGATCCGGCTGATGCTGCGCCAGGGCAAAAACCCATACGACGCGCGGTGATCGCGCCCGTCCGTCCACCGCCGCGAAATCGCGGCGCCCACCTCCGCCGGCGGGGTTGCGCTGTCTCGTGGCTTCTGTATTTCTATCAACAGGCGATTTTTTCGGGAGGCGACAAGAAATGTTGAAGACGGCTACGGTCTTGATCCTTTTCGGTCTCGTTGCGGCGCTGCCGGCACAGGCGCAAACCGCGTCTCCCCATCCCGCCGCCAGGGCCTCCTCCCACGCGGCTGCTGCGGCGTCGCCAAATCTCGCCAGTGACCAGTTTTCCTCGGAGGCGGCGGCCAAGGCGCATTGTCCCGCGGACGCGATTGTCTGGGCCAATCTCGGCAGCTCAAAGGCCTATCACCCGAGCGGCGACAGGTATTACGGAAAGACCAAGCACGGCGCTTACATGTGTCAAAAAGACGCCGACCAGGCGGGCTTTCATGCCGCCGGCCGCCGCGGCGGCAAAGCTGCCGCGAAAAAGGCGAGCGCCAAGACGACCCACTGACGACGAACCGCTACCGGCTAGCGCGGTTTTTCGATCGCATTGAAACCGTCGCTGCCCGCGCGGAGGAGAGAGCTGATGGCGCCATCCGATCGGATTATCCTCTGACGTCGGTGTCGCGAACCACCGGCCGGCATGCTGGACACCACGGCTGGGATCGCAACCGAAACCGCTGGGGATAGCTCGGACGGGGCTACGGGTTCGGTTGCGAAAAGCCCCGGTGGGTCGGCCGAAACGGGGACGGGACCAATCGGCGATCGCGTACAACCTTCGGGCGACAGTTCGTCGCGGCCGACAGAGACTCGATCCGAGCCGGGCGATAGAAAATGCGGCAGGCCATCAGAACCATCGGGATTGTTGTTCAGATGACCGTCGCGCTGTGGGCGGCCGAGGGCTCGGCGGCCGACCAGTCGAGCGTCGGCCTGCCAGAGGTGAATGTCACGGCGCCGCCGATCACCCCCCAATATAAAAAATGGAGCCCCTATCTCGGCAACATGCGGGTCGAAGAAAATAAATGGCCTACTATTCCGTGCACCGGATCGCGGATCGCCGCCGCGGCTGCCGGAACATGCAAGACCGGGCCGCAAATGAGCCCGGCGGCGCTCGGTACGCCGCAAGGAGCGTCGTCGGTCCAAATATCGAATTGCAGCATCGCTCATGACTTGGTCATGACCGACCTCGGCAACATTCGGGTTGAAGCCGACGTCCAGACCTTCGACCCGGATTATGTCAGCGGCATCGGTTTTCAGCATCGCGCCTGCTTTGTCGAGACCGGCTACAGCGACCTGCGCCAAGACTTTCCCGACATGAACCAGATGACGAGAAGCGGCCTCAACTGGCGGGATTTCACCGAAGCCGGCGATGTCAGCATCATGAAATTCGCGCTTGGCCCAAGCGACTGCCGGGCGTTCGAAAAGCGCGGCCCGCGCTGGGGCGGGGGCTATGTCTGGGTGATGCATGCCAGCTTTTGCCGTGTCGACGGCCGCCCGGTCGACCCCGCCGACCTCGATCGCGTGCTCGCCGCGTTGCAGGTACGGCAATATGAAGCGCGCGGCAATCTCCGTTCGGCGCCGCCATAGACCTCGATAAGCGACAACCGCAAAAAATTGTCGCAGGCGTAGCGTAGCCAGGCGGCATCGGTACTTTTGGGCGGCTGCACCTACAACCAACACGGTCATGCCCGGCACAAGGCCAGTAATTGTAATAATCAGACCGGAATACGTTAACTTTTGTTCAACTTAAGCACGCCTTGCCCGGACTTGATCCGGGCATCCACGTCTTGGAAACCGAGAGGACTGAACCTCGAAGAACGAGATGGCTGAGCCCAAAGAGGGCGTGGATAGCCACGACGATAAGCCGTTGCTGTCACCGATCGGCGATCAACTCGATTGCCTCCCGCGGCCTCCCCCTCTTTTCGCCGATCACGGGTGAGGCGGGCGGCATTCGAGCAATTGGAGACACCGCGAGGGATTGCCGGTACCTTCCGGCACGATAAACCGCCAAGGCGAGGGCTGCGATGTCGGGAGATGTCATTCGTATTCCAACGGCGGACGGGCGCGAACTCGGCGCTTATCTCGCCGTGCCGCGGGCCGGCAGCGGGCCGGGGATCGTGCTGCTGCACACCGCCTTCGGCCTCGACCGGCATATGCGAGACATGGCCGACCTCTATGCCGAGGAAGGCTATGTGGTGATCTGCCCCGACCTCTATTGGCGCATCGAGCCGGGGTTGGATCTCGGCCAAGACGAGGCGGGCCGGCAGCGGATGCTCGGGCTTTACCAGAAATTCGACCATGCCGCCGCGCTCGACGACATCGCCCGGTCCGTATCGGCGCTGCGCGCCCGCAGTGAATGCACCGGCAAGGTCGCGGCGATCGGGTTCTGCCTCGGCGGGGGCCTTGCTTATCGCGCCGCGGCCCAATCGAGCGTCGATTGCGCGGTTGCCTATTATGGTGCCGGCATCGACGCGGAACCCGATCTCGCCAACCGGATAACCTGCCCGCTAGTCCTGCATTTCGCCGAGAACGACGATTACGTCCCGGCCGCCGCGGTTGCCCGAGTGAAGGAGGCGTTTGCCCGCCGCCCCGACATTCAGATCTATACTTATCCGGGGACAAAGCACGGCTTCAACCGCCCGGACGGCGGCGATTACGACAAACCGGCGGCCAGGCTCGCGCATTCGCGCTCGATCGCCCTGCTGCGGCGGGTGATCGGGCCGCGTTACGATCTCGAAGCGCTGTGGGAGGCGCATACGCGTTACGAGTTCGAAACCCGCGATGTCGCGGCGACGATGGCGACGATGGTCGGCGACCCCTATGTCAACCACGTCCCGGTCATGACCGGCGGGGTCGGTCAGCGCGACCTCGCGCGCTTCTACGCCAATCACTTCATCCCGAAATGCCCGGCCGACATCGCGATGGTGCCGGTCTCGCGCACCATTGGCGGCGACCGCATCGTCGACGAAATGGTGGTGTCGTTCACCCACGATGTCGAGATCGACTGGATGCTGCCCGGCGTGGCGCCGACCGGGCGGCGGGTCGAGGTGCCGCTCGTGGCGGTCGTCGGCTTTCGCGGCGGCAAGCTCTACCACGAGCACATCTATTGGGATCAGGCGAGCGTATTGGTGCAGATCGGCGTCCTCGATCCCAAGGGATTGCCGGTCGCCGGGGTCGAGACCGCCAAAAAACTGCTCGACGAAACCCTCCCCTCCAACACCCTGATGAAGCGCTGGCCCGAGAGCGCCCCGCGAGCCGAATGAGGCTTCCATTTCCTCTTGGAGAAGTCCGCCGCGATGCGTAGTTAGTATTTGCATGACGAGCGCGGAGGTTCTCCGCTTGCTTCTGGCGGAAGGGTGGCGTGAGGTTGCGCGGAGAGGGAGCCATATTCAGCTTAAACACCCGCACCGCGCCGGTCGGGTCACCGTGCCCCATCCGAGAAAGGATCTCCCGATCGGCACCGTCAAGAGCATCGAGCGGCAAGCCGGCACAGAACTCGTGGGTAGAATGAAGTGACCAGCTACATCGCATTGATCCGCAAGGATACGGACAGCGATTTCGGCGTCGAGTTCCCCGATTTCCCGGGTTGCGTCAGCGCTGGCGCGACATTTGAAGAGGCGCGGCGGATGGCGCAGGAAGCTTTGGAACTGCACGTCCACGGCATGCGCGAGGACGGTGACGAGCTGCCATCCCCGTCGTCTTTGGACGCGATAATAGCCGGTCCCGGCAACACCGACGCCGAAGCGTTTTTCTTTGTCCGCCTGACCGAAGGCGCCGAGCGCGGCGTCAGCGCCGAGCCCAAGCGGCGCCGCCGATAGACCTGCCAGACGGTCTCGTCCACTTCGCCGAGAACGCGCTCGCGGACGCGCCGTCATCCATCAGCGGAACTGCGGCGGCAATTTGCCGTTTGGCGGCGGAGAAACAAGCAGCGCATAGGTTCTCCTGCGACGCTGCTTTTGAAGGAGAGCGACCGATGGCGGCGATTCCCGACAACTACCTCGATCTCGTGCAGCAGAAAAAAGCGTTTGCCAACCTCGCCACGATGATGCCTGACGGCACGCCGCAAGTGACGCCGATTTGGATCGACTATGCCGACGGCAAAATCCGCATGAACACCGCCAAGGGGCGGACGAAGGCGCGCAACCTGAAGGCTGGCGTTCCGGTCGCGTTGTCGATCATGGATCCCGACAATCCCTATCGCTATGTGCAGATCCGCGGCCGGGTCACCTCCGCCCAAGAAAACGGCGCCGACGCGCATATCGATGCGCTTGCCAAGAAGTATCTCGACAAGGACAAGTATCCGTTCCGCCAGCCGGGCGAAGTGCGCATCATGTACGAGATCGAGCCGCTGTCGGTTTCCGGCATGGGCTGAAATCCTGGGCGCTTGCGGGATCAGCGCCGGTTGCAGAGCCCTCGCCGATGCTGCCGCCATCCCGCCGTCGCGGTCGCACTGTCATTCCCGCAGCAGAAGCGGCGCCAGCACCTCCGGATCGGACAGCATCGGGTAATGGCCGGTGTCGATATCGAGATATTTGGCGCCGAGCGTTTCGGCGGTGCGGCGCTGGTGCGCCTCCCCCGGGTTGGGGGCACGGCGGCAGCGGATCACGATCGCCTTCCACGGCTGCGACCAGAAGCTCTTCAACGACACGGCGTCTTCCATCGCGGCGATCGGATGCGGCGTATAGCGGGCCAGCGCGAAGGCGCGCGCCGCCGGGTCGAGGCCGGCGAAGCTGCGATTTTCGGCATCCTCGCGCGACGGCCCGACCGAGAGCGCGGTGGTGACCCGCGGGGTCGGCCGGTTGACGATCTGCGAGACCCGTTCGCCGTCGAGGAGCGCCAGCGCATCGACAAAGACCAGCCGGCCAATCCGCTCGCGCGCGAGTTCCGCCGCCCGGCACAGCACCATCCCGCCGGAGCTGGTGCCGGCCAGCACGACATCGTTCAGATCCTCGTAAAACAGCAGCTCGGCGATCTCGGCGGCCTGGGTCTCGACGGTGATCCCCGGCCGCAGCGCATGCCGCCGCTCGGCGCAGCCGTCGAGCGAGGGCGCATGGACGAGATGCCCCGCTGCCCTGAGGCGCGCCGCCGTCGGCTGCCAAATCCAGCCGCCCTGATAGGCCCCGTGGATCAGCACATATGTCGCCATGTCATTCTCCTTGGTCGATTTTAACACCGGTGGACCCGGCCTAGCCGCGCGGCGCCGCCCCCGACCCACTAGCGCATGATCCGATCAGGTGGGACCGCCCCCTCACCCGGTGCGAGTAGGGCTCAGCTACGCCTGGCCAACTCTACGCAGCCCTCTCCCCCCTGAGGGGGGAGAGGGAGGGGTGAGGGGGGCGGTGCCCAATTATGCAACCCGATTACAAACCTCACTGCTAGCCCGGTTTGACCCAGGGGGGGTGCGAGCCCGGGTCGGGCTTTGGCACCGCGATCGGGACCGGCGCCCGCCGCGCCGCGGCCGCACCGTTCTTGATCGGTTTGATCGTGGCGCCGTCGAGCTCGACGTTGATTTCGAGCATCGAGGTATCCCCCGAATGGCCGACATTGACGTGCAGCATGTCGCCCCGGATCTCGACATAGCGCTCGACCACGTCGAGCAGATCCTTTTGAAGCGCCGGCAGGAAATCCGGCGCCTCGCGGCTCGCGCGCTCGTGGGCGAGCACGATCTTGAGCCGGTCGCGCGCGACGGCGGCGGTGTTTCGGCGCTCCGGAAACAGAAAATCGAGGAGCCCCATCACGCCCTACCAAAAAGGCTGCGGAAAAAGCTGCGGCGCTCGGGCTTCAAGAACCGCATTTCGCGCTCCTCGCCGAGGAGGCGTGCGACGGCGTCGAGATAGGCCTGGCCCGCCGGGCTGCCGTCGTCGAACACCACCGGGGTCCCGGTGTTCGAGGCGCGCAACACCGATTCCGATTCCGGGATCACGCCGAGCAGCGGGATCGACAGGATTTCCTTGACGTCGGCGATCGCCAGCATCTCGCCCTTGTCGACCCGCTCGGGCGAATAGCGGGTCAGCAGCAGATGGACCTCGACCGGGTCCATGTTGTTTTCGGCGCGCCGCGATTTCGAGGCGAGGATGCCGATGATGCGGTCGCTGTCGCGCACCGACGACACCTCGGGGTTGGTGACGATGATCGCCACGTCAGCGAAATAGAGCGCGGTGATGGCGCCATGCTCGATCCCCGCCGGGCTGTCGCAGATGATGTAGTCGAAATTTTCCCGCATCTCGTCGAGCACCCGCTCGACCCCGTCGCGCTTTAGCGCGTCCTTGTCGCGGGTCTGCGAGGTCGGGAAGATAAAAAGGTTGTCGTTGCGCCGGTCCTTGATCAGCGCCTGGTTGAGCTTGGCGTCGCCGTTGATGACATTGATGAAATCAAAGACGACGCGGCGCTCGCAGCCCATGATCAGATCGAGGTTGCGCAACCCTACGTCGAAATCGATGACGACGGTGCGGTTGCCGCGCAGCGCCAAGCCGGCGGCGACGGCGGCGGCGCTAGTGGTCTTGCCGACGCCGCCCTTGCCCGAGGTGAGCACGATGACTTTCGCTGGCAAAAAGGCCTCCCCCTTCCCCGCGGCGGCCCGGGATCGATCCGGTGCTAAGCGGCGTTGCGAGCAGCGCTCGACGAGTGCCGCTCGCCCAATGATGCCCGCCTAAAGATGAGCGTCAATTGCGGGTGATGGTCAACCGGTCATCGACGAGCGCGATCTGCACTGGCAATCCGCGCTGTTCCTGCGGCATTTGCTCGCTGACGAGGTAATGCCCGGCGATGCTGACGAGCTCGGCCTCGAACCGGCTGCAAAAGATTCGCGCGTCGACATCGCCCGAGGCGCCGGCGAGGGCGCGGCCGCGCAACGGCCCGTAGACATGAATGTTGCCGTCCGCCATCAGCTCGGCGCCGGGGCTGACCGCCGCCGTCACCACGAGATCGGCGCCGCGCGCGTAGATCTGCGTCCCCGAACGCACCGGCTGGGTGACGAGAAGCGCTTTTGCGGCTGCCGCGGGGGCGGATTGGCGGGCCGGCTCCGGCCGCGGCGCCGGCGGTTCGGCGGCGGGCTGCCGGCGCGGCTGTGTCGAATTCGGGGCAAAGCCGGCGAGGCCGGCGAGTGCCGCGGCCTCGGCCTGCGCCGGCAGCGCGTTCTGCACGCCGACCAAGGTCAAGGTATGGCGCCGCAGGACGTCCTTGGCGTCGGCAAACTCGGCCGGCGCGGTGAATTCGGCGGCGTCCTTGAGGTCGAGCACAACCGGCGCGTTCAAAAAAAAGCGCGGGCTGCGGCTGATCTGCTCGGCCAATTCCGCCTCGAATGCGGGGTCGCGCAGCAATCCCGCGCGCACCACCATAACCGTAAAGACCGCACCCTGAACGAGATTGCCCGCCATCCGAGAAATCGATGCCGCCCCCTCTCCCGCAATCAAACCGGGTTAACCCCAAACCGCGCACCCCGCAACCGGTTTCGCGGCCGGGCGCCGCCTCGGTCGGCATTTCCCCTGATACGGCATGGCATGGTCTAGCTGTCACAGGCGGCCGGGGCATGCAATGGGAGAGGGATTCCTCTCTTCTTGCCATCGTCGCCGCTCATGCTGACCCGAGCCGATAAAACGTGTACTGCTTGTGGGGCGGAGGCGGCGTGCAACATGTGACATTTAAGAGGAGAGAACGGAATGTTCAGTCATGTCATGGTCGGGAGCAACGACATCGCCCGGTCGAAAAAATTCTACGATGCCCTGTTTGTCGCGATGGGCGCTCAGCCCGCCACTCCGGATGCTAGAGGCCGGTTGGCTTACACGCATAATGGCGGGCGCTTCATGGTGTCCAAACCGATCGACGACAAGCCGGCCAGCCATGCCAATGGCGGCACGATCGGCTTCTCGATGAGCAGTCGCGAACAGGTTGACGCCTGGCACAAAGCCGGGGTCGCGAATGGCGGCACGTCGATCGAGGACCCGCCCGGAGTGCGCCAAGGGGCGGCAGGCCAGATGTACCTCGCTTATCTTCGCGATCCCGACGGCAACAAGGTGGTCGCGGTTCATCGCATGCCGGCCTGATCTTCGGGTTGTCATTGCGAGAGCGCAGCGACGAAGCAATCTCGTGCCGCGGGGGCTCCATGGCACGAGATTGCCGCGGCGCCCTGCGGGCTCCTCGCGATGACAGCGTTAACCGGTGTCCGCCGCCATATATTAGCCGTTTTGGAGCCGATAGCGGAGCCAAACGGCGCCCCCCTCCAGCACCTGGCTGCTCGCCAATGTCATCGAGGTGATCGGCGCCGATACGCCGGCATCCGTGTCGCTGGAGTCGAAGACGCTGGGCGCGCCCTTGGCACCGTCGATTGCGGGGCAGATCGCCAGGCTGATCTCGTCGATCAGGCCGGCCCGCAGAAAGGCCCCGTTCGAGCCGCCGCCGCCTTCGAGCAGCAGGCGCTCGATCCCCAGCTCGCGGTTCAGGACCTCTAGCGCCAATCCCAGATCGAGCTCCCGCTCGCCGGCGAAGATGTAGGAGACGCCGTCTCGGCGGAGACCCGCCAGATGCGCGTCGGAGACCTGCTCGGTCAGCACCGCGACGACCGGGTCGCCGCCAATATCGGACCGCCCCCAGGCGATCTCGCCCTGGGCGTCGAGTGCGATGCCGTAAGCTTTCGCGTCGCCCAGGGAAAACCGCTGCGCGAACCAGGGTTCCCGCGGATAGATCTGGTCTGCGTGATTGGGGTACGCCTCGGCCTTGGCGTATTCGCTGCCGGTGACGCGGCCGATCAGCCAAGAGCCGCCGCCGAGCTCTTCGTGTATCCGCTCAAACAGCCCTGGCATGCGATTCTCGGCGGGCCGCCAGCGGCTGCCGAGGATGCGGCCGTCGACGCTCGAATTCATGTGGCAGATCACATAAGGCTTCATTTCCGCCCCAAGGCTACGTCGCGGTTCGCGCGTTAAACGAAGCGAGCCGCTCAGGCCGCGCGCGAGGAAACCTCCCCTAAGGGGTGGGAACTCGCCACTCGGGCAACCAGATCTGCTACCGGCATTACATGCGCCGTCGACATCGCGAGTATGACGAGGGTCGCATGATGAACCTCTGCATTCGGCATCGAGCCGAAGCCGCAATCCGGATAGTCGAATGTTGCCGTCGCGTCCGAGAGAAACACGACGCGATAGTTGCGAAACATCGCATCGCGTGCCGTCGCATGACAGCAATTCTCGGTCGTCGTTCCTGAAATAATGACTGTATCGACACCCCATTCCCGCAGGATGATATCGAGATCGGTGCCGAAGAAGGCGCTGTAGCGATGCTTCTTGATCACATGTTCACCAGGCGCCGGAGCGAGCTCGGAGTAAATATCCACCCCCGGCGTGCCGTCCACTAGAGCATCGCGACTGGCGATCACCGGATGCAAGTCGTCGAACAGACCCATATCGCAGCCATCGCGACGATGCACATGAGCCGTATAGATCACTCGAATTCCGGCATCGCGGCATACCTTGAGTGCTTCCGCGAGCTTCGGCACCATGGCGCGGGCAGCGGCCACCTCTATCGGCGCCCCGCTAGCCACAAAATCATTTTGCATGTCCACCACGATCATGGCGGTCTTCGCCGGGTCGATCGTATCGACTAGCAGCATCTTGCCTCCTCTGCCTGGGTGGCATCGAGTGTTGGCATTTCGCCTGTCCCGAACGAGATTTAGCAGCAAGTGTAGGGCGGAACAGCGCAGCGCATTCCGCCGCTCTGCGCGGCGATGCATACTCTCCAGATGGCGGATTATCGCCGCAATCGGGTTCCAGGCGGAACCGTCTTTTTTTCCGTAAATCTGCTTGATCGGCGCTCGAATCTGTTGGTGACAAATATCGACGCTCTGCGCGATTCGGTTCGCCGGGTACGCGCCCGCGCACCTTTTCACACCGACGCCTGGGTCGTCCTCCCCGACCACATGTACTGTCTGTGGACCCCGGCCTTCGCCGGGGCAGGCTGTTGCCGCAAGGCGATGGCGATTTTCCGGGTCGGTGGCGAGCGATCAAGACCGGGTTCGCGAAATCGCTGCCGATCGGCGAGCCGCGATCACCGGCCATGACGCGCCGCGGCGAACGTGGCATTTGGCAGCGGCGCTACTGGGAGCACACGATCGCGAC
>DATMKU010000268.1:0-7071 GCA_035570935.1 Allostellaceae bacterium
TGATGATGTTGTCCGGGCTGCCGCCTGCCGCCTCGACGGCACTGCGGATGTGGCGGAACAGATTGGCGACCTGGCCGTCGAGTTCGGATGGCAGGTTGCGGGTGCCGGGATCGACGCCGCTGATCACGCTCGTCATCATGATATTGCCGATCCGGCTCGCGTTCGGGATCGGGTTCGAATGCGAGAACCCCGGGAAATTGACGCTCTGGCGCTGTGCCATGGGCTTGCTCCTCAAACGATTGCTGACATACCCATCAGGGCCGCCCAACACCCTATTCTTCGTCGTTCCCGCGAAAGCGGGAATCCAGAGCCGCAAGCGCTTCAGCGGTGGCCCCCGTGTTCGAACCAAGGGCAAGCTCTGGACCCCCGCTTTCGCGGGGGTGACGGTTCAACCGATCGCGTTGGACCCGTCATCAGGTGGCAGTCTGCTCGATCAAAGCCGCGTCGCCGGCCAAGGTCGTGCGGCGCACGTCGCGCACCTCGCTCATATCGAAGCGGCGGGCGCGGTGCATCGTCGTGCGGTTGTCCCACATGACGAGGTCATTCGCCCGCCATTGATGCGAGTAGACAAATTCGCGCTGCGTCGCGTGCTCGCAGAGATCGCGCAGGAACATCCGCGCCTCGGGGATCGTCCAGCCGAGGATTGCGCCGGCATGAGCGGCGAGAAACAAGGATTTGCGCCCGGTCACCGGGTGGGTGCGGACCAAGGGCTGGCGCGCCGGCCGAAACGCCTCGACCTCTTCCGGCGTCAGTTCGGTAAAGCCGATTGCCTCGCGCGAATAGATCAGCGAATGCTCGCAAACGAGCTCCTCGACCTCGCTCTTGGTGCGCTCGTCGAGCGCGTCATAAGCGGCGCGCATGTCGGCGAATTCGGTGTTGGCGCCCCAGGACGGGACGACCCGGCCCGACAATAGCGAATACTTGGCCGGGACCGGGCGGAACGAGCTGTCGGAATGCCACAGCCGGTCGGCGAGCTTGAAGAACCACACCCGGTCCTCCGCCGACATCAGGGCGCCCGATTTGTCGAGGTTCGAGAAATCGGCAATGCCCGGGCCCAGCCGATGATCCTCGTTCTTGCGGATGTGGCCCGCCCTCGAGTTGCGCTCGAGCTCGCCAAAATGACGAGTAAAGGCGATTTGTTCGGCGTCCGACAGTTCCTGCTCGGGAAAGACCAGGACGGCGTATTCGTCCATGCCGGCTTCGATCGCTGCGACCTCCCCGCGGCCAAGCGGCCGGCGGCAGTCGACACCGGTCACCTCGCCGGCAAAAACCGGATTCAGCGGGCGGATCGACAATGGCATCAGCCGAACTCCTCTTCTGGCGGCGTCGCCACGCTCATTTGAAGTGCGCCACGACCTCTTGGCAATAGAGCCGCAACGAGGATGCCGAACTCCATTCCCCCGCCGCGCGGCGTATGCGGCGCCACTCTACCGCACGAGGTGTGCGCGACATAGATAGGGAAGCGGTAACCTGACGTGGCCGTACTTGCGCTGTGGGGCCGGCGGGGTTACAGCTGATCCGTGCAATCTGGGAGCGTTACGATGGCAAGCTCAATCTCCGATGGACCCGCGGCTCCAGCCGAGGCAGTCAGCCCGTCCGGCATCAACCATCTCGTGCTGAACGTCCGCGACATCGACGAGTCGCACAGATTCTGGACCGAGATCGTCGGCTTCAAGCAGGTCGGCGAACTGCACCCGCGGGCCGATCGGCCGAACCCGCCAAAGATGCGGTTCTACAGCGCCGTCAATGACGGGCAATTGACCCACCATACCGTGGCGCTGGTCGAAAGCCCGAACCTGCCGCCGCCCGCCAACTGGGTATTGTCCAACAGCCAGGTCGCGATCAACCACGTCGCACTGACCATGCCGAGCCGCGAGGCGTGGCAGCGCCAGCTCGCCTTTCTGCAGAGCCGCGGGGTCAAGTTCAACTGGCGCGTCAACCACGGCGTGACGCACAGCGTCTACATCAACGACCCCAACGGCTACGGCGTGGAATTTCTGTACGAGATGCCGCGTGCGATGTGGGAGAACGACATCGACGCCGGGATCAACTGGCTCGAAAACCTGCCGACCGAGGGCCCCGAAGCGCTTGCCGACCGCACCGACACGCCAAGCTTCGGCGTCAAGGAACCGGTAGCGGCCGAATAACCGAGGGAACCCGTGGCCGGGCCCGTCCCGGCCACCCGGGTCTACTTTGCCGGCTGCTCTGCGCCGTCTTCGCGCCGGCGCCGACGGAGCTACCTGTTGCGCGAGCCCTCCGGGTTCAACCCCTTAGCTCATCTCTACTTCGATGCCGTATTCTGCGCATCCGGCGCTCCGAATTGGTTCCTAAAATGGCTGAGAGCGACCAGGACATTACACAGCGCGATCTCCGATGCTGCCTTGACCAGAAAGCCAGGGGTCAGGCCGATCCTTCTTGGACGGAAGCGTCCTTTTGAACTCGACCGTAAATCCCTCCGGCCATCGATGAACCGGTATTTCAAATATATCCGTCGCATGCACAAGCTGGAGCGGCTCTGTGAACGCCGCGAGCATTAGGTTCGGGATCCCTCTCTCTGCCTCAACGCCTCGCCTCAGCCGCGCTGCTGGCGGCGCAGGAAGTCGATAAAGATCGCGGCCAAGAGTCCTTCCTTTTTCGCCCAGTCTTCGGTGGCGACGTCCTGGTCGGGGCGGTCTTCGGTCAACACCTCATGGTATTCGGCATTTGACAACAACCGGTGCGCGGATTGGCCGGGGCCGCGCGGATGCACCCGGTCGTTGCCGGGGGCGATGCACGCCGGCATCGTCATCGAGCGCAATTCGGTCGGGCTCAACCCGATGACCGGGTGATCGGCGCCTTGATTGAAGCTGCGCCGCCAGCGCTCCATCAGGGCGATGAAATCCTTGGTCTCGACCGCCATCAGGCGGGCGCGGTTGGTCGGGTTGGCGGCAATGACCTCACTGAAATGCTCGCTTTGGCAGACTGCCGCCATGCCGCCTTTTTGCGCCATGTCGATGTATTGGCTGTAGTAATTTTGCACGAGGCGCTCGGCCGCATAGGGACCGCCGGTGACCCGCCACAGCAGCAGTCCGCATACCGCCGCCGGATGGCGCAATGCCAAGAGCAGGGCCAGCCGGCAACCCGACGAGCTGCCGCCGATAAACGCCGGCAGAGCGTCGAGTTGCATCAATAGCTCGCGCAAATCCTCCACCCAGACCTCGTTCTCGGAATCGCCGGTGAACGACACGCCCGAAGCGCCGCAGTTGCGGCGGTCGTAGATCAGCACCCGGTTGCCGGCTTCGGCCAATTTCTCGGCGAGCGGCTTGACGCCGGAGAGCGCGCGCCGCCCGCCCGGCTGCAACGCGACCCACGGGCCGTGCCTGCCCAACACCTCGTAATTGATGTCGACACCGCGGACGGACGCGACCGGCATGGCTCTCTCCCATGGTCGAGCATACGGAATTCTGCCATCCTAAGGGATATCGTTCCGGCGCGCAGAGGAAATGACATGCAGGTCGGCGTCTTCCACTTTCCGGCGGATTACGGCATCGACCGCTGCACGCCGCCCCGCCGGGTCGGATGGCGAGGGGTCCGATGATCCGCGAAGAGCTGGTTTTTGTCGCGACCTGTGACATCTCGGGGCATGTGCGCGGCAAGGGCTTTCCGGCGCGCGAATTGCCCGGGCGGCTCAAAAAGGGGATTGGCTGGACTGGCAGCAACTTGATGATGTCGCCGGCGGGGCCGATCTGGGACACGCCTTTCGGCACCGCCGGCGATCTGATGATCGTGCCCGACCCCGCAGCCGAGGTGCGGGTCGATTTCGCCGACGGCTCGGCGATCGAGCATTTCTTTTTGGGCGACATCTGCACCACCGACGGAAAACCTTGGGAATGCTGCCCGCGCGATTTTCTGCGCCGTGCCGTGCATGAATTGGAGGACGCGGCAGGCCTCCATCTCGTCGCCGCGTTCGAGCAGGAATTTCTCTATACGGGCATCGAGGATCGACCAGGCGACGCCTATGCGCTCGGCGCCTTTCGCCGTCAGGGCAGTTTCGGAGAGACGTTCATCGCCGCCCTGCGCGCCGCCGGTCCGGTGCCGGACAGCTTTCTCGCCGAATACGGGCCGCGCCAGTTCGAGGTCACAGTGGCGCCGCAGCCGGCGCGGGTTGCCGCCGACCACGCGGTCATCACCCGCGAGATGGCGCGCGCCGCGGCACACCGTCTCGGCCATCGCGCGATCTTTTCGCCAAAACCGCTGCCCGACAATGTCGGCAGCGGCGTCCACATCCATATGAGCCTGTGGGACGGCGGCGGCCATCCGGCGACCTATTCTCCCGGCGAACCGATGGACCTCGGCAAACCGGCGCAGCACTTCGCCGCCGGGATTCTGCATCATCTGCCGGCGATCTCTGCCGTGACCGCGCCGTCCCCGGTATCGTATCTTCGCTTGGTGCCGAATGCCTGGGCGCCGACGATGATCGATTTGCTGCGCCAGGACCGCGGCGCCTGCCTGCGCGTCGCCCCGGTGTTCGCGGCGGACAGCCGGCACGACATCGCGCGCCAGTTCAACCTCGAATTCCGCGCCTGCGATGCCACGGCAAGCCCCTATCTGGCGTTGGGTGCTATTCTTTTCGCCGGCGCCGACGGCATCCGGCGCTCATTGCCGCTGCCGCTAGCCGAGGCGAAACCAGCCTCATTGCCGCAAACGCTCGACAAGGCG
Source organism: Allostellaceae bacterium (assembly GCA_035570935.1). Lineage (GTDB taxonomy): Bacteria > Pseudomonadota > Alphaproteobacteria > ATCC43930 > CGMCC-115725 > AP-15. The sequence goes on from DATMKU010000268.1 coordinate 4,699, forward strand.
CTCGACAATCTCGAGGCCACCGAAGCCGTCGGCCGATGGTTCGGGCCATTGCACCGCGACGCCTATTTGCGCTTCAAGCGGGTCGAGGCCGAGAAGGTTGCCGGCTTCTCTCCGGCGGAACTCTGTGCCCACTACGCCGAGATTTATTGAATTGCTCTCCCTCTCATCCGACTGTGGTGTCCTCATTCCCGCTGAAGCGCGTGTGAGGCAAATGGCTGGACCGGCGCCCTGCGTCCCTTCGAGACAGCCGCTCCGCGGCTTCCTCAGGATGAGGAATTCCCTGAGTTCCATCAAGAACTTGCTTCATGCTGAGGAGCGTCCGAAGGACGCGTCTCGAAGCACCCACGATGCCGATGCAACTTTCGTTTTTTGCTCCGCGACCGATTTCTTGATCCGCGCTGAAGCAGGAATCCGGGGCGAGCGCTCCTACCGGCGGCCTCCCGCGAAAATCGCGTTCGGTTCCGCGGCTCCATGACCCCTCCCTTGCTCGACCCGGACGAACCGCAGCCGGCCACGCTCGTCAACGAAACGGGCGCCTCGGTCTTCTTCCTGACGTGCGACCATGGCGGGCGGGCGATCCCGCGGCGGCTCGAACGCCTTGGGCTGGCTGAGCCCGACACCTGTCGCCATATCGCCTGGGACATCGGCATTGCTGAAGTCGGGCAGCGGCTGTCGGCGGCGCTCGATGCGGCGCTGATCGCGCAGACCTATTCGCGGCTCGTCATCGACTGCAACCGCGACCCGTCGGCGCCAAGCTCGATTGCCGAGATCAGCGAGGACACCGAAATCCCCGGCAATCGCAATCTGAGCGAAGCCAACCGGGCGGCGCGCCGGGATGCGATCTTCCGCCCTTATCAAGACGGCATCGCCGCCGCGCTCGACCGGCGCGCGGCCGAGGGCCGCGTCTCGGTGCTGATCGCGTTGCACAGCTTCACCCCAGTGTTCAGAAGGGTGCCGCGGCCATGGCATGTCGGGGTGCTGTTCAACCGCGATGCTCGCCTCGCCCACCCACTGCTCGAGCTGCTGCGCGCCGAGGGCGATCTCACTGTCGGCGAAAACGAGCCTTATCGCGTGACCGATCTGACCGATTTTACGGTACCCGTCCATGGCGAACGCCGCGGGCTGCCGCATGTGGAGATCGAGATCCGCCAGGATTTGATCGCCGAGCCGGCGGGTCAAGCCGCCTGGGGCGAGCGCCTCGCGCGTCTCTTACCCGATGCGTATTCCAAGCTTCGGCGGTGACGGTGCCGACCGGACTGCGAAAAAAACAGAGCCTAGGATTGGCCTCGCCTATCAGACCGCCGCGCGCTGTGGCGCTGCGTCGATGAAATGCGGCATCACTTCGCGGGCGAAGCGGCGCAGGCTCAAGCGGCCGCGCACACCGCCGCCCGAGCCGCCGCCGTTGACCAGCACGTAACCGGCGCCGGCGGCGCGCAATTGTTCGAGCCGTTCGGCGATGTGATCGGGATTGCCGTACATCGCACTCGCCTCGTTGACCGCCTGCGGATCGCCGGTGGCGCGGTCGGGTCCGCCATGCACGGTGCCGTCGGGCGTCGTTGCGAGTTTCAGCTGGCGCAACCGATTGGCGAGCCGGCGCTCCATGGCGGCTGCGCGCTCCGCCTGACTGTCGCAGACAAAAAACGCGCGCGTCACCGCAACCTGCATCGGGTCGAATGGGCGGCCTTGCGCCTCGGTCTCGGATCGGTAGATCGCGATGCTGTTCGCCACGTCGCCGGGCGACGCGTATTGCCCGAGCAGCAGATTGTAGCCCTGGGCGGCGACGCGGCGGATCGAGCGTTCGCTGCCGGCACCCATCCAGATCGGCGGATGCGGCTGTTGCGCGGTCGGCGGCTCGACGACAATCTCGTCGAATTGCCAGTACCTGCCGCGGTGGGAGAACGGCTCATCGGCGGTCCACGCCTTGACGATCACGCCGAGCGCTTCGTCAAAGCGCGCATCGGCCTCGTCTATGGCCACGCAGAAGCCGGCGAATTCGTTGTAGCGATAGCCTTTGCCGATGCCAAAATCGAGCCGGCCGCCCGACAACAGATCGAGCGTCGCCGCCTGCTCGGCCAGTAATACCGGGTTGTGCCACGGCAACACCATGACCGCCGTTCCAAGGCGCAGCCGGCGGGTGCGCGCACCGAGCCAGGTCAACAGGTTGATCGTCGCCGACACCTGGCCGTAGCCGGTGAAATGGTGCTCGACGACAAAGCTGCTGTGAAAGCTGAGCGCCTCGGCCTCGACATTGTACTCGATAAAGTCGCGGAAACCCTCGGCGCTGTCGAACTCGGCCTCTTCAGGCCCCTTGGCGCGCCGCGCCGCCGCGCTGCCGAACAGGCCAAACTGCATCCGCATCATCCTCGATTGCCC
>DATMKU010000269.1:0-5321 GCA_035570935.1 Allostellaceae bacterium
ACAATCTGCGCGCCCAATTCCGATTGGGGCTTCAACAGCACCGGGTTCATGTCGGTGCTGGCGGCGACGCCGCAGGCCCGTGCCTGCAGCGCCTGGGCCCGGCCGATCTCGCCGCCGTCTTGCGTCACCGCGGCGTTGTTCGACATGTTCTGCGGCTTGAACGGCCGCACCCGCAAGCCGCAGCGGGTAAAGGCGCGCGCCATCCCCGCCAGCAGCAGCGACTTGCCGACATCCGATCCCGTCCCCTGCAACATCAGTGCGCGGGTCATCGTGTGATCCGTAATCGGCGGCGCCGGGATGGCCCTCCCGTCAACAGCCGTAAAAGCGCTGAAGCCGCCACCCGCCGGTCTCGCCGCCGCCGGCTATCCCCGAGAGATTACCGCGACCCGCCGCGGGCTACTGCACCTTGAGCAGCTGGACGTCGAAGATCAGGGTCGCGTTAGGCGGGATCACCCCGCCGGCGCCGCGCGCGCCATAGCCGAGCTCGGGCGGGATGACGAGCGTGCGCTCACCGCCGACCTTCATGCCGGCGACCCCCTCGTCCCAGCCGGCGATGACCTGATGCGCGCCGAGGGTGAAGTCGAACGGCTGGCCGCGGTCGAGCGAACTGTCGAATTTGGCGCCCTTGGCGCCGTCTTTCGACAGCCACCCGGTATAATGGACCGAGACTTTGCTGCCGGCAGTTGCGACAGCTCCGTCGCCGATCTTGTTGTCAGTATATTTCAGCCCGTCGGGCATTTCGATTACCTGGCTTTCCGCCGCGACGGCATGCCCGAAAGGCGCGCCGGCGGCTGTCACGGCGAGCGCCACGGCGGCGCCGACGATGCGAAGCCGTAGCATGATTTTGCGGCAGCAGATAGCGATCACGGGTTTTCCCCTCGTTTTGCAGCGGTTCTTGTAGGGCAATCCGAAGCTGCATGGATATCGAGTACCACCGCCGCGGCCACCCAACGCGAGCGACCCGAACAACTCCCGAATGAACGAATTGCATAGCACAAATGAATTGACTGCATGAATATTACGCAGCGTATCGGTTTTTATGGGAAAATGTTGCTGGGCCGGACAGCGAGGCGTAGCATCCTGCCTGCAGCTTGCTAAGGCTGAAAAGGCGGGTCACAAGGCCCCGGTGGGAAAGGGCCCGCGGCGACGGCCCTCGGCTCGGACCGAGCGGGGCAATGAGGAGAAAGAAACATGGCGTATGATCTCTTGATCAAAAACGGGCGCGTCGTGGACGGCTCCGGCGAGCCGGCATTTGCCGCGGATGTGGCGGTGCAGGACGGCAAGATCGTCGGGGTTGGCAAGTACGCCGGCTCGGCCGCCAAGCGCACCATCGACGCCGCGGGCCGCGTCGTCGCGCCGGGCTTTATCGACCACCATACCCATTTCGACCCGCAGGCCGTGTGGGACCCCTATTGCGGCTCGTGGGTGCACAACGGTCACACCACCGTCATCGTCGGCCAGTGCGGGCAGGTCATCGCCCCGGTCCGGCCAGGCGACGGCGAGTGGTATCTCGAATTCTTCTCCGACGCGGAACAGATTCCGCTGCCGGTGCTGAAGGCCGGGGTCGACGTGACCTGGGAATCGGTCGGCGACTATCTGAATGCGCTTGGCAAGAAGCGCGGCATCAATGTCGGCACCTTGGTCGGGCATTCCGGCATCCGCCGCTATGTGATGGGCGAGGCCGCCTCCGAGCGGCAGGCGACCCCCGAGGAGATGGCCGCGATGCAGCGGTTGATCCGCGAGGCGATGCATGACGGCGCGCTCGGGTTTTCGACGGCGCCCAAGGATCGCGGCGACCCGGCCGGGGTCGGCAACGACGAGGAGCGCTGGGCGCTTGCGAGCGTGCTCGGCGAGCTCGGCACCGGCGTGTTCCAGGTCGCCGGCGGCGCCCCCGGCGGCACCAAGCAGACCCGGCAGGTCGCCCGCGAACTCGCGGCGCGGACCGGGCGGCCGTCGATCTACAACTTGATGTCGGATCCGATCGGCAACCCCGATGAATGGGTCGAGCACCTGAAATGGCTCGAGGACGGGTTTAAGAGCGGTGCCCGCTGCTACGGCTCGTGCCTCTCTACCGTCGCCGGCGCGATCTTTGATCTGCAGCGCGGCCTCAACGTCCCGCAGGACGAGGACATCACCCATCCCGAGGGCTTCTTCCGCGGCATGCCCACTTGGGATCGGGTCATGGCCTTGCCCTACCAGGAGAGAATGCGCGCGTTCCGGGACCCGGAGATCCGCAAGGCGATGTCGGCCGAGGCGGTCGAGGGCACGGTCGCTCAGGAAGGTGGGATGACCGATCGGCGCGGCCGCGCCCGCGGCCTGTTCAACCGGCGCTGGGACCTCGTCGAGGTCTTTATGACGACAAAGGGGCAGAACCGGCACCTGGAGGGCAAGAGCATCGAGCAGATCGCTAAGGATCAGAACAAGGGCATTATGGACGCCTTCCTCGATCTGTCGCTCGATGAGGATTTGCAGACCTGCTTCCAGGCGATCGACCGCAACCATGATCCGAAGACGCAGAAGCACATCCTCGGCTCGCAATTCACCGTGATCGGCACCAGCGACGGCGGCGGCCGGCCGCACACCGCCGACCGGCATGAGACCAGCACGAATCTGCTGAGTCATTGGGTGCGCGAACAGCAGGTGATGACCCTTGAAGAGGCAGTCTATCGGCTGACCGGCAAGACCGCATTGATGCACGACATTACCGATCGCGGCTTTATCGCCGCCGGCAAGGTCGCCGACATCACGGTCTTCGATCCCGACACGATCGCGTCGAAGCCGCGCGAGCCGGTCGCCTCAATGCCGGCGGGCGGTGTGCAGGTCAAGCGCGACGCAGTCGGCATCGACTACGTCGTGGTCAATGGCAGCGTGCTGCTCGACAAGGGCGAACTGACCGACGCGTTGCCCGGCCAGATCATCCGCGGCCCGCTCTATCAGGGCGCGTAGGCGTAAATCACCAACCGCTACTGCCCAGGTCTGCCCGGACTCGCTCCGGGCAGACTGGCGCCCACATAAGTCGTTGCCTTTCGCCGTGGCCGGGCTCGTCCCGGCCATCCACGTCTTCAAGCGCAATCGGGTGTGATGTCGTGGTTGGCGGGGATGAGCTCGGCCACGGGGATTTAGTGCATCGACAAAACAGGAGGGACGCTATGGCCGAAAGTGCAAAACGGATCGAGCAATTGGCGCCGGAGCTGGACCGGATCATCGCGACCGCACAGCCGATCCAGGAGTTGGCCGACGGTTTTGGCGGGCCGCACGGCCCGGCCGAAGGGCCGCTGTGGTGGCATGAGGCCGGCCATCTCGTCTTTAGCGACATCCACAACAACCGGCGCATGAAATACGAGCCTGGCAAGGGCGTATCGTTGCTACTGGAGCCGACCAACCGCGCCAACGGCCTGACCCGCGATTTGCAGGGCCGGCTCGTCGCCTGCGAGCATGATTCGCGGCGGGTGACCCGACAGGAGGCGGAAGGCAGCATCACCGTCGTCGCCAACAGCTTTCAGGGCCGGCAGCTCAACCGGCCGAACGACGTCGTCGTCAAATCCGACGGCTGCATCTATTTCACCGATCCGTGGACCAGCCCCAACGCACCCAACCAATGGGATCTGACCTTTTCCGGCGTCTATCGGGTCACCCCCGACCTCGGCACCCTAACCCTATTGGCCGATGATTTCATCGTGCCCAACGGCCTCGCCTTTTCGCCCGACGAGAGCGTGCTCTACATCAACGATTCGCGCCGTGGCCACATCCGCGCCTTTGATGTGGCGCCCAACGGCACGCTCGCCAAGCATTCTGACCACGTCTATGTCGATCTGCGCGGCGCCGAATCCGGCGTCCCCGACGGCATGAAGGTCGATGTCGATGGCAATGTCTATTGCGGCGGCGCCGGCGGGTTGTGGATCATTGACCCCAAGGGCAAAAAATTGGGCCGCATCGTGCACGGCGCCCCGGCCACGACCAACCTCGCCTTTGGCGGCGCCGACTGGAAAACCCTCTATTTCACCAGCCGCAACCACCTCGGCGCGGTCAACGTCAAGATCCCGGGCATCCCGGTCCCGGTCGGCAAGAAATAACCGCAGTCGACGGCAATCCGCGGCGCTGCGCGCGCAGCGCCTATGATCCCGAGTTCGCAACTTCCCTGCATAAATCGGGATTGCTTCGTTGCTGCCCTCCTGGTGACGATCGCGCGAGCCGTCGGCGACCGCGCCACGAGCCGTGACCCCAACCGATGGGGTCTTGGCACTCGCGACCTATGCGCGTTGACCCGCCTTGAATTTCAGCCTGATACGTAACACGTATCAGAGTGTGATCCGGTCCTTCGCAGACAAACGCACGGCGGCGATTTGGGTGGACCGGGTGCCGCGAAGCTTCTCGGAGGATTTGGCGAAGGTGGCTCGTCGCAAACTCCGAATGTTAGCATCGGTCACAAGGCTCGACGACCTGCGAAATCCACCGGGCAATCGTCTAGAAGCGTTAACGGGCGATCGGACAGGACAGTACAGCGTTCGCATCAATGACCGGTGGCGCCTCTGCTTCGTATGGCGAGACAGCGACGCTTACGATGTAGAGGTCGTCGACTACCATTAAGAGGTGAAGGTGAGCATACGCGCTGAGGATATCGCTGCGGTGGATTTCTCGGATGTCGCAACCACGGAGCGGATTGGGCCGGTGGTCCCGGGCGAGGTGTTGCGCGAGGAATTCATGGTGCCGCTCGGCTTATCGGGACGTGCGCTCGCCCGCGAGCTTGGCGTCCCCTCAAACCGCATCAGCGAGATCGTCGCGGGCGAGCGAGTCATAACCGCCGAGACGGCGATCTTGCTCGCGCGGCGGTTTGGAACATCCGCTGAGTTCTGGCTCAACTTGCAAACTGCGCACGATCTTGAGATGGCGCATCTACGCTTACGCCCAAGAGTCTCGGGCAGTCAGGGGCACAAACGATTCGCGGAGATAGCTAAGTATCTAAAGAATAAAAAACCCGTCGGTCAGGTAACGATTCGTGAGCTGTTACGATGGTTCGATGCTAAGTATCGTGGCGTTCATGTAAACGAGACGATCCACGCTGCGCTATTCGATAACGATCTTCACATTGAACCTGACCTCAACGCCCAGCACCTGGATAGTGTGATCGAATTTCGTGAAGGTGTTGTGATCGATGGAATAGAGGAGCAGTTTCGTAAGAACTACAGGCCACTGCATGAAGGTTCTGTACTAAATGAGATAGAGGCTGCCATGCTTGATAAGCTGTACGTTGAACGCCTTTGCGACTGTCTAGTCGGGTGGATTGACAGAAATCCACGAGTCACGGAGCGCGAAGTACAAGC